>JBDGPL010000013.1:2807-4347 GCA_042219705.1 Halobacteriales archaeon | reverse complement strand
AGGGCAATCGGCATGGACCTCTCTAACTCGACCCTTTTCCTCAAACTGAACGTTATCAATGGCGTCTATGGTGTCGAAAAATGACTGGGCCTTTCTCCTTCGTTCGTCAGCATCGGGAGCTCCATCCTCAATATAAGGCATCGAATGGTAGTATTTCGTTCTGAGTAAATCGGCATCAAACTCCGAGCACAACCGCCTCGATAATTCATGTATGTCTATTCCGGAACCATGCTCGCCTCTAGCGACTTCGTTGATATTGTCGAAGTAACCTCCGTCAATCAGAACGATGCCTCTCATGGAGTAAAACGATAGACAATACCACTACTCCGGTTCTGAAGTAGCGGTGTACAGCGATTATGGTTACGCGCTCTATCCCTCATAAGATTTTCCAAAACATGCTCCTGCGTGATATATAAAGCAACACATGGCTTGGTGAAAGTATCTCTATCCCTCGATTACCGTAAGGAAGAGCGAACCACAGGTCTATCCTAATACCCTATTTGTCTTCGGTTCGTCGGCCCGGATTGCCCATGGTTGCGTCCAATGCGACGCCCGAATGACTATGGTTTCTGTAAGAGGGTAGTTCTCGTCCATCACCAGCGGGCGCGAAGCCGCGTCACGAAATGTAGCGGACCCGATGGGATTTGAACCCCGCCGAGACGTTTCGGGTCGCTCGCTCCGCTCGAGCGTTGCGACTGGCAGGTTCGATCCCGCTGTGACCTCCACCTGTGGCGCCGGCTCCTCGCTTCCCTCGTCGCGTGGCGCCACGAGATGGGTTCGGGCGGAGTCGAACCGCCGGCCTCGGCCTTGTAAAGGCCGCGTCATGACCTACTAGACCACGAACCCGCGTCCGAATCCAGCCGGCCGCCCGGCAAAACGGTTTCCCTCTCCCCCGCCTACCGGCCCACCGGATGCCCGACCCGCCCGGTCCCCGGCTCCCCGACCGCCTCCGCTGGCCCGCCCTCGTCCTCGCGGTCCTGCTCGTCGTGGCCGCCGGCGCCCTGGCCTACGACGAGCTCTCGACGGCGGGCACCCCCGACGCGACGACCGTCACCGTCGTCGACGCGGACGGCACCGAGCTGGGCACCGTCGAGGTCCGCGTCGCCGACACGGTCCGCGAGCGCTACACCGGGCTCTCGGACACCGACTCCCTGGGCCCCAACGAGGGCATGCTGTTCGTCCACGACGCCGAGGGCCGCCACGCCTACGTGATGCGCGACATGGCGTTCCCCATCGACATCGTCTTCGTCGGCGCCGACCGCCGCATCACGGCCATCCACCACGCCGAGGTCGAGGAACCGCCGCTGACCCGGTACCGGGGCCGCGGCAAGTGGGTGCTCGAGGTGCCCTACAACTGGACCGTCGAACACGGCGTCGAGGTCGGCGACCGGATCCGCATCCAAGACCGCGGATAGGCGCCGCCGGTCGACTGGATGCGGTCCGGCTCGTCCGGGCGGTCGCCTCCCTGGCTACGTGCTACCGAGTTCGATCCCGACGTCGCTCACGAACAGTGCTCCCCCGTGCTCAACCTGCCAGCGTT
>JBDGPL010000013.1:0-2797 GCA_042219705.1 Halobacteriales archaeon | reverse complement strand
GCGGTCCGGCTCGTCCGGGCGGTCGCCTCCCCTGGCTACGTGCCTTCGGGGCCCATCCCGACGTCGCTCACGAGCAGTGCTCCACCGTACTCGGCCTGCCAGCGTTCCTCGACCCGTCCGCCGAGTCATCGAGGCGATTGCGGCGGCTCGTGGGGTTACGCCCTTCCGGTTCGGTGCGGCTACAGATCGTCGTAGCCGATTCGCTCGAGCTCCGCGTCGAGCTCGACGTTCATCGCGTCGCCCGTTTCGTCGTCGACGGACACGTCCGACACGGCGTCAACCATCTCCGTGATCTCGGCGTGCCAGTCACGGACCAGGGCCACGAGGTCGGCCAACAGTTCCGCCTCGTCCGCGTCGGCCCCCTCGACCTCGTCGACGACCTCCCACCCGTCGGGGAAGAGCTCGAGGAGGTACCCGGCGTCGTCGAGCTGGATCGCGAACCGCTCCGCCATCGGCTCGTCCGCCGTCCGGACGCTGAGCAGGACGAGGACGTGCACCACGTCGTCCCGGTCTTCCAGGGCTCGAAGTGCCTCGGGGGTGACGATACCGGTTGGAATGATGTCGTCGAGCGGCTCGGGGAGCGAGGACGGGTCCGTCCCGCCGTAGCCGGCCGGGCCCATCAGGGTGTACTGCTCCACCGGGTCGCCCTTCTCGCCCACGACCTCGGGCGGCTTGTCGCCCGGTTCATCATCCAGGATCGCCTTGAGGATGCCGTAAAACCGCCACTCGTCGCCGTAGTCGTAGAGGTAGCAGAGCCGGTCGCGCTCGTCGAGGTCCAGCCGTTGGACGAGCTCGCCCATCGTCGTCTCCCCCGCGTTGTACGTGGTCTCGTCGTACCCGAACGGGTCGTCGCCTCGCTCCTCGTAGGCGGCCGGCCGCTCGAACTTGACGTCGCTGTCCCAGTACGATTCATCGGCCCCGACGAACCAGAGGTGGCCCTGGTCGAGGCCGACCGCCTCGTTGATCTTCGTCTGGAACTCGTCGACGGTTCGCGCTTCGCCGATAACGACGTCGCGCCACAGGGCCGTCGGATCGGGGTCGAACTTGACGCGGAACCGGTAGGCGGTCATTCTCAGTCACGTCCGGTCCGGCCGCCGTGAAGCTGGCGGTCGCGGCCCGGAGACCGTTCCGGGTCCGTCCGTCGGGTTCCCGTGGAGGGGACATCGCCCGGCCCCGTCGGTTCGACGGTTCCAGGGTCGAAACCCCTACCCGCTGTCCGGCCCAACCCGCGGGCATGCCCCTCGCCGACCTCGCCGACCGTGAGGGCTGGCAGGTCGAGGACGCGGCCGCCCGGGTCCACTACCGCGGCGACGGCGAGCAGTACAGCGTCGAGTACTACGCGCCGGTCGACCGGGTGCTGTACTGGCGGGTGCCCGACGACGGCGACACCGCCGTGCCGGTCGCCCGCGAGCGCGTCCCCGACCCCTTGCGGGAGCGCGTCCGCCAGGACCTGGCCGCGGCGGACCTCGACCCCGACGTCGAAACCCGGCCCGTTTGACGGCCGGCCCGGGGTCCGACCGCCGTCGTTATCGACCCGTTACTGATGGGTCCCGGCCACGAACGCCGACGCGGATGGGCGAGTGCTTCAACTGCACGCGGTCGGCGGAGCGGCGCTACACCGTCGTGCTCGAGGGTGGCGCCACCCTCCCCGACCGCCCGATGTGCTCCGCGTGCTTCGCCTTCTTCGCCGAGTCCGACCACCTGGAGGTGTTCCGGGCCGCGGCCGTCGCCCGGAGCGAGGGGGTCCCCGAGGAGTAGGCCGGTGGGCGTTCGGCCGCCCGACCGTGCCCGGGGATTCGGCAACCCTCGCGGCCGACGAAAGGGTTAGCAGGCCGCCGGGGGAAGGCCGGGCATGCTCCAGCCAGGCGAGGAGGCCCCCGACTTCGAGCTTCCGAACCACGCCGGCGAGCCCGTCGCGCTCTCCGACTACGCGGGCCAGCGGGTCGTCCTCTACTTCTACCCGAAGGCCGACACCCGCGGCTGCACCATCGAGGCCGAGTCGTTCCGTGACCGCTGGGACGAGTTCGCCGAGCGCGACGTCGCCGTCCTCGGCGTGAGCAACGACGCGGTCGAGGACATCGCGGCCTTCCGGGAGAAGTACGACCTGCCGTTCACCCTGCTCAGCGACCCCGACGGGGCGGTCGCCTCGGCGTACGAGACCTACGGCACCGCCGAGATCCGGGGCGAGGAGTGGGAGATCGCCTTCCGGAACACCTACCTCATCGACGAGAACGGCACCGTCGAGCGGGTCTACGAGGACGTCGACCCGGAGGGCCACGCCGGGGAGATCCTGTCGGCCCTCTGAGCCGCCGGGACGCCGGCCGGTCGCGTGGGGCCCGTTACCACGCCGCCCTCGCCCGGTTTCGTCGAAAGCAACCCTTTTCTGAGCCCCTCGCCTTTCCTGAGTGATGGCGGCCGCCCTCGACGAGGACGACCCGTTCGAGGAGCAGCGCGAGCGCGCCGAGAACCCCATGTATCGGCTGTTCGCGTCGTACGGCCGCCCGAACGTCCCGCAGTTCGTCGCCGGGATGACCGCCTCCTTCGTCGCCCGGATGCTCGACCTCATCCCGCCGGTCATCCTCGGCGTCGCCATCGACGCCGTGTTCCTCGAGAACACCGACTACGCCGGCGCCATCCCGGTGGTGCCGACCCGGTGGGTGGCCCCCCACATCCCGCCGGGCCAGGCCGGCCAGTTCTGGCTGTCCGTCGGCCTCATCGCGTTCGGCTTCTTCGGCGGCGCGTTCTTCCACTGGAGCCGCAACTGGGGCTGGAACTCCTTCGCCCAGAACATCCAGCA
>JBDGPL010000129.1:0-7728 GCA_042219705.1 Halobacteriales archaeon | reverse complement strand
GGGGTTACGCGAGGCCCGGCTTAAGTCCCCGTCTCCACGACGATCCCGCCGGCCGGAACCCGAAAGCCTTACTCGCCGCCCGCGAACCGCCGGCCGTCCGACCGACACCCATGCGAACCGCCAGAACGACGGGTCCGCGCCGGGACCGGGGGCCCGACGCGTGAGCCTGCGCGGCCCGCCCGCCGACCGGGACCCCGAGGCGCTCCTGGCGTTCGGCGTCGTCCCGGTCGACAAGCCGTCGGGCCCGACCTCCCACCAGGTCTCGGCCTGGGTGCGGGACCTGGCCGGCGTCGAGAAGGCGGCCCACGCCGGCACGCTGGACCCGAAGGCGACGGGCTGTCTGCCGGTTCTGACGGGCGACGCGACCCGGCTCGCAGGCGCGCTCGTCGGCCCGAAGGAGTACGTGGCGGTGCTCCAGCTGCACGCCGACCCGCCGGCGGACCTCGAGGCGGTTCTGGCCGAGTTCGAGGGACCCATCTACCAGAAGCCGCCGCGCAAGAGCGCGGTGGCCCGCCGGCTCCGGGTGCGGGAGATCCTCGACCTCGAGGCCCTGGAGGTCGACGGTCGACGGGTGCTGCTGCGCGTGGCCTGCGAGGCGGGCACCTACGTCCGGAAGCTGTGTCACGACCTCGGGATGGCCCTCGGGACGGGCGCCCACATGGGCGACCTGCGGCGCACGGCGGCGGAGCCGTTCGACGACTCGGCGCTCGCGACGCTCCACGACCTCGCCGACGGCTTGGCCGCGTGGCGCGAGCGCGGGGACGACGGACCGCTCCGTGAGGTGGTCCGGCCCGCCGAGCGGGCGCTCTCGCACCTGCCGTCGGTGACGATCGCCCCGGGCGCGGCCGAACAGGTCGCGGAGGGCGCGCCGGTGTTCGCCCCGGGCGTCCTGGGGGTCGAGGGGACGGCCCCGCCGGTCGAGCCTAACGCGACGCCGGCCGAACTGGCCGACGTGCCCGACGACGGGGGCGCACCGTCCGTCGCGTGTTACACGCCGAACGGCGCCGCGGTCTGTCTGGGCCGGCTGGTCGGCCATCCCGATGCCGAGTCCGGCGTGGTCGTCGCGCTCGACCGGGTGCTGGTTTGAGCCCCGGGAAAGCCGAAGGTCTTAATGCTCGTCTGGGCGTCGCCGTGGTTGCGGGACCGTGGGGTAGCTTGGTATCCTCGGCGCATGGGGTGCGTCGGACCTGAGTTCAAATCTCAGCGGTCCCATCAGTTCTCGAGGCGGATGGAAGTAATCAAGGTTCAGGGCCTGTAGCT
Source organism: Halobacteriales archaeon (assembly GCA_042219705.1). Lineage (GTDB taxonomy): Archaea > Halobacteriota > Halobacteria > Halobacteriales > Hikarchaeaceae > JBDGPL01. The sequence goes on along the minus strand of JBDGPL010000129.1, from coordinate 6,468 downwards.
CCAATGTTCGGGACTACTTTCGTGAATAAAACCGCCGGTTCATCGAGGTGTGGGTGTCTTCCGACGAGATTTCGACTGGCTCATTCGCACGATGACGATTCCGTGGGGGGTCGATTTAGGGGGGACGACTCGCCCGGTCCGGCCCTCGATGAGGAGGCCGGGTCGGACGAGACGATAACTCGGCGCCGCCTGGGGCCCGACCGCCATATCGCATCGTCCGGAAGGGTCACGGGAACGAACGCGGTACCGGCCCGGCCCAACCTCCACGGAATCCAGGCGCCCTCGTCCGAGCCACGATGAGCATCCGGGACCTGGGGGGAGATCGGCGTGGAGACCCGCCCTCGACTCGACCCCAGTCGAAAGCTCGACCGGTTTCAGGTCCGTCGTCGAGGCGGAGCTCGCCACTGGCGGCGGGACGCCGGTGCGTCGCGATACCGCCGAACGGAGACAACGGAGCGATACGCCTCGTGGCTCGCTCACGTTCCGCCCGTGACGGCCTCACGGACTTCCTTGGCCAAGTCCGGGTGATGCGCCCGAAGGATCTGCATATCCGTCGCTAGCTCCTCGATCTTGAGCCGGATACGGTGTCGGATTTGATAGACGTAATTATCGGAGACGTCGGCCGTCCCGTCCAGAATCGTCCGTTCCCGCTCAGTCAAGAGGCCGCGATAGCCTACCATTAGGTATCTAACGTTTCGGTGTATCGTAAGACTGCCGGTGACCCATCGGGGAGTATCAGCCCGTGGGTACTTGATTCGACCGTCAGAGAACCGGTGCGTGGAGCTTCTGGCCTCACCGGACCGAGCGGCGCGCCCGAAATTGTCAATTTTCGACTACCATTATTATATATCATGAGGTAAAACTCCAAACACGTTCATGCCCGAACTCAGTCTCCCGAGCTCGGAGACCATCGCCGAGGTCCTGGTCGTCGATGACGAACCCATGATGGCCGACCTCCTGCAGGAATGGGTCCGTGAGAAATGGCGCTGCGAGGCTGTCTACAACGGGTCGGACGCGCTCGAGATCGTCTCCGAAAACATCGATGTCGTCCTGCTCGACCGACAGATGCCGGATTTTTCCGGCGAGGAGGTCCTCCGAGAACTCCGGACGATGGGACTGGACTGTCAGGTCATGTTCATCAGTGGGGTCGAACCAGACCCCGACGTTCTCGAGCTCCCCTTCGACGACTACCTGATGAAACCCGTCGAACGTCCATCGCTGCAGGAGGCGATCGAGGCACTGCTCATCCGGCGGTCCTACCATCCGGTGGTCCAGGAGTTCTTCTCGGCCGTGGCGAAGATCGAACTGCTCCAGGACGCGCTGTCACCGCGCGAGTTGGCGGACGACGAGCGGTATCTGGCCTTGCGTCGGGAAGCCGATGAACTCAGACAAACGGCCGACGCTACCTTGGGACAGCGGACCCAACACGTCGAGGAGATTTACGACGTGGAAGCGGACGATTGATGGCCACGTCGGCGACCGACCAGTCCGCCTGCCGGCACGTACTGCTTCGCCAGGAGAACGCTCCGACGACCGCCCGGCCGACGAATGGATTTTGCTCGACACAGCCACTCGGGAGTCACATGCCTTTGCCGTCGTCGCCTTTGAACGATCTGGAACGGTCGGGCTCTTTTATCCCCACGGCAGGCGTTTTGGGAATGACATGGCCGATGGAATTCGTCTTCTCCACGTTGACGATGATCCCCATTTCCTCGATATGGCCCGGGAGTTTCTCGAGCGCCAGGAGGTGGCCTTCGACATCCGGCCCGCCACCAGCGTCGATGAGGCGGGGGACTACCTGTCCGAGCACGAGGTCGACTGTATCATCTCGGATTACGACCTGCCGGAACGGAACGGTCTCGAGTTCCTTGAGGCGGTTCGGGAGACCGATCCCGAGCTTCCGTTCATCCTCTTTACCGGGCACGGTAGCGAGACAATCGCCAGCCGAGCCATCTCGGCTGGTGTGACCGACTACGTCCAGAAGCAACCCCAACGCCACCACTACGCCGTTCTCGCCAACCGGATCGAGATGGCCGTGGACCGGTACCGGGCCCGCCAGGCCGTCCGGACCACGAAGCAGCGGCTGGAGGAGCTCGCCGAACACAGCAACGACATCCTCTACCTGTTCACGCGGGACTGGGACGAGCTGCTGTTCATCAATTCAGCGTATGAGGACATCTGGGGCCGGTCGGTTGACGCCCTCCGGGAGGACCCGTCGGATTTCATCGACGGCGTCCACCCCGACGACCGCGACACCTTGAAACGGTCGATGGCGGCCCTTTCGAACGGCGAACCCGTCGAGCAGGAGTACCGCGTCAATGCCGAGGAGGGCTACGGCCGGTGGGTTTGGACCGAGGGTGAGCCGATCTTCGACGACAGCGGGGCGGTCGTCCGGATCGCCGGGTTCGCCCGTGACATCACGCACCTCAGGCGCCGCGAGCAAGCGCTCCAGAAGCGGGGCGTCGACGAGCCGCTGTCGCCCGGGACGGGCGGCGTGCTGGCGTCGGACGACTGAACCGGCGGGTGTCGGTCCGTCCGGCCGTCGGCCCCCGGTCCGTCTGGGTTCGCCGTCGACCGCGACGGGCTCATCACGGCGGCCGCCCGGTTGGGGGGGAGGACGATCAGGGCCGTCCCTCGGGCGGGCCACGACGACCCGCCGACACCCGCTGAACCCCCGGGAGTTAGACCGCTAAATCGGTGACGCCTCGGAGGTAGTCCCGCCCGTAGTCCGGCCGATAGTGCGTTTTGAGCCGGTGCAGATCGATCGAGGGTCGGAGAACATCCGGGCGGGCCTCGTAGTGGCTGAACAGCTCCATTTGACCTCCGGTCGCGAACGCATGGACGTGGAATTGGCACTCCGCTGGCGCGAATTCCTCACCGACGTCCGTCCCGTCGGCCGCCGGTGGGTGGTTTTCGGGCACTCGACGGTAGGAGATATCGTGGGCCTGGCCCGTGTCGAAATGCTTCTTGGCCGCCGAGAGGTATTGCGGTTCGTACCCCTGCTGTCGGAGCCACGCCCGCGTCGCCGCGACGTCGCGATCCGTGGTGCCGATGCGCTCGGCCTCGCCAATCCGATACGCGGTATACTGATTGAATCGGCGGGCTAACGGGTCGAGCGCGACGCGTAACTCGGTCCATGGGGTTGGCATCCCCGATGGAACGCCGTCGGCCATTGGAGTCAACTGCTATTTATTCCTGAAACGAACTCGTTCAAATAAAATCACTCGGGTGACTCCGCTCCCGTTCGTCCGCGGCTGGTGTGTCGGCCCGAACTGTCGATACCGGACCGGGAGACGGCCACCGCCGGCGAGCAGGGTTACTCGCTCCCGGCCGGTTCGGACAGCAGGACCGTGTACCGCAGCGCGGGCATCAGCCCGATGAGCCCGAGGATGACGAGCACGACGCCGACCCCGGCGAGCAGGGCGCTCCCGAAGAAGATGAGCCCGATGCCGAGCGGGATGGCCAGCAGGACGCCCACTTCCAACAGGGTCCCGAGGGTCTCCGGGTCCATGCTCGGCAGTTCACCGGGCGGGGAGAAAAACGCCCCGCCGAATAAGGGTGGCCGGTCACACCCGACATGTTCGGCCCAACGGATTTGGCTTCGGGGGAATAGCAACCCATTGCGGGTCGGGACCGACCACGGTGCTACCCCGATTCCGCCAGAACGGTCTTCCGTGACCCGGGGCGGCTCCACCACTCCACTCCCCGGGTCGTTTCCCGGTCCGTTACCGGTCGGTCCGGCCTGGGATAAGGGGCTTTTTCGGGACGGCTCGGCCGGCCGGCGCGGACCACCTTCACCGCGTCGCGCGGGTATATGTCGCCCCGAGCCGACGCCCAAGACGGCGACATGGTCCCCACCGTCCGGCTCTGCGACGGCCTCCACATCGAGACCGGCCGGACCGTCGTCTGCGACGCCCGTTCTTCGACCGGGGACGTCACCGTCGTCTCCCACGCCCACGCCGACCACGTTCCCCGACGCAACGGGACATCCGTGGTCTGTTCGGCCCTCACCGCGGCGCTCGTCGAGGCCCGAACCGGGGTGACGCTGGAGTACGAGACGTCGGCCAGCGGTGTCAGCCTGCGGCCGGCGGGCCACGTCCCGGGCTCGCGGGCGGCGCTCATCGAGGGCGACCGGCGGGTACTCTACACCGGCGACGTCTCGACCCGCGACCGGGGCCCCCGGCGGGGCTTCGAGCCGGTCGGCGCCGACGTGCTGGTCGTCGAGGCCACCTACGGCCGGCCCGACTACCGCTTCCCGCCCCAGGCGGTGGTCGAGGCCCGCGTCCGCGACTTCGTCGCCGACGCCGCCGGCCCGCTGGTCCTGTTCGGCTACTCGCTCGGGCGCGCCCAGACCCTGCAGCGGCTGGTCCGGGAGACGACGGCGCGTCGGCTGGTCGTCCACCCACAGGTCCACGCGGCCAACCGGGCCATCGCGGCCGGGACCGACCGAACCTTCGACGCGACGCCCTGGTCCGCGGTCGACGCCATCGCGCCCGACGACGTCGTCGTAGCCCCGACCGGCGCCCGACGGGACGACTGGTTCGCCGCCCAGCTCGACCGGCTCGACCCGGTCACGGCCGCCGCCTCGGGCTGGGCCGTCCACGACGGCTACCGGCACCGGCTCGGCGTCGACGAGGCGTTCGTCCTCAGCGACCACTGTGACTTCGACGAGCTCGTGGGCCTGGTCCGGGCCGTCGACCCCGACCGGGTCTACACCCACCACGGCTTCGCCGACGAGCTCGCGGGCCACCTCGCCGCCGAGCACGGCTACGACGCGGTGGCGCTCGAGCGTGGCCAGCGCCGGCTCGAGGAGTTCGCCTGATCCCGGAGGGGCCAGGAGCAGGGGCGGCTCAGTGCTGGGTCTGGTGTTTGATCTTCTCGGCGACGATGCTCGGGACCGTGGTGCCGCAGTCCTTGCAGGTCCACCGCGAGCGGACCGCGCCCTGGTCCTCCCGGAGGTCGCGCTTGCTGCGGAGCAGGCGGCCACAGCCCGAGCAGACGTGCGTGGTGCGCGTCATCCCGTGTCGTGGTCTCGAACGTCGGCCCCGGCCGGTCAGTCGGGCCGCGCGCCCGGGTTGGTCACGGCGCCGTCGGCGGCGGAGCCGAACGCGGCGCCGTACTTCGCGAGCACGCCCGACGTATAGGCGGGCTCGGGGTCGTCGCGGGCGTCGAGCCGGGCCTCGATCTCGGCGTCGGTGAGGTCGACGTCGAGGGTCCGCGACGCCACGTCGATGGTGACGACGTCGCCGTCCTCGAGCGCGCCGATGGGCCCGCCGACGAAGGCCTCGGGGGCGACGTGGCCGATGGAGATGCCCCGCGTCGCCCCGGAGAACCGGCCGTCGGTGATGAGCGCGACGTCCTCGGCGTGGCCCTGGCCGTCCCGGGCGGCGGTGACGCCGAGCATTTCCCGCATTCCGGGGCCGCCCCGTGGGCCCTCGTTGCGGATGACGATGACGTCGCCAGATTCGATGTGGCCGGCCTGGACGTACTCGGTGGCGGCCTCCTCGGACTCGAAGACCCGGGCCGGGCCCTCGTGGTGCCAGTCGTCGGCGCCGGTCACCTTCAGGACGCCGCCGTCCGGCGCGAGGTTGCCGGACAGGATGCGGATGGCGCCCTGGGGGTTCTTCGGGTCGTCGACGGTCGCGAGGAAGTCGACGTCGAGGTCGGCGATGGCCGGCGGGTCGACGCGGTCGAGGGCCTCGGCCATCGTCTCGCCGGTGACCGTCAGCGCGTCGCCCTGCAGCAGCCCGGCCGCGTGGAGCTCGCCGAGGACGACCGGCACGCCGCCGACCTCGTGGAGGTCGTTCATCACGCGCTCGCCGCCCGGCTGGAAGTCCGCGATCTTCGGGGTCCGACGGCTGACCTCGTCGAACTCCTCGATGGCGAGGTCGACGCCGGCCTCCGCCGCCATCGCCAGGAGGTGGAGGACGCCGTTGGTCGAGCCGCCGATGGCGACCTGCAGCGCGATGGCGTTCTCGAACGACGCCTTCGAGAGGAAGTCCGACGGCCGCCGGCGGGCCTCGATGGCCTCGACGGCCAGCTCGCCCGCCGCCGCGGCGACGTCGTAGCGCGCGTCGTCCTCGGCGGGCGGGCTGGCGCTGCCCAGCGGCGCGAAGCCGAGGGCCTCGCTGATGGAGGCCATGGTGTTCGCCGTGAACATCCCGCCGCAGGCGCCGGCGCCGGGACAGGCGTTCCGCTCCAGCTCGTCGAGCTCATCCTCGCTCATCTCGCCGGCGGCGACCGCCCCGCGAGCCTCGAAGACGTTCTGGATGGTGACCTCCCGGCCGCCGTGGTGGCCGGGCATGATGGAGCCGCCGTAGAGGAAGACGCTCGGGAGGTCCGCCCGGATGGCGGCCATCATCATCCCGGGCATGTTCTTGTCGCAGCCCCCGATGGTGACCAGCCCGTCCATGCGCTCGCCGAAGGCGACGAGCTCGACGGAGTCGGCGATGACCTCCCGGGAGATGA
>JBDGPL010000128.1:0-8737 GCA_042219705.1 Halobacteriales archaeon | reverse complement strand
TACAACGAGGCGAAGACCATCTACCCGCTCCGGCGGGTCGAGGTCCAGAAGGCCGTCCTCGACGCCCACCCCGAGGAGGTCTACGAGGAGGAGGAGACCGCGGCCACCGAGGCGGCGGACGAAACCGAGGAGTAGAACCGGGCCCCGCTGTTCGGGGGGTGGGTGCGCCGGGGGTCGGCCTCAGCCCTCGACGACGACCGTCCCGACCATGCCCGCCCGCTCGTGGGGGATGCAGAAGTAGGGGTACGTCCCGGCGACCTCGAAGGCGTGTTCGTAGGTCTCGCCCGTCGACAGCGTCCCGTCGAGCCGCTCGTAGAAGGCCTCGCGGGCCGCCTGCTCCGTCTCGAAGCCGCCCGACGCGAAGTAGGCCGCGCCGGCGGGCAGCTCCGCGCCGTACGCGGTCACCGTGTGGGCGCGGGAGTTCGTGTTCCGCCAGCGTACCGATTCGCCGAGGGCGACCGTGACCGTCTGGGGTTCGAAGACGCTCGCGCCCATGCCGACGTCGAAGTCGTCGCCCGGGCCGGGCGTATTCCCTCCACCGACGCCGCAGCCGGCCAGGCTGACGCTCGCGCCGGCGGCGAGCGTCGCGAGGAACGACCGGCGGTCCATGGTCGGCGTTGGGACGGCGCGGGCATAGGGGTCCCGGTTCGGGGTCGGCCGTCGCCCCGACGGCCGCGGCGAACACAAGCGATAAGGCCGCACTGCGAGAGGCAGCCGCCATGCGCCCCCGCTTCGTCGGGCGGCTCGGCCTCGCCGACGCCATCACCGTGGCCAACGGGGTGGTGGGGTTCGCGGCGGCCGCCGCGGCGGCGTCCGGGGCGCCCGACCTGGCCGCCCGGCTCGTCCTCCTCGCGGCGATGGGCGACGGCCTCGACGGCGTCGTGGCCCGGCGGACCGGGGGCTCGGCCGTCGGGAGCTACCTCGACTCGCTGGCCGACGTCGCCGCGTTCGGGGTCGCCCCGGGCCTCGTCGTCTTCATCGCCGCCCGCGATGGGTGGGGGCTCGCCGGTGGCCTGAGCCCGCGACTCCTCGCCGCGGCCGCCGTGCCGGCGTTGTTCGTCGCGGCCGTCCTCGTCCGGCTCGCCTTCTACACCGCCGACCAGACCCGCGTCGAGCACACCATCGGCGTGCCGAGCACCCTCTCGGCCACGGTGCTCGGCTCGGCGGTCCTCGCGGGCCACGCCACGCCGGCCGTCCTGCTCGGCGGCGGGCTCGTGCTGTCCTACCTGATGATCGCCGACATTCGGTACCCCGACCTGCTCGCCCGGGACGCCCTCCTGATGGGCGTCGTCCACGGGCTCGCGGTCCTGTTCCCCGACGCCTACGGCCGGGGCTTCCCGTACGCCCTGCTGACGCTGGCGCTGGCCTACCTCGTGCTCGGGCCGCACTTTTACTGGCGGGAGTGGGAGATGTCGGGCGCGCGGGCGTAGGCCCGCGGTCGGCATGTCGAAACGCTCATAGGCCGAACGGGCGCACCCACCAGCCATGAGCGACGGGGACGACGAGCCGGGGGAGGCGGCCGGGGAGGGCGAGCTCGAGGCGGCCTCGTTCGAGGACGCGCTCGCGGCGGTCACCGACCCCATCGAGGCCGACGAGGTGGGCGCCGACGCCCTGAACGAGGCGCTCGACGCCGTCGACGGGGCACTCGACGCGGCCGAGACCGAGGCCGACCTCGACGCCGTCGACGCGGCCATCGACGACGTCGAGGCGGCGCTCGAGTCGACCGACCTCCCCGCGCCCGACGAGGAGGACGCCGAGGACCCCCGCGAGGAGATCGAGGGCCGCCTCGACGATGCCAGGAGCGCCGTCGAGGCCGAGCGGGGGCCGTATGCGAGCGATGCCGTCGAGGCCATCGAGGCCGTCGCGGCCGACGTCGAGAATACCCGGTGGACCGAGCAGGGCGAGGCCGAGCTCGTCGAGCCGGTCCAGGCGTTCGTGGAGGACGCGGGGGCGGCGCTGGCGGCCGACCTCGCGACCGAGGCCGAGACGCCAGCCGGCCTCGCCGACGCGCTCGGTCGGGCGGCCGACGCCATCGCGGACGCCGACCTCGACCCGGACGACGACGCCGGGACCATCGCGGCGCTCCTCGACGCCGTCGACGCGCTCGAGTCGGGCGTCGAGGCGGCCGAGTCGTGGGACGACCTCACGACCCGGGAGAAGCTCGACGCCGAGGGTTTCTACGACGTGCTCGACCACCGCAAGGACTATCCGCCCGAGTGGGCCGCCCTCAAGGCCTGGGAGCGGGCGGGCAACGCGGAGATGGTGCTGCTGGCCCTCGAGCACCTCGGCTCGGACTACATGGAGGAACACTGCCTCGAGGCGCTCCGCCGGCTGGGCGACCCGGCCGCCCTGGAGCCGATGCTCGAGCGCGCCGGCCGCCGGGACCAGGACGCCATCGAGATCCTCGGCAAGATCGGCGACGGGTCGGCGGTCGACACCATCGTCGAGTACGTCGGCACCGATAGCGACCCCGGGCTCGAGCGGACGACCCTCCGCGCCCTCGGCGAGATCGGGAGCGAGGACGCGACCCAGGCCGTCGCCGACCGGCTGGCGGCGGAGAATCCCCTCGTCCGGTCGTCGGCGGCCCGGGCGCTGGGCCTCATCGGCGACCCGCGGGCCGTCGAGCCCCTCGCTGCCGCGCTCGGCGAGGACGACGACTGGACCGTCCGGGGGTCGGCCGCCTGGGCCCTCGTCCAGATCGGCACCGAGGCGGCCCTCGAGGCGGCGGCCGCGTACGCCGACGACCGGGTGCCCCTCGTCCAGTCCGAGGCGGAAGCGGCCGCCGAGGCGCTCGGCGCAAAGCCGGCCTGACCGATCTCCCGCCGGCCGTCGCCGGTTCAGAGCAGGGCGGCGAGGAAGAGCAGCGCGAAGGCCAGTGCCAGCAGGAGCGCCCCGACCCGGCCGGCCCAGGTATACTCGGTCGGGTCCTGCGGCGACATCGTCAGGTTGTAGCTGCCGAACTCGGCCTGGTAGTCGACGTAGCTGGGGAGCTGAAACAGCTCGATGAACAGGAGTCCGGCGCCGAGCGCGCCCAGGGCGTACCCCGCGAGCTGGACGGCTCCGGCCAGGTCGACCATGTCGCCAGGGGCGCGCGAGGCGGGCAAAAAGGCTGCGAACCCGCCGGTGGCCGGCGCCCGCCGGCCCGTCGTCCGTTCCCGGCCGCTGAGAACCGGGGCGGCCTTTTATCGAGACCTGGGGTGCGCTACCGATTGTCATGGCCGGACCGGAACCCGCCCCGCCTGACGGGCGGTATCGATACGAGTGCCTGTCCTGCGGGGCCCGCCTGCGCGCCGACACGCACCCCGGTCGCTGCCCGGAGTGCACCGGCCTCGTCCAGCCCCTGAGCGCGCCGCGGTAGGCGACTCGACCGCCGCCACCGGGGTCCGTCGTCGCGAAGCCGACGGGGGACCGGGCGAGTTCACCTGCCGGAGCACCGGCGAACCCTTATACGGGGAAAGGCACCCATCGCTCCGCGTGCGAGTCGCGTGGCTGGTGGTCCTCCTGGCGCTGACGGTCCCGGCGGCGGCTGCCGGCCAGTCCCCCAGCCCGACGCCGACCCCCGCGAACGGCGCGCCGGCCGGCCCCGACGCGCCGCGGCTCGTGGCCGTCTACCCGAACCCGACGTTCCCGGGCGACCGGGGCGAGTTCGTCGTGGTTCGCGTCCCGGCGAACACGCCCCTCGGCACGCTCGCGCTCGCCGACGGCGAGACGACCGTTGGCCTCCCCGACCGGGAGCTGGCCGGCCGGGTCGCCGTCGCGACCGACCCGGTGGTCGCCACCCTGACCGACGCGCCGGTCGTGCTGGTCCCGGGACCGCTCCGGCTCGCCAACCGGGGCGAGCAGCTCGTCCTCCTGGGCGGCGACGGCGTCGTCGACCGCGTCTCGTACGCCGATGCGCCAGAGGGCCTGCTGTACCGGCGGACGCCGACAGGGTGGACCTGGCGGGCCCCCGGCGCCACGTCGTTCCCGGTGCGGTCGGGTCGGGCCAGCTCGGCCCGGCTGTTCGTGCTCCCCGACGCGCCGGCGGCCGTCCTGGCGCCGCTCCGCGACGCCGACCGGCGGCTCTGGCTCGCGGGGTACACGTTCACCTCGCGTCGGGTGGCCGACGTCCTCTGTGCCGCCAGGAGTCGCGGGGTCGACGTCCGGGTGCTCGTCGAGCTGGAGCCCGTCAGCGGGATGACCACCGTCGGCGCCCGGCGCCTCGACCGGCTCGCCGGCTGTGGCGTGACCGTTCGCGCCATCGGCGGGCCGCGCGCCCGGTACGCCTTCCACCACGCGAAGTACGCCGTCGTCGACGACCGGGCCGTCGTGTTGACCGAGAACTGGAAGCCGGCGGGGGTCGGCGGCCGGTCGAGCCGCGGCTGGGGGGTCGTGCTCACGAGCCCGGCCGTCGCCGACGCGCTCGCCGAGACGTTCGCCGCGGACGCCGGCTGGCGGGACGCCCGCCCGTGGCGGATCGCCCGGCGGGACCGGCGGTTCGTGCCGGCCAACTCACCGGCCAACGGGACGTTCCCGGCGGCGTTCACCCCGGTGGCGGTCGAGGACGTGGGGGTCGAGGTGGTCGTCGCCCCCGACAACGCCGAGCGACGCACCGTCGCCCTGCTCGACGGCGCCCGGACCTCCATCCGGGTCATCCAGGTGTCGGTCGGCGGGGAGCGCCAGCCCTTCGTCCGGGCGCTCCTCCGGGCGGCCCGACGGGGCGTCTCGGTGAAGCTCCTGCTCGCGGGCGTCTGGTACGTCCGCGAGGACAACCGGGCGGTCGCGCAGGCCCTCAATGAGCTCGCGCGCGAAGAGGGACTGCCGCTCGACGTTCGGCTGGCCGCCCCACACGGCCGGTACGGCAAGATCCACGCCAAGGCGGCGGTCGTCGACGGCGAGCACGTGCTGCTTGGCTCGCTCAACTGGAACAACGCGTCGGCCCGGCGGAACCGCGAGGTCGATGTCGTGCTGCACAGCCCGGCCGCCGCCCGGTACTACGGCAGGGTGTTCGACGCCGACTGGCAGGGTGGCCGCTGGCGGGTGCCGGCCGGGCTGGTGGTCGTGGCCGCCGCGCTCGCCCTCGCCGCGGCCGGCTTCGCCGCCCGACGCATCGAGTTCGACCCGGGCGGCGACGAGGGCGTCGTTCCGGCGCCCGACGGTCCGGCGTCGGGCCCGCCCGGTCCGGGCCTCCCCTGAGCGCCGTTCCCGACCGCTACGGTGGCCTCGAACGCCACCCTCGGGCCGCGTCCCGGACGGCCCGCCCCGGGGCCCAGTTGGCCCGTTCTGTCGGCCGGCTACCGGTCGGCGTCGTCGGGCCGCGTCCCGCCACCGGCCGCCGGCCGGTCGACGGCGTAGTCCCGGGGGCTCGCGGCACCCAGGCTGTCGTCGATCTCCGCCGCGGTTACCTCGTCGACCAGCGCGTCGAGGACCGCCTCGCGCATCCCCTCGACGAACCGGATGGAGCCGACGACCAGGTGGCCGCCGCCGCTGACGCCGGCGCCCGCCAGCCGCTCGTTGAGGTCGTCGACCAGCCGCGGAATGTCCAGCCGGACGCCGTCGGAGCGCATGACCGCGAAATCCGGGCCGTAGCCGACGGTGATGACGGGCTCGCCGGTCTCACGGACGACGTGGTCGTGGATGGCGCCGGTGGTGGTGCCCGGCGCCGGGTAGGTGAATCGGTGGGCGTGGGCGTCGAGGTCGACGGTGACCAGCCGCACCCCGCTGTCGAGCGTGGTCTCCTCGAGGTGGGCCAGCGCGCCGTCGAGCTGGCGGCGGATGGCGGCGTGGGCCCGGCTCTCGAGCAGGTCGACCAGCTCGCGGTGGCGGTCGGCGTCGCCCCCGACGTCGAGGACGTCCTCGACGACCCCGTGGCCGGCGTCGTAGCGCAGCCAGTAGGCGGCGTAGTCCACCGCGTCGCCGATGGCCCGGCACCGGTCCTCGTCGTAGCCGGCGTCGGCGGCCAGCGCCAGGTAGTCCGTCATGGCGTCGGCCGACGACCGGTCGGCGAGCCCGGCGACCGCCGGGAGGTGGCGGAGGTCGTCGGACAGCGCCGGCGCGACCCGTCGCGCGATCTCGACACAGAGCATCCCGACGGTCACGGCGTAGTCGTCGCCGACGAGGTAGGGGTTGACGTGCTCGGCGAGGAACGGCGCCACGGCGTCTGGATCCGGGTGGTGGTGATCGATGACCATCACCGGGACGTCGTAGGCCCGGAGGTGGCGGTAGGCCGGCGTGTCCTCCTCGGTGCTGCCGTTGTCGACCATCACGAACAGGGGCAGCCGCTGGCCGTGGCGGTCCCGGTCGGCGAGGGCGCGGCCGAGGTCCCGGATGGCGTCCTCGACCTCGTAGTAGGGCGCCTTGCTCGGCAGGCGCGTGACCAGGTGCCGGGCGGCCTCGGGGTCGGCGTGGGTCTCGCCGATGAAGGCCTCCATGGCGGCCTCGAGGGCGACGCCGGCCGCGATGCCATCGGTGTCGGCGTGGTGGCGGATCACGACCGGGCGGCCCGACAGCGCCGCCCGGCGGAGCCGCCGGGCGACGCCGTCGAGGTCCTCGTCGAGCCGGTCGAGGGCGTCCCACTCGACCAGCGGGTCGACGTCGGCCGGCGCCGCGCCCTTATCGAGCGCCGATTCGTAGCGCTCCTGGGCGACCTCGAGGGCCTCGCCTTCGAGGGCAGCGATGGCGTCGGTCTCGACCTGCCGGCCGTGGTCGGTGCGCTCGACCCGGCCGACGACGTGGACGAGGTCGCCTAGCTCGACCTCGGGGTAAGCCCGGACGCCGGCGCGCTCGAACGCGGCGCAGGGGACGACGCCCGTCCCGTCGGCCACGTGGAACAGGGTCGGCCCGCCGGTCTGCTTGACCTGCACGACCTGGCCGTCGAGATGGACGACCTCGCCCTCGCGGTCGGCGAGCGAGGCGACCGGGGCGGCCTCGTAGTCGCGTTCGACGGGTTCGACGGCGTAGTCCTCCAGGTCGACGGGCACGAACGACAGGTCGCCGTTCGGCCTGATCTCGGTGAGCTCGACGACCAGCTCCTCGCCCGCCTCGTGCGGGCTGTCCAGGACGGACTCGTGGACCAGCCCGGAGACGTCGTCGGCGAGCTCGACGAAGACGCCGTACTCGACCACGCCGTCGACGGTCCCGCGGTAGTACGTTCCCTCCTCGACGTCGTCGACCGTGCAGTCCGCCGCGAGCTCGTAGACGGTGGGCCGGCCGGCATCATCGGCGTCGGCGGCGGCGCCCTCGTTCATCTTGAACCCGGTTCGGCCCTGGCGGGTTTAACGCTGGCGAGTCGTCCGTGTCCCGGGGATGCCCGTTCGGTCGTGGCCGGTCGACGCCGCCAGCACCGGCCCCGCTGTCGGGCGCGCCCCGCCACAAGCCTTAGCAGGCGGGGCCGCCGAGGGGGGCCATGCGCCTGTTCCGGTCGAGCGAGATCCTCGGCATCGCGGCCGAGACGCTTTCGTTCGCGCTCGACGCGGCCGCGGACACCCACCCCGACGAGTACATGGGGCTGCTGCGGGGCGAGCCCGCCCGGGACCTCGGCCTCGACCGGGACGGCACCGTCATCACGGACGTGCTCGTCATCCCGGGTACGAGGGCCAGCCCGCGGGGGGCGACGTTCCAATCGAACCTGGTGCCCAACGACCTCGGCAGCCTCGGCAGCGTCCACTCCCACCCCAACGGCGTGCTCGAGCCCAGCGACACCGACGTCGCCTCGTTCGGGCGCGGCAAGGTCCACGTCATCATGGGGGCGCCGTACGGCCGGGACGACTGGCGGGCCTTCGACCGGGACGGCCAGCCCGCCGAGCTCGACGTGCTCGACGTCGACCTCCCGGACCCGGCGGAGCGCTTCTTCGACTTCGACGAGGCCGACCTTGACCTGTAAACTGGCCGCCGGAGACGACAGCGGTCGTTTGACCCTTCCATGGCTTTCTATACGAGGCCGCCGACGGTCGTGGCATGAGCAGTGCTGATGACAGCGCCGGCGGCGACGCCGACCGCGGCTGTCCGAAGTGCGGCCACGACGGGACCGACGTCGGGACCATCTCGACGACCGGGAGCGGGCTGAGCAAGATGTTCGACATCCAGACGAACCAGTTCAAGGTCGTCTCCTGTACGAACTGCGGCTACTCGGAGCTCTACCGGGACGACACGCCCGGCGCGAGCGACATCGTGGACGTCTTCCTGGGGTGACGGCGGCGATGGCGGCCGGGCTCGCGCTGGTGGTCCTGGCCGTGCTCCTGAGCGTCGGCTTCGGGATGGCGCTGTACGCGCTGGTCCGCCGGGAGGCGCACGCCCGCGAGCCGATGGACCGGGACGCGGCGGAGCGGGCCGCCCGCCGGGACACCGGCGGCGACAACTAGGCGGAACCGGCGGGTGGGGCGGGTCGGACCAGCCGCCGCCCTACACCAACCCGCCGTCGGCCAGCCGGTCGACGGCCTCCCGGATCCGGGCCTGGCCGGTCGCGTAGGAGAGCCGGGCGTAGCCGGGCGTGCCGAAGGCCGAGCCCGGGACCGTCGCGACGTGGGCCTCGTCGATGGCCCGCTCACACCAGGCCGCGTCGTCGTCGGCCACCGGGAGCATGAGGTAGAACGCGCCGTCGGGAACCGGGACGTCGACGCCCTGTTCGGCCAGGAGGTCGACCAGCAGGTCCCGGCGGGCCTCGAAGGCGTCGACCATCTCCGCCACGGCGTCGTCGGTGTTCCGGAGCGCCTCGACGCCGGCGTGCTGGACGAAGTTCACCGCACAGGTCACCGAGTGG
>JBDGPL010000127.1:0-3644 GCA_042219705.1 Halobacteriales archaeon | reverse complement strand
CGTTGTTGGCGTACTTGATCATCTCGGCCTCGCGGGGGCCGGTCTGGACCACGGGCGCCGCGTGGCGCTCCAGGAGCGGCGCGTAGAGTTCGGCGAGCGCGTCGGCGGCCCCCTCGTGGTGGGTCCCGACGACGACCTTGTCGGGGTGGAGGAAGTCCTCGACGGCGGTGCCCTCCCGCTGGAACTCGGGGTTGGCGGCGACGAGCAGGTCGTCGCCGGGCGTCTTGCCCGAGGCGTCCTCGATGATCGGGGCGAGGACGTCCTCGGTCGTGCCCGGGACGACCGTCGACTTGACGGCGACCGTGTGCGGCTCGGCCGTCCCGGCCAGGGCCTCGCCGAGCGTTCGGGCGGCGGCCTCGATGACCGACGTGTCGATGCTGCCGTCGTCGTTCGACGGCGTCGGGAGGGCGAGGAGGGTGAGCGCCGTGTCCGTGACGGCGTCGTAGTCCGTCGTGGCGCGCAATCGGTCGCCGGCGTGCGCGGCGAGCCGTTCGTCGAGGCCGGGCTCGGCGATGGGCGCCTCGCCGGCGTTGATCGACTCGACGATGGCCTCGTCGACGTCGACCGCGGTGACGTCGTGGCCGAGGTCGGCGAGGCAGGCGGCGACGGTGGTGCCGACGTAGCCCGAGCCGACGACGCTGACGTGCATTGGCCGCAGGCTCGGCGGGACGCGGTATGAGGGTTTGGTTGTGGCGGGACCGCCGACGGTCGGTGGTAACTGGCGGTCAGCGGCGTGTACGGCGACCGGGTGATAGTGGCTGGCTTCACGCGGTCGGCAGGACGTGACGGCTGGGCCCCGTCCGGCCGGAGAGGCCGAGGCGTGATGGGGGCCGGTGGGCCTTCCGGCTGGAACTTCTCGACCTCGGGGCTCCTGATGCTGACGGCCGCTGTGTGGCCAGGAGCCGGGCTCAAGACAAGATCATGCAACTGTCATGGATACATTGATAAACGCATGTAACCAACACAACCCCGATGACCGGTGACGGCACCAAACACGTCCAGACTGAGCTCACCGACGAGGAGTACCGCTCCTTTCGGCAGTTCGCTGGCGAGCGGGGCCTCACCGTCAAAGAAGCCGCCCGGGAAGCGCTGCGACAATGGATTGACCGCCAGCAGCGCGCCGACCCCCGGGACCCGGCGTTTACCGTCCTCGACGAACTCGACGCCGAGTCGCTGCCGCCGGCCGCCGCGACGGACGCCCGGACGGAGGACGACGTTGTGACCGAATGGGCGGGCGACGACGCGTTCGAACTCGCCGACGAACCAGCGTCCGCGCGGTGAGCGATGGCGGGCCCCGTCGAGACCCCCATCGGGCCCGTCACGGTCGAGCACTTCCGGCCGGGAGCGGTCCGTCATCGGGTCGTCGTCGGGCCGAAGTTCCTGTTCGCCCTGTTCAACCCGCGGGACCGGATGCACGACGTCGCCCGGGCGTTCATGGCGTTCATCCGGGACGGCGAGCTGCCGTATCGTCGGCTGGTGGTGAACGAGCACATCGTCGACGAGGCGGCGACGCGGTTGAAGAAACGGGCGACGATGCGGCAGGCGGCGACCTGCCTATCGACGCTCGAATCGAGCCAGGTCTATCAGCTCGCGTTCGTCCCCGACGACGCGTTCGCGAACGCCACGGATCGGTTCCGCGACTGGACCGACCTCGGGGCCTCGTTCACCGATTTCGTCGTGGTGGCGCACATGGAGGCGGCGGGAATCGACCACATCGCGACGTTCGACGCCCACTACGACGCGTTCGACGTGACGACGCTCCCGTATCGGGCGTGAACCGACGCGACTGCGAATCGCAAGCAGACCGTTCTCTTCCCGGTCGAGACGGTCTCGAGCGTGAGCGGCTTGCTGGCGAACCCCGTGGACGCGACGAGGGCGAGACCCTTCGGGTGGTGTTCGAACGCCTGGACGGGTATCGTGGGGGTTCCGGGCGCCCGGTGTCGGTGGACCGGGTCCGCGGTTCAGCCCATCGGCCGGAACGTCACCTCGACCGCCTCGAGTTCGGCGGCGTGGAACGCCTCGAGGAGGTCCCGGTCGGTGTCGAACGCCTCACCCTCGACCGTCCGGGCGAACACCGTCGCGCGGAGCGGCTCGACGGCGAACGGGTCGAGGGCGACGCCGACGGCCCCGTCGTCGAGGGCCGACAGCGAGAGCGTCACCGCGGGGTCGTTCGGACCCGGCGGGACGTTTTCGAGTGCGTCGTCGGCCGGCGGCGAGGTGGTCCGGCACACCGACAGCGAGAGGGCGTCCCAGGCCTGCAGGAGCCGGTAGTTCGTCCACAGCCGGCTCGCGGTCTCGGCCGGCGGCGTCCCGGTCTCGTGGAGCGTCTCGAGCAGGGTCCGGTCGGCGTCGGCCGCGCGGCCGTCGGCGGGGTCGCTAGCGAGCGTGGCGACCAGCTCGCGCTGGCGGGCCTCCTGGCGGTCGACGAAGTCGGCGAAGGCGGGCGGCGTGTCGGGCCACGACGGCGAGAGGCCGTAGCGCCGCCGGCGCAGGCCCGTCCCGTGCATCGAGACGAGCAGGCCGGCGTACCGGTCGAGCGCGACGGCCCGCTCGATGCCGCGGTCGTAGAGCTCGATCCAGGCCGCCGGCGGGAGGTCGGTGAACGGCTGGGGCGTCCCGTCGGGTCGGCGGTAGGGCCGGCGGTCCCGGGCGAACCAGCCGTCGTCGTGGACGTGGGCCGCCATGGCGACCGCCGGGAGCGGCGCCGGTCGCTCGAAGCCGTCGCCGCCCCACTGCCCGGCGAACTGGCCGGCCAGCCGGGCGTGGTCGGGCTGGGTCACGAACCGGTAGCCCCGCGGCGTCTCGGCGACGATCACGGGCCGGGCTTCGGCGGGCGGGGGCAAAAGGGTCGCTGCCGCGTCGGGCCCCGGGGACGGCCGGTGGGCGGTTCGAATCCGATGCCTGCCAGGCCGGGCCCTATCCGCCGTCGTCGCGTTCCTGCACCCGGGCCGTCACGCGCTCGCCGAGGTAGAGGCCGACGCCGCCGGCGACCAGGGCGACCGCCACGCCGGGGAGGGTGGGGCGCTGGCCGAGGGCGATGGTGACGACCGCCCAGAGCACCAGCAGCACGCTCAGGCCGGCCAGCACGCGCCAGGTCTCCATGGGTCAACCGGGTCGAGCGGGGGGATAAGGGTACGCCCATGCGATCGCCGGCGTGGGTCGTTCGCGCCAGCGCGTGGTTCGTGGGCGGCGGTCCGGGTCCAGGGCCGCGGTCAGGGTCCGAGGTCGAGCCGCTCGACGGCCGCGAGCGGCCCGCGGGGTTCCGACACGTAGTCGAGGGCCGCCTCGTCGAAGACGTCGGCCACGAGGGGCCCGACGCGCCACCCGCCCTCGCCGGCGGGCTCGAGGACGACGTGGAAGCGGTCGGCGTCGACCGCCGTGGCGGCCTCGCCGACCGGCATGAACGAGACGGCGTGGCCGTCGGCGGCCGCGGGGTCGTCGAGCCGGGCGACCTCGTTGTCGACGACCTCGGCCGTCACCGACAGCCCGTCGGCCTCGAGCCGCACGAAGTCGCCCACGAGCAGGCCCGCGAGCCGCTCGCCCAGGTCCGCCATCGGTCGTCGGTACGGGCGGGGGCGACCTAACGGTTCGGTTCGGGACGCCCGGAGGATGCGCAGCACGGTGGCGGTCGGGCCGGTCGTCTC
>JBDGPL010000126.1:0-5359 GCA_042219705.1 Halobacteriales archaeon | reverse complement strand
TCGACCACACGAACCAGACCGCCTCGGTGAAGCTCATCGCCACGGGGGTCCGAGGTGACTTCGACATACCAGCCGACGGCAATTCGATTGAGCTCCGAGGTGTCAGTGGTGGCCACCCTATCACCACGTTTAATATCACGATTAGGCCACCTGACTCAGACGCGGCCAAGTTCTCCAACCTCCAGTGGACGCTCTATGCGGAGCAGGGCAGCCAGGAGTTCGAAATCCATCTCAGAGACGGCGGCCCAGGAACCGATGATTCACCCTGCTCGGAGCGCGTAGTCGACGCGACCGTCTACTACAGTGACAAAAATGGCGACCCTTATCATGGATGGCATCTGGACGACGCATTCGAGACAAGCTGTGACGACCTGGACGGGGATGGCGATAGCGAGATCTATCTGGAAGTTAATCTGACCGGTTCGACCGAACTCGGGCTGCAGTCGCTGGCCAAAAACGAGCTCCAGCACTTCAGCGCGAACAAAGACACCCTGCAGAAACCCGTGAACTTTAGCGAGCATGGCGATTCAATCGCATGGGAGGATCCCGGGACTGATTTCCTGGCTAGCGACAAGACGACGATGCACAACCTGACGAACCATTACCTCGAGCTAATGGGCCCAAACATCGATCTCACAGTTGAGGACAAGGGCTCCGACACGGTGAACGAGGAAGCATCAACCGGCCATTTCGACCAGACCGGCGGGACGGGAAGCTTTGTCACCTTCCTGCACATCACCGAGAACCGGGTCGAAATCGAGCTCGACTGATTCCCCGCCAGTAGTCACTCGATGGAGAGGTCAATCTTGACCACCGTGACGTAGACCCGGTCGGTCGACACCGAACAGTTGACTGCGGATCCGGCGACCGGGTTGCAGGTCACGTCGGGGTAGGTGCTCGTCAGGTGGTCATGCCAGATCTCCGCCCGTGGTGACGTCACGTTGAACCAGATCTTGTTGTTGGTCGTGGTGTTCACGTAGACGAGCTGCGTCTGGGACTGTCGGGCCCGGACGAGAACCGTCGTGCTGCCGCTGACCGCGCCTTGGCCGCTCACGTGGCGCGTCTGCACGACGGGGATCGACGATCGGTTGGCGTCGAGCAGGAGCGTCCCCTCCTTCACGACGACGCCGCCGTGGCGCTGGTCGCGGATGACGGCGCCCTGGGCGTAGACGAGCTCGGTCCCCGTTCCGGGATCGTAGATGACGGGCCTGACGTCGTAGGTCACGTTGAACGTGGAGTCCGGGTCGTTGACCTCGACCTGGATGGCCTCGGCGATCCGCAGCTCGGCGTCGGCCAGCTTGATCTCCGTCGACCGGCTCGGGGCGTTCCGGTGGGTGATGTCCTCGATGTTGTCGGCGAAGACCTCGAACGCCCGCTCGGCGTTGTTGACCTGCTCGAACTCCCTGACGTCGTTGAGCCCGGTGAAGCCGCTGGCGTACACCAGGCCGATGGAGGCGGTGATGATGGCGAACACGAGGACGAACCCGAGCGTCTCGGTCTGTCCCCGGTCAAGCATCCTCACGCACCTCGATCTGGCTGCCGTCGTAGACGATGACGACGTCCCCGCCGGAGACCGTGGTAGCGGCCAGCGTCGTGTCCGTTTTCACGCGGACCTCGACGGCGACGTCGAACGACGCGTCGGTCGTGCTCACGTTGACGAAGGAGACGTTCCCCCCGGCGGAACTCGTGGTGATCTCGTAGGTCTTGCCGGCCGCCAGCGGGGGGAGGTTGACCTCGAGCTCGGCCCGGCCGTCGGGCCCCGACGCCAGCGCGAGCCGGTCGATCGCGGCGATGTCGGCCGCGACGCGGTTCCCGACGACCTCGAACTCGGCCCGGACCGCGCGCTGGTGCTGGTTCTCGACGAAGTTCCCCGCCGCGAGGAACAGGCCGCTGATGAGCAGGGTGACGATACCCAACACCAGCACGTAGCCCAGCACGGCCGAGACCCCCCGGTCAGCCATCGGGATCACCCGGCGCGACCCGGACGGTCGTGTTGTAGTACAGCCGCGGCGTCTCGTAGACGATGTCGATGGTCGTCGCGTAGACGGCGTGGGCGGCGAACGGCTGGCCGCTCCCGTCCGCGGCGAGGTCCTCGTCGGGAACCCCGGCCAACGTCGAGCCGTTCACGACCATCGAGAGCGTGCCGGTGATGTTGTCGCCGTGGCCGATCGAGATATCGTATGGGGGCTCGAGCCCCTCGGCGAAGTCGAGCCCGCTGCAGTCCTCGCCATCGATGGTCCCCGCGGTCACGTCGATGACTGGCGTCCCGGTCGGCGCGGTGCAGTTGAACTCCGCGTCGGTGCCGTTCTCGACACCCACAAAGGTGGTGGTCGAGTCGTTGGTGACGTTGAGCCGCCAGGTTTCGTCGCCGTCGTCGAGGGTCAGGTTGAACGCGTTGGCCGAACCCGGCGGTTCCAGCGAGCTGGCATCGGTGACGTTGATGACGACCGCGCGCGTCTCCTCGACGTCCTGGACGACGGTCCAGTCCGGATTGCCGCTCGTGTTGGTGAGGTCCCGGGTCGGGTCCGTCTGGGCGATGCGGGTCCCGTTGACCGTTCGGTTGAGCGTGACGACCGCCAGACTATCGCCGACCGCGAACTGTCTCGCCGACTGGTTCCGGAAGGCGTCCACGCCGGCGGAGAGGTTCGCCCGTAGCGCGGCGTAGCTCGAGTTGTTGTGGGCGTTGACGTAGTCCATCACGCCGCCGACGCCGTCGCGGGCCGCGTCGTGGTACCGGACGGCGTCGGTGCCGCCGCCGATGTCGCCGCTTCTGGTCGCGAGGTTCTCGGTGTAGATGGCGGTGTTGAGGATGAGCGCCAGCGTGACGAAGAGGATCGCCAGCCCCAGGGCCGTCACGAGGATGAGCTGGCCACGGCCGCGGGGCCGCGGTGGCGTCGGACCGGCGGCTACATCCGCCACACGACCACCTCCACCCGGAGCACGTTGTACACGCCGCTGTCCGGCGCGAAGTCCGGGGCGTAGAAGGTCCCGACCTCGTCGACCGGGTCGCTGCTTTCGGGCGAGGTCAGTCGGTCGTCGTCGAACAGGGTGATGGTCCGGCGGGCGCTCACGGCGTTGTCGCTCGGCGTGCCGAAGTTGACCATCTCCTCCTGCCGGAGGTCGCCGTCGACGCCCACGTACCAGACGTTGACATCGAACGCGATGCCCCGGGCCCGGAACGTCCGGTTGAGCATCTCGCCGAAGACCAGCCCCGGCGGTCCCCCGACCGCGTAGTAGCCCTCCTCGTCGTTGACCCCGTAGAACTGCCCGGCCGAGCCGTTCCAGTAGAGGACCGCCTCGCGGAGCGAGCCGTTCGAGACGGCGCTGTCGAGCAGCCCGCTGGCGACCTGCAGCTGCTGGTTCTCGATGTGCTGGCTCGACGTGCTCGCGGTCAGCGGCGTGACCGCGGTCACCTGCAGCGCGAAGATGATGGCTCCGACCAGCAGGAGGGATGCCATGAACGCCTCCAGCGTGAACGCCTGGCCCCGCCGGTCGGCCGGAATGCCGGGACGACGCCTCACCATACCCGCACCACCACGGTGACGTCCTTCCCGTCGATGAACGCGGTCCGGCTGGCGGCGACGACGGACCGGGAGGGGGGCACTGCCGGCCCGATGGCGAGCGTCGTGTGGCCCGTCGTCGAGACCGTGTCCCCGTCGGTGGCGAGCTGTTCGAGGTCGCCGTCGGCGTCGAGGTCCCGCTTGATGGTGATGTTGATTGACTGGCGGTCCTGCACCCCGAGCCGCGCGTTGAGGTCGTTCGTCGTTTCGTGGAACGGTACCGGACAACCCTCGCCGTTCCCGAGGCTCGCGTTGAAGAACGCGAAGGTGCAGGTCTCGTTGAGGACAGTCGGCCGGCTCGGCTCGCCGAGCATGCCCTCGGCCACCTGGGTCGCCAGCCGGTCGGCGACGATCGTCGTCTCCTGGCTGTCGCTGAACGGGTCGATGATGCCCGGGATGATGCCAAGCACGAACCCGACGACGAGCAGGAACACGCCCGCGCCGATCATGAAGTCGATGGTGGTCTGGGCGCGACCGCTTCGCCGCCGGGGGCGCGACCCCCGGCCAGCGGTCCCGCGCCGCCGGCCCCCGGCGGCCATCTCAGGCCACCATGATCCAGGTCACCAGCGCGACCGTGATCAGCACCACCACGAACTTCAGCCCGCTGAGCAGGTTGGCGTCGCGGATGTAGCCGCTGATGAAGGCCGAGAGGACCGCCTGGGCCGTGACAGCGTGGAAGAACAGCAGGCTGAGCATCTGGGTGTCGAGGCCCCCGCCAAAGCCGACCCCGGCCCCGCCGCCACCGCTCGACTGGCTGGTCAGCCCCGACATCACGTCGAGGAACTGGGTCTTGAGGATGGCCATGACCGCCAGCAGCGTGAAGTAGGTCATCAGGATGATGACGACCTGCATCCGGGTGCGGGACTTGCGGTCGCGGTCGATGTCGTCCTGGTTCTCCGAGGCCTGGGCCGCGGTCGTGAGGACCTCGGTGATCTGGCTGGAGGCCTCCTGGGCCTTGCTGATGAGGGTCACCGTGCGGGCGAGCCGGGGGATGTGGTACTTGTTGTTGAACTCGATGAGGGCCTCCTTGAGGCTCGTGCCGTACTGGACCTTCGTGTAGATGACGTCGAGCTCCTGGGCGAGGGTGCCCGTCGACGTGTCCGCGACGGTCCGGATGGACTCCAGCAGGGTCATGCCGGTGTCGTTCGCGCTGGACAGCTTCCGGAGGGTGTCGGAGAGCCCGCCGATGACGCCGTGTCGGGCGTGGACGTTCCACTCGTAGAAGATCGTCAGCGGCACGGCCGTGACGTAGAGCGGCACGTAGACCAGGATGAACGTGCTCCAGACGGGCCGGGAGACCATCCCGTCCCATGACAGCGGGGCCCGACCGAGTGCGATGAGGGCTCCGACGATGCCGAGCGCGATGGGAACCGTCAGTCCGAGGGTGTACAGCGGGTTGTCCCGGAAGAACAGGTGCGGCGCCTTCAGGATCTCCTCGATGCGATGGGATCCCTCGCGGCGCTTGATGCGGTCGAAGACCGACCACTTCCCGACGTACTGCTCGACGGCGCCCAGCGAGAAGAACCCCTGGCGCTCGCCGGTCGCCCGCCGGGTCGACCCCTCGAACTGCAGGTAGCCGTCGCCGGGGTCGTCCTGTTTCACCGTCGAGATCATCACCAAAAAGCCGACGCCCGTCAGCGGGATGAGGCCGTACACCGTCGCGAACAGCAGCGTCTGGTCGGCCTGGCCGAGCATGCTCATGATGACGAGCACGATGATGAGCAGCAGCGGGAACAGCGAGAGCGTCATGTACATCTCGCCGAACAGCTCCAGCGTCTCCAGGGTCATCTCCTGTTGCT
>JBDGPL010000125.1:14191-17561 GCA_042219705.1 Halobacteriales archaeon | reverse complement strand
GTCGTCGAGGGCGTCGGCGACCACGGCTGTGAGTACATGACCGGCGGCATCGTGGCCGTCCTGGGCGAGACGGGCAAGAACTTCGCGGCCGGCATGTCCGGCGGTGTCGCCTACGTCTACGACCCCGAGGGCGACTTCGAGGACCGGTGCAACCAGGACATGGTCTCGGTCACACGCACCCTCACGGAATCCGACGAGGCGGCGCTGCACCGGCTCGTCGAGAACCACGCCGCCTACACCGGCTCCGACCGGGCGGCCGAGCTGCTCGACGACTGGGCGGCGGCGAGCGACCGGTTCGCGAAGGTCATGCCCGAGGCCTACGAGCGGGCTATCAGCGAGCGCCCGGAGGCCGACGCCCGGCGCGCGCTCCCCGAGCCCGCCACCGCCGGCGCCGACACCGCCGTCTCGGAGTACGCCGACTGACTCGCCCAGCGTCGCCGCGGGTGCCGGTTGACTGAAACGGCTCTTTTCGTCTTCGAAACGGTATAGGTCGGCCGGCGGTTCCGGTGGCCCATGCGGCGTCGGGCGATGCTCGGACTCGTCGGCAGTGCTGTTTGGAGCCTGTCCGGGTGTGTCACCGGCGTCTTCTCCCGGTCCACCGACGCCGACCAACCCACCGCCACCGGGGACTGTCCGGATCTGCCGGACGCCGAGCGGACGGTCTGCCCCGGCGACGACGGCCCGGTCGGGATCGACCGGTCGGCCACCACCGTCGACGGGACGGCGTGGTCGCTGCGGGTCGCCGTCGCGAACCGAGGGGAGTCGCCGGTGCAGTGCTCGCCGGCCGGCTGGTCGGTATTGCGGTCCTCGGCCGGCGGCTGGACGGCGGCGGTTGCCGGCCTCCGTCGGTCACCCCGGGTCGCCATCGCCCCGGGCGAGCGTTACGTCTGGAGCCTCGCCACCCCGGCCGCGTCGACGGGGGCCGCCGACCGGCGGCTTCGCCTCGCGCTCGACCCCGGCGAGTACGCCTTCTCGATCCCGCTCCGGGCCGGCGAACCTCTCGCCGCCGTGGCGCCGTTCACCGTGGCCGGCTGAGGCCGCCGCCAGCGTTTTGGCGGGCTCGGCCGTCGCCCGGCCATGGCCAGCGCCCTCGTCATCGGCGGGACGCGCTTCATCGGCCGGCACGCGGTCGAGTCGCTGCTCGATGCCGGCTACGACGTCACCACCTTCAACCGCGGCGAGCACGCCGACCCGTTCGCCGACGACGACCGCGTCGGCCGCGTCGCCGGGGACCGCACGAACGATTCCGCGCTCGAGGCGGCGGCCGAGCGGGTCGAGCCCGACGTGGTGCTCGACCTGGTGGCGTACCATCCCCGGGACGTCCGGGCGGCGACCACGATCTTCGCCGGCGTCGACGCGTACGTCTACGTCTCCTCGGGAGCGGCCTACGGCGAGGAGGTCGTGCCGAAGCGCGAGGACGAGACGCCGCTTGCGCCCTGCACGCCCGAGCAGGCGACCGACGACTCCATGGCGAGCTATGGCGCCCGGAAGGCCGAGGGCGACCGGGCGGTCTTCGCGGCCGCCGCCGAGGGCGTCAACGCGATGAGCGTCCGGCCGCCCGTGGTCTACGGCCCCCACGACTACACCGAGCGGCTCGACTACTGGCTCGACCGGGTCGCCCGCTACGACCGGATCATCGTGCCCGGCGACGGCCAGCACCTCTGGCACCGCGCCTACGTGGCGGACGTCGCCGACGCGCTTCGGGTGGTCGCCGAGCGGGGCGAGGCGGGCGAGGCCTACAACGCCGGCGACCGCCGGCTGCTCACCCTGGCGGAGACCGTCGAGCTGGCCGCCGACGTCATGGGCCGCGACGTCGCGGTCGTCCCGGCGGGACCTCGGGAGCTCGCCGCCGGCGGCCTCGAACCGTCGGACTTCGTCCTCTATCGGGACCACCCACACGTCATGAGTACCGCGAAGCTCGCGGGGCTCGACTTCGAGTGGACGGCCGTCGAGGCGGCGATGGCGCGGACGGTGGAGGCCCACCACGCGAGCGACCGCGACGGCGCCGAACACGACCCGGGCCGCGAGGCCGAGGAGCGCGTGCTCGGCGTGCTCGATACGCTGTAGCCGACCCGGCGAGGGCAAACGGTTTGGTCGGGGCCCGCGAGGGTCGGCCCAGCGATGTTCGAGAAGTCGACGTGGATCCGGCTGCCGCGCTCGGTCGTCGTCGGCCACGACGTGCTCGACGACGCCGTGGCGGCCGTCGACGACCTCGGGCTGGGTGACCGTCCGCTGGTCGTGACCAGCCCGACGCCCCGCGAGGTCGCGGCCGACCGCGTGGCGGCGGACTTCGAGGCGGCCGGCTACGCGCCCCGCACGGTCGTGGTCGAGTCGGCGAGCTTCGATTCGGTGGCGTCGGTCCGGGACGCGGCGACCGACCACGACGCCTCGTTCCTCGTCGGCGTCGGCGGCGGCAAGGCCATCGACGTGGCGAAGATGGCCGGCCACCAGGCCGGTCTCGCCTTCGTGTCGGTCCCGACCGCCGCCAGCCACGACGGGCTCGTCAGCGGCCGCGGCTCCATCCCGGAGGCGGACACTCGCCACAGCGTCGCCGCCGAGCCGCCGCTGGCCGTCGTCGCCGACACCGGCGTCCTCGCCGACGCGCCCTGGGAACTCACGACGGCCGGCTGTGCCGACATCATCTCGAACTACACCGCGGTCAAGGACTGGCGGCTCGCCAACCGGCTCCACGACGTCGAGTACTCGGAGTACGCGGCCGCCCTCGCCGAGATGACCGCGGAGATGCTCGTCGAGGGTGCGGACACCGTCCGGCCGGGCCTCGAGGAGTCGGCCTGGCTCGTCGTCAAGGCGCTGGTGTCATCCGGCGTGGCGATGTCCATCGCGGGCTCCTCACGGCCCGCCAGCGGCGCCGAGCACCTGTTCAGCCACCAGCTCGACCGCATCGCCCCCGGCGCCGCGCTCCACGGCCACCAGGTGGGGGTCGGGACGATCCTCGTCGAGTACCTCCACACCGGCGAGGGCGGCCAGTGGGCGGCCATCCGCGACGCCCTCGAGCAGCTGGGCGCGCCCACGACGGCCGACGCGCTGGGCGTCGACGACGCGGCCGTCGTCGAGGCCCTGGCGACCGCCCACGAGATCCGCGACCGGTACACTATCCTCGGGGCGGGCATGTCGGAGGCGGCGGCCCGGAACGTCGCCCGGCGGACCGGCGTCATCTGAGGGGTGGCCGGCGAGGGTTTATCGCGGAAGCCGCACCCAGGGCGGCCCGGAGGTGAGACCCATGCTCGGCGCCACGATTTGCCTGAACCTCGGCATCGTTTCGGTGTGCTACTCGAGCGGCCCCTGGTAGCGACCGCGACCGACGTACCGCCCTGAACCAATCCCTCTTCGTTTCGCGGATTATGGGGTC
>JBDGPL010000125.1:0-14181 GCA_042219705.1 Halobacteriales archaeon | reverse complement strand
CCTGAACCACGCCCTCTTCCTCGTCCCGACGGTTCGGGGGTCGCGTCGGTCCGCTCCTTCTCTCCGCGGCCCCCTCACCGCCCGTCGACGGCCGACAGGTACTCGTAGAGGTCGACGGCCGTGGGGTCGTCCCGGTCGACGACCACGCCGAGGTCCGACACGTCGTCGGCCACGCGGTCCACCGAGCTGTCGGCCCGGAGGAACC
Organism: Halobacteriales archaeon; assembly: GCA_042219705.1. GTDB lineage: Archaea > Halobacteriota > Halobacteria > Halobacteriales > Hikarchaeaceae > JBDGPL01. The sequence goes on along the minus strand of JBDGPL010000125.1, from coordinate 13,976 downwards.
CCCGGAGCTCCGGCCCGCTCCCGTACCGGTGGCCGGCCCGCAGGTGAGGCCGGATGGCCGTCGCCGCCTCGTGGATGGCGCCCCGGAGCCGGACGACCGGCGGGAGGGCGGCCAGCAGGGAGCCGGGCCGGCCGTGGTGGGTCACGCCGCCGCCGTCGACGAACACCAGCCGGTCGGCGAGCTGCACGTCGAGCGGCGAGTGGCTGGTCAACACGACCGTCCGGCCCTCCTCCCGGCGCTCCCGGAGCACCCGGTGGAGCACGTGGAGCGCCCCGAGGTCGAGGGCGGCCGTCGGTTCGTCGAGCAGATAGACCGGTACCGCCGGGTCGAGGGCGACGGCGAGCTCGACCTTCCGGCGCATCCCGCCGGAGCAGTGCTTGAGGATGGTCCCGTCGTCAGTCATGTCGAACCGCGCGAGCAGCCGGGCCCACCGTCCCGACGACGCCGGGTGGAGGTCGGCGTAGAACCGGGCGGTCTCCGGGCCGGTCAGCGCCGGCAGCCCGACCGAGTCCTGCAGGAGCAGGCTGACCCGATCGGCGGCCTCGCCGGCGGGACGGCCGTGGACGAGCGCCCGGCCGGCCGTGGGCCGCAGCCCGCCGGCCAGACAGCACAGGAGGACGGTCTTTCCCTCGCCGTTCGGGCCCATGAGCAGGGTGGTTTCTCCGGCTGCTAGTTCGAGGTCGACGTCGTCGAGGACCGGCTCGCCGCCGAAGGCCTTGGTGAGCCCGTCGGCCCGGAGGGCTGGCTCGGGGTTCACTCGCCGGCCTCCCCCCGGTAGACGAGCCGGGCCAGCGCCCAGGCGCCGAGGGCCAGCGAGCCGGCGCCGTAGGCAACCAGCAGGACGATGGCACCGGGTCCGGCCGGGAGCGCCGGCGGTGCGAACGCCCCCTGGTCGACGACGGCCGGCTCGACCAGGTGGTAGAGCTGCACCCGGGCGATGACGGTCACCGGGATGACGTTGAGCAGCCAGTCGGGCCCGGGGAAGAGGGCCGGGCTGACGCCGTTGAAGCCGGTCCCGAACAGGACGAGCATCAGCAGGGCCGTCGCGAGCGTCGTCGCGTGTTCCGGCCGGGGCACCAGGGCGGCGAGCCCGAGCGCCGTCGCGACGCCCACGGCGGCGAAGGCGGCCACGCTGAGGACCACGACGGCCGGCGACCACGGCGCGCGGAGGCCGAAGGCGGCCCCGTCGAGGGCGCCGATGGCCAGGAGCGACCCGTAGGAGCCCATGGAGAGGGCCGCGCCGGCCAGGAATCGGCCGGTGAAGTCGGCGGCCGGCACGATTGGCATCGACCGGAACTTGCGGTAGCGTTTGGCCTGGACGTCGGCGGTGAACGACCCGACGGCGCCGGCCAGCGACACCGTCAGGGCGCCGAAGAGGCCGAAGCTCACCGCGAAGGCGGCTTTCGCCACGCCGACCGCGCCGACGGCCCGGCCGAACAGCACGTGGGCGACGACCAGGTACCAGAACGCCGGCCAGGCGACGAGGAACGCGAGGCCGATCGGGCTCCGGGTGTACTGCCGCAGCGAGCGCCGCGCGAAGGCCCGCACCTGCCGATACGCCGGGCGGGACGCCCAGCCTCCGGCGGGCATGACTCCGGACTGCTCGCGGGTCCGCTGGCACCCGGTCTCACGGCCCCGCGGGCGGCGGTCCGCCATCAGAGGTCCGCCCGCCTGAACCGGTACCAGCCCGCGGCGAGCGGGACGGCGGTCCACGCGACCAGCGTGACGACGCTCGCCCACGGGTCGAGGTAGACCGGGACCGGCCCGGCCAGCCGGTCGGCCAGGGCGGTCGGTCCGGCCGCGCCGGTGGCGGCGGCCCCGCCGGCCGAGAGCCGGATGCCGGTCTCGGCCGCCGGGAGGACCAAGGTGGCGGCCACGTCGAAGGCGGCGAGCGGCTGGAGCCGCTCCAGCAGCACGACCCAGGCCGGGACGACCGGTCCGGGCAGCGAACCGGCAACGAGGTAGTGGGCGCCGGCCGGGACGGCGTCCCAGAAGAACTGGAAGCCGACGAACGCGGCGACGGCCGCGACGCCGGCCCGCCCGGGCGTGGCCGTCGCCGCGGAGAGGCCGACGGCCAGGGCGGTCATCGCGACGACCAGCAGGCCGACCAGGCCGCCGAACGCCAGGAGGCGCCCGAGCGGGAGCGTGCCGTAGGCGGCCGCGACGGTCGCCACCACGGCGCCGAGCCCGGCGGCCACACCGGCCAGCACGACGGCCGCCCGGCCGGCGAACGCGCCGACGACCAGCGCCGACCGGCTGACGGGCAGGCCGAGGACGAGCCCGAGCCGGCCGTCGCTCCGGGGGCCGGCGATGACGGCGTATCCCGCGAGCAGGCCGACCAGCGAGCCGACGATCCGGAGCGGGGCGGGCAGGAACACGAGCGCCTGCTCGGCGGTGAGCGACGGGCCGACGACGGCCGCCGGTAACGCGGCCGCGCCGGCGCCCACCACGGCAAAGACGCCCACGACGGTCCAGAGCCCCCGGGATCGGCGGGCGTCGGCGGCCACCCACCGGGCGACGAGCCGCCAGCTCACGGCGCCCCTCCCGGCCCGTCACGGCGGGCACCGGACCGGCTCCGCCGCGTGGCGGGCGCCGGTCGCGCGGTGGCGTCGTCGCGTCGGACCAGCCAGGCCACCACGACCACGGCGACGAGCAGGGCGGCAGTGGTGGGCGGGGCCGCCCCGAGCGTCGCCTCCCCGCCGGTGAGCCAGACCGGCGCCTCCCGGAGCCGAAACGAGAGGACGGCTGTCCGGACGGGTGCTCCCGGACCGGCGACCGACACGAGTCGACCGCCGAACACTGCGTTCCAGCCGGCGTGGAGCGCGACGGCGTTCCACACGCTCCGGGTCCGGACGACCACGACCCCGAGCAGCAGGCCGGCGGCGAGCATCGACGCCAGGACGAACGCCAACCCGCGGGGGCCGCTCGCGTGCCCCTGGTGGAGGCCCGCGAAAACGGCCGCCGAGGCCGCCACGGCCGCCCGCGGTCCCCACCGCGCCTCGAGCAGCCGCAGCAGCCCGCCACGGAGCGGCAGCTCCTCGAGGACGCCGGCGAGCAGGCCAGCCGCCAGGCTCGTCGCGAGGTAGCTCGCGGCGACCGCGGGTCCCGGCAGCGTCCCCAGTCGCGTGGCGCCGATGGCGGCGAGCTCGACGGCAAGAATGCCCGCTGGCAGGGCGAGCCCGACGGCGGCCCAACCGAGAACTCGGCGTCCCGGCCGGCCGGCGAGGAACCAGGACGCCGGCATCCTGAGGAGGAGCCGGCGAGCCACGGCGTAGGACGCGAGGACCGCCGGCAGGCCGACGACGGCCTGATGCAGCCCCGGCGACAGCGGCGAGTGGCGGGCCGTCGCCTCCGCGACGGTCACGAACAGCCCGATAGCGAACAGCGGGGCGAGGACGAACCCGGCGGCGACACCGAGGACGCGCCGCGCGGGCCAGTCCGCGATACGATCGGCGAGCGGGTCGGCGGACGATGACACGACTGGTCCGCCCTGGCGGCGTTCCGGTATTTGAACGCTCGGCCGGTCGGTCGGACTCGCCGGAGAGGGCGGCGGCCGTCCGATAGCCGCCCAGGCCGCTGGCGCCCGCGCCCCGGCCGGACCCCGTGGCTTTTCTACGGGTCGCCGCGTGGCCGGAAGCATGCGTGTGGCGGTCGTCGCGGCGGGGGCCCGCTGGCGGGTCGACGACGAGGCGGCCGACCGCCTCGACTGGCTCGCGGGGGCCCTGGCCGGTCGCGGTCACGCGGTCACGACCGTTGGCCCCGGCTGGTGGCCCGACCGCGACGCCGACGCCACCGTCGGCGGGGCTCCGTTCCGCCCGGTGACCGCGGCCGCCGACCCGCCGCCACGCCGGCTCGCGGCGCGGCTGCCGGCGGCGTTACGGGAATTCAACCCGGACGTGGTGCACGCGAACCACGCCAGCCCGCTGGCCGTTGCGGCAGCCGCCACCGCGTCGACGGCCCTCGGCGTCCCGCTGGTGGTCGATTGGTACGACCAGGCGGCCGCGTCCGGCTGGCGCGAGCGGATCCGGCGGCTCGCGGCCCGGGCACCCGACCGCGTCGTCGTGCCGTCCCGCCTGGTCCGCACGGGGCTCCGGGAGCTGGGCCGGGCCGCCGCCGGGCTCGAGGTCATCCCGACGCCGGTCGACTTCGCCGCCATCCGGGGGGTCGAGCCCGAGCCGCTGGCCGACGTGGTCTACTCCCGCCGGCTCGACGGCGCCGCCAACCTCGAGACGCTCCTGCTGGCGCTGGCAGAGCTCCGCGGGCTCGGCTGGGACGCCGCCGTCATCGGCGACGGCCCCGCTCGGGAGCGGTACGAGCAGCAGGCGGCCGATCTCCGCATCGCGGACCGGGTCCACTTCCTGGGCGCCCAGCCCCTCGAGCGCCGGCTCGCGCTGTTCCGCGGCGCCCACGTCTACGCCCATACCGCCCTCGCGGCCCCCTTCGCCCCCGACCTGCTCCGGGCGCTCGCCTGCGGGTGCGTCGGCATCGCGGCCTACCACGCCGGCTCGGCCGCCCACGAGCTCATCGAGCACCGCGACCGTGGCATCCGCGTGACCGACGAGGAGGCCCTCGAGTCGGCCATCCGTGACGCGGCGGACCTCGAACGGCGGTCCGTCGACGAGACGTTCGAGTCGTACGACGTCGAACCGGTGTTCGAGCGATACCTGACGGCCTACCGGGAGCTCGGCGTCGAGGGGTAGCCGGGCCCCGGCTTAGCCGACCCAGCGGTGCGGGGCCGCGGCGGCCTCGACGGCCCGGACCGCGGCGACGTTCTCCGCCACGTCGTGGACCCGGATCACGTCGGCGTCGCGGGCGGCCGCCAGCGCCGTCGCGCCGACCGTCGCCGGGCCGCGTTCGTCCGGGCCGTACCCGATGGCCTCGAACATCGACTTGTGGGAGTGGCCCACCGCGACCGGACAGCCCAGCGCGTGGAGCTCGTCCAGGCGTTCGAGGAGCTCGAAGCTCTCGGCGGCGGCCTTGCCGAAGCCGAGCCCGGGGTCGACCAGGATCTGGGAGCGGTCGAGCCCGGCCCGTTCGGCCAGGAGCACCCGCTCGGCGAGGGCGTCGATGACGTCCTCGACGACGTCGTCGTAGGCCGGGGTGGCGCCCGGGACGACCGGCGTATCGATGCTGTGCATGACGACCAGGGGCGCGTCGTGGTCGGCCGCCACGAACCGCATTTCGGGGTCGGACAGTCCCGAGACGTCGTTGACGACGTCGGCCCCAGCCTCGAGGGCGGCCTCGGCGACGGCGGCCCGCCGGGTGTCGACCGACACCAGCGCGTCGAGGTCGACGAGCCGCTCGACGACCGGCACGACCCGGTCTCGCTCGGCGTCGGGGGCCACCGGGTCGGCGCCCGGGCGGGTGCTCTCGCCCCCGACGTCGACGAGGTCGGCCCCCATCTCGACCATCCGCTCGGCCCCGGCCACGGCCGCCTCCACATCATCGAACCGACCGCCGTCGTGGAACGAGTCCGGCGTGACGTTCAGGATGCCCATCACCGCCGTGCGGTCCTCCCACGGGTAGCCCCGGCGCCCCCGGTCGGGGGCCATGCCGAGCGCGTCGCGGAGGCCGTCGACGACGGCGGCGAGGCCGGCCGACCGCGTCGGCAAGTCGTCGAGCAGGGCGTCGAACTCGGCGCGGGTCCCCATCAGCACCACGTCGAGGTATTCGGTCCCGTCGGCGTCCACGGCCGAGACGGCGCACTCCCCACCCGCCCGGAGCATGGCCGCCCTGACCCCCTCGGCTTGCCGGGGCAGCACCCGGGTCTTGAGGACGTGATGGACGCCATCGTCCCGCAGCCGCCAGACGTCCGGGCCGGCGACGTGGGCGTCCTCGAGCACCGACCGGGCCGCCTCGACCGAGCCCACCCGCTTCGGAATCTCCGTTCGGGTCCACCGCCGGCGGGCCTCGGCGACGGTGTACAGCGAGCCGGTCACGAGCACGCCGTCGTCGGGACCCGCGGAAGCGAGGGCCTCGCCGAGGGCGTCCTCGACGGCGTCCTCGACGGCGACGTCGGCGACGCCGGCTCGCTCGAAGACCCGCGCGAGCACGGCCGGGTCGGCGGCCCGGTCGGTGGCCGGCTGGCAGGCCACGACCCGGTCGGGCGCGGGCAGGGCGGCGGCCATGTCGGCGTGGTCCTTGTCGTGCATCGCCCCGAAGACGAGCGTCAGCTCCTCGGGGTCGAACGCCTCGAGCGTGTCGGCCAGTACCGCACAGGCGCCGGGGTTGTGGGCCCCGTCGAGCACGACCAGCGGCTCCCGGCCGAGCACCTCGAACCGGCCGGGCCAGTGGGCGCCCCGGAGTCCCCGGGCCAGCGTCGCCTCGTCCACGTCGGCGAGCTGGCGGGCCAGCGCCGCGGCGATGCCGGCGTTCCGGGCCTGGTGGGCGCCCACGAGGCCGAGCGGGGTCTCGACCCGCCAATCCGGGCCTTCGACGGTGACCGAGCCCTCGCCGGTCTCGGTGAGCCCGCCGTACTCGACCGTCACGTCGGGGGTGGAGTCCCCCGGCTCGCCGACGACGAGAACCTCGTCGGCGACGTCCCGGACCGCGGCGAGCGCCTCGCCGGTCGTTGCGGTCACCAGGGGGCCGTCGACCGGGGCGACCTGGGCCTTGTCCCGGGCGATCTCCTCGACGGTGTCGCCCAGCAGCTCGGTGTGCTCGAGGGAGACCTCGGTGACGGCGCTCGCTGCGGGGTCGACGACGCTGGTGGCGTCGTACCGGCCGCCGATGCCCACCTCGAGGACGGCGACGTCGACCGCCTCCCGGCCGAAGTGCCAGAGCGCCATCGCGGTGAGCACCTCGAAGAAGGTCGGCCCCGCCCCCTCGGCCGCCCGCTCGAGGACGTGGGGCCGGGCGGTCTCGACGAACGCCGTGACGGCCGACTCGGGCATCGGCCGGCCGTCGACGCGGACCTGCTCCCTGAGGTCGTCGAGGTGGGGGGAGGTGAACAGCCCGACCTCGAGGCCGGCGGCCCGGAGCACCGACTCAAGCATCCTGGCGGTGCTACCCTTCCCGTTCGACCCGGCGACCTGCACGTAGGTCGGCCCGGCGTGGGGGTCGTCGAGCGCGGCGAGCAGCCGGGCCGTCGACTCGGTGCCCGGCTTCATCCGGAACTGCGGGCGGTCGAAGAGGAAGCTCGCCGCCTCGTGGTATTCCATCGGCCGGGAACACTGGTGGATGGCGCTTAGGCCTGTCGAAGGCGCCAGCGGTTCGACGTCACGGCAGCCCGGGGCGGTGATACGGGGTCGTACCGAACGGTACTGGCTTGGACCGCGCTGGACTGGGTCGGCGCCCGGTCGGCTCGACGACGTGGCGGGCCCCGCCCCGCTCAGCTATGCCGGAACGCCCGTTGGCCGGTGAACGCCATCGCCAGGTCGCGCTCGTCGCACGCCGCGACGACGTCGTCGTCGTTGACCGAGCCGCCCGGCTGGACCACGGCCTCGATGCCCGCGTCGGCGGCGACCTCGACGCCGTCGGGAAACGGGAAGAACGCGTCGGAGGCCATCACGGCCCCCTCGGGCGTCTTGCCCTCCGCGTCCTCCTCGGCCTTCATCGCGGCCAGCCGGACGGCGTCGACCCGGGAGGCCTGGCCCATGCCGATCCCGACCGTCTCGGTGCCGGCCGCGAACACGATGGCGTTGGAGGTGACGTGCTTGACGACGCTCCAGGCGAACGCCATCGTCTCGAGCTGGGCGTCGGTCGGCGCCCGCTCGGTGACGACGTCGAGGTCCTCCGGGCTGACCCGCTGGTCGTCGCGGTCCTGAACCAACCGGCCGCCGGCGAGTGGTTTCTCCGCGAGCCCCGGCTGGCGGGCGACCGGGTCGGCCAGCGGGCCCACGTCGAGGACGCGGAGGTCCGACTCTCCGCGCAGCACGGCGAGCCCGTCGTCGGTGTAGTCCGGGGCCACCACCACCTCCTTGTAGGAGTCGACGACCTGCTCGGCCGTCGCGGCGTCGCAGGGCCGGTTCAGCGCCACGATACCGCCGAAGGCGCTCATCGGGTCGGTCCGGAGCGCCCGGTCGTAGGCCTCGGCCGTCGTCTCCGCGACGGCGCAGCCGGCCGGGTTGGCGTGCTTGATGACGGCCGCGGCGGGCCGGTCGAACTCCCGGACCAGCGCGAGCGCCGCGTCGGCGTCGTTGTAGTTGTTGTACGACAGTGCCTTGGCGTCGGGGTTCAGCTCGTCGGCGCCGACGACGGTGGCCTCCTCGACCGTCGGGTCGGCGTAGAGCGCCGCGTCCTGGTGGGGGTTCTCCCCGTACCGGAGCTCGCGGACCTTGTCGTCGCTCGCGAGCCGCCGGGCCGGAAACGGGCCGCCGACGTCGGCGTCGACGGCGACCCGGTTCGCCGCCAGGTCGACGTCGACCGCGTCCTCGGCGAACCAGCGTACCGCTCGGGGATACGCCCGGAACTCGCCCTGGTACAAGACGCGCTCCTTGAGCGCGTCGGCGTCGTCGCCGGCGTAGACCGGGATGGGCTCCTGGGTGACGATCGGGCCGGCGTCGATCTCGGCCTCGATGACGCTGCCGTCCTCGGCGACGGCGTCGGTCACGACGTGGACCGTACAGCCGGTCACCGCCACGCCGGCGTCGAGCGCGTCGCCCCAGGCGTCCATGCCGGGGAAGGCCGGCAGCAGCGACGGGTGGACGTTGAGCGTCGTCGGCATCGCGTCGAGGAACGTCGACGACAGGATGCGCATGTACCCGTCGAGGCAGACCAGGTCGACGTCGAAGCGGTCGAGGGCGTCGACGACTCTGGCCTCGTGGTCCCGTCGAGGCTCGTCGTCGCCCTGTTCGACGACCTCGGCCGGGACGCCGCGCTCCTCGGCCCAGTCGACGACCGGGGCGTCGGGCTGGTTGGTCAGCACGACGCCGAGTTCGGCCCCGCCGGGGGCGAGCCGGTGCAGGTTCCGGAGGTTCCGGCCGCGGTTGCTGGCCAGGCCCGCGAGCTGCATGGTGGTGGCGCGTCGGGGGTCCCCATAGGAATACTGGTCGGCGGCTTCGTGGACCGGCCGTCGAGTGCCCCTCGGGGAACTGTTATCCCGTCGGCGACCCAGCCGCCGCCATGGGCGAACGGGCCTGCTACCGCGAATTCTGCCCGGACTGCTCGGCGCCGGTGTCCGTCGTCGACGACACCTGTCCGGATTGCGGGGCGTCCCTCGCGGGGAACCGGGACGGGTCGGCGTGATCCGGCCGCGTACCTCCGACACCCTTTTCGTGTGCGGCCCGGCAGGGTCAGCCGGCATGCCCGACCCCCTCGACGCCGTCTCGCCACTTGATGGCCGATACGCGGGCCGGACGGCCCCGCTTCGGGAGTACGGCAGCGAGGCGGCGCTGATGCGCGCGCGGACCCGGGTCGAGGTCGAGTACCTGCTCGAGCTGGCGGACGAGCCGGGGGTCCCGCTCGAGCTGTCCGAGGCCGAGCGCGGTCGGTGTCGGGCGGCGTACACGGAGTTCGACGCCGACGACGCCCGACTGGTCAAGGCTATCGAGACCGAGGGCCACGGCGAGTACCCGGCGACCAACCACGACGTCAAGGCGGTCGAGTACTTCCTCCGGGTCCGGCTGGCCGACCTCGAGCGGGTCCACCCGTGGCTCCACTTCGGGCTGACGAGCGAGGACGTCACCAACCTCGCCTACCGGCTGCTGGTCCGGGGCGCCGTCGACGAGGTGCTCGCCCCGGCGCTCGAGGACGTCCGGGGGGAGCTCGCCGGGCTGGCCCGCGAGCACCGGGATATGCCGATGCTGGCCCGGACCCACGGCCAGCCCGCCACGCCAACCACGTTCGGCAAGGAGCTCGCGGTGTACGCCGCGCGGCTGGACCGGGGGCTCGACCGGCTCGCGGCCGCCGTCGGCGAGCTGGCCGGCAAACTGGCCGGCGCCTCGGGGACCTACGCGGCCCACGTCGCCGCGCTTCCGGACGTGGACTGGCCGGCGTTCAGCCGGTCGTTCGTCGAGCGGCTCGGCTTCCGCCACGTCGCGCTCGCGACGCAGGTCAACCCGGGGGACGACCTCGCGGCGGTCTTCGATGCGCTCCGCGGGCTGGCCCGGATCCTCGTCGACCTCGACCGGGACTGCTGGCGGTACGTCTCCATGGGCTACCTGCGACAGCGGGCGGCCGCCGGCGAAACCGGTTCCTCGACGATGCCCCACAAGGTGAACCCGATCGACTTCGAGAACGCCGAGGGGAACCTCGAGAAGGCGCTTTCCGACCTCGACTTCCTCGCCGGCGCGGTGACCGAGTCGCGCCTGCAGCGCGATCTCTCGGACTCGACCGTCAAGCGCAACATCGGGGCGGCATTGGCCCACTGCCACCTCGGCTACGCGAAGACCCTCGACGGCCTCGCGGCGGTCGCGCCCGACGCCGAGGCGATGCGGGCCGACCTCGAGGCCCACCCCGAGGTGCTCGCCGAGGCGGTCCAGACCGTGCTCCGCCGGGAGGGCCACGCCGACGCCTACGAGCGGGTGAAGGCCCTGACACGGGGCGAAACCGTCACCCTCGAGGCCCTCCGGGCGGCCGTCGACGACCTGGACGTGGCCGAGGCGGTCCGGACGGAGCTTCAGTCCCTCGAGCCCGCCGAATACGTCGGCCTCGGCGCCGAGCTCGTCGACGAGCTGTGACCCGCGGCGGCGCGGCCGGCTACCGGGAGGACGCGACCCGGAGCGTCGAGGCGACGTGTCGCCAGTGCCGGAGGGCCCAGTAGCCGACCCCGGTACCGATGAACCCGGCGGCGAGCAGGTAGAGCCCGCTCCGGGAGACGAGCACCGACTCGGGGTGGCTGGCGGCGTACCGCAGCCCTTCCGCGCCGAGCGCGAGCAGCACGAACGTCCCGGCCGCCACGGTGCCGGCCGCGGTGAGGACCTCCCGGCCGTCCCGTCGGGGCCCGTCGGCCACGATGAGGGTGCCGACGAAGGCCAGGGAGGCCCCGAGCACGTAGTAGGGAAACCGGCCGCCGACGTCGCCGGCGTCGCCGGACAGGAGCGCGAGCACGCCGACGAACGCGAGCGTCAGCGTCGCCGTGCAGACCGCCACGAGGACGGCCAACCGGCCGTACACCGCCGGGTCCGGGTCCCGGCCTGCGGACCGCGAGCGGGGTTGGCGATACCGGGCCATGGGCCCGGCCTCGGCCGCCACCGCCATAAGCGCCACCCCGTTCGTCTGACGGCCGGCTTGCGGTTTGGAGCTGCTCTGGCGGGGTTGGCGCGAAGATTAGGCCAGCGTCGCCAGCGCCTCGCGGAGCGCCGCCGCGCCGCCGCGAACCGCTTCCACCCGAACGTACTCCCGGTCGGCGTGGGCGACCGGGCCCGCGTCGTCCGCGAGGCCGCCAGGGCCGAACACCACGGTCGGCGCCGTCGCCGCGAAGTACGAGGCCTCCGTCGCCGCCCCGAACGGCCGGACGGCGCCGCCGCTGGCGTCGGCGAGCGCCGCGACGATGGGGGCGTCGGCCGGCGTCTCGAAGGCCTCGAGGAACGGGGTCGGCCGGTCGGCCAGCCTGACCTCGACGCCGACCGGCTCGGGTACGGCGGCGCGGACGTGGGCGGCGAGCGCGTCGCGGAACCCGGCGGCCGTCTCCGGCGGGACGCTCCGGCGGTCGACGGTGATGGCGCACGCGTCGGGCACCTGGTTGGCCGCCTCGCCGCCGCGGACGACGGTCGGCGTGAGCAGGGGCGGCCCCAGCGCGTCGTGCGCGGGAGGCCCCCGCTCGTCGTCGAACGTGTCGATGGCGGCGAGGGCGTACCGTGCGGCAGCCACGGCGTTGACGCCCTCGTCGGCCGCGGCCGCGTGGGCGTTGACCCCGGAGAGCGACACCACGGCCTCGAACCGGCCGCGGGCCGCGTTGCAGACGTCGAGGCCGGTGGGCTCGCCGACGACCACCGCGTCGACGTCGAGGTCGAGCGCCGCGGCGCCGGTCGAGCGCGTCTCCTCGTCGGGCGTGACCGCGAGCGTCCGTCGTGGGCCGTCGCCGGCGAGGAACGCGTCGAGCATCGCGGCCAGCGGACCCTTCGCGTCGCAGGCGCCCCGACCCCGAACGACGTCGCCGTCGGATTCCACGGGGACGTGGGGCCCGACGGTGTCGAGGTGGGTGTTGAGCGCGACGTGGGGCGCCCCCGCGCCGCGCTCGGCCACGACGTTTCCGGCGCCGTCGACCGTGGCGTCGACACCGTGCTGGCCGAGCTCGTCGAGGAGGAGCTCGCGCATGGCGTCGACCTCGTCGTGGGAGGGCGTCGCCACGGCCCGTTCGAGGAAGTCGACCGGATCGAAGTCGGCTGCCGGCGGTGCCATAGGTAGGTCAGTCCCGCTCGTAGGCGAGCAGGTCGTCGACGGTCTCGCGCCGGCGGCCCAGCCGGGCCTCCTCGCCCTCGAGGACGACCTCGGCCGGCCGGGGCTGGGAGTGGAACGTGCTGGCCATCTCGTAGCCGTAGGCGCCAACCACGCCGACGGCCAGCAGGTCGCCGTACTCGGGACGGGGCAGCTCGCGGTCGGCGGCCAGGACGTCGGAGGACTCACAGACGGGCCCGCCGACGGTCGCCGAGACCGGCTCGGCGTCCGGCCGGGTGACGTTCCGGATCGGGTGGTAGGCGCCGTACATCGCGGGCCGGATGAGCGTGGTCATGCCCGCGTCGACGCCGACGACGGTGGTCTCGGGCGTCTCCTTGACGGTGTTGACCCGCGCCAGGAGGACCCCGGCGTCGGCGACGAGGTAGCGGCCGGGCTCGAAGGCGAGCCGGGCGTCGACGTCGCCGACGGCCGCCCGGATGCGCTCGGCGACCGCCGGCAGGTCCAGGGGCGCCTCGTCATCGCGGTACGGCACGCCGAAGCCGCCGCCCAGATCGAGGAACTCCAGGTCGCCGACAGCCCGGGCGAGTTCGCCCATGCGCTCGACGTAAGCCGCGTGGGCGTCGAGGTCGTCGGGGTCGAGGATGCCGCTGCCGGCGTGGGCGTGCAGGCCGACGACGTCGAACCGCTCCCGGGCGTCGGCGAGCACGTCGGGGACGCGGTCGGCGGGCACGCCGAACTTCGGGTGGCTCCCGGTGGCGACCTTCTCGTGGTGGCCCATCCCGACCCCGGGATTAACCCGCAAGCACAGCCGGCCGTCGAAGCCCCGGTCGGCGAGCCGGTCGAGGGTCATCTCGGCGCCGACGGTGACGGTCAGCCCCGGGTGCTCGCGCCACCGCTCGACGACGGCGTCGAGGTCCGGGTCCGGCGGGTTCACGCCCGTGTACTGGACGTCGGCGGGATCGACGCCCGCCTCGACCGCGCGTCGGACCTCGCCGCGGGCGGCCGCCTCGATGCGGTAGCCCGCATCGGCGACGGTCTCGAGCACCGCCCGGCCCGCGTGGGCCTTCGCGGCGTAGAGCAGCCGGGCGTCGGGGAACGCGTCGCGGAACCGCCGGGCGTTGGCCCGGACCCGGTCGAGGTCCATCACGTACAGCGGGGTGCCGTAGGCCTCGGCGAGCGACTCGAGGGTCCGCGGGTCCCAGTCGGCGAGCCGGCGGACGGCCGGCCCCCACGCCTCGCGCTCGGCGGCGCTCATTCCCGGAGGGCCTCCTCCCGCCGGGTGGCCTCGAGCGTGTCCGCCTCGAGGTCGGTCGCGACGACGGCGGGCTTGTACGCGCCGCCGTCGAACAGCTCGTGGTCGCCGACGCTCGACTCGACGAAGCGGGTGAACGCGCGGCGCTCCGGGGGGAGATGGCCGTAGACGACCTCCTCCTCGACGAGGTCGTAGACCGGGATGCGCGGCGTGAGCAGCGTGTTCTCGCCGACGACCGAGTCGCGGCCGACGACGAAGCCGCTCGTCACCCGGCAGCCGGCACCCAGCGAGACGCCGTCCTCGACGACGACCGGGGCGTCCTCGACGGGCTCGAGCACGCCGCCGATGAGCGTGTTCGCCCCGAGCTTGACGCCGGCGCCGACCTGGGCGCAGGAGCCGACGGTGTCACAGGAGTCGACGAGCGTGCCGTCGCCGACGTACGCGC
>JBDGPL010000124.1:0-14172 GCA_042219705.1 Halobacteriales archaeon | reverse complement strand
TTGACGAACCAGAACGTGAACAGTGACGGGGCGATCAGACACCCGTTCAGGAGGGCGGCCAGGTGACCCATCGAAAACGAGAACTCGCGGCTCAGGAGGTCGTCAACGGCTGCCCGCAGGTTCCGACCGACCTCGAGTGGCGTCCGTGACGCGGCGATCACCACTGCAGATCCCCGAGTATCCCAGAATCCGACGTTCCTCGTAGACCCGCTCTCACCATCGACTACTCTTCAACCCGCTCGCTGATATCGACCTTGTAGCCATCCAATACGTCTCGACCGAGGAGCACCGAATAGGAGAGATCACTTCGATCGGTGATGCTGGCGGTCACCGTCCGCCAACAGCCGTTCACGGAGACGTCGACCTCGACGAGGGGGCGCTCGTCGACGTGGTTCGTCGAACCAGTCCGCACCTGCGTGGTACCGACGAGCGGGCCCGCGCCGATCTCGCCGGCGAGTTCGGTGTCGACGCTCGTTCGCTTCGCGCCGGTATCAGCCTTCGCGACGGCCGACGTTGCGCCGGCGTTCCCACTCAGCCGAATACGGGTCGTGTATCCGATGACGTCATTACCATCGTCGGGCTCCGACATCGGCGGTTTACAGTCGGGGACCGAGTCATCGAGGGTGGACGCCAGCCTATCGACCTGAGACGACGTCACCTGACCCCCACCGCGGTCGATGGCGAGTCTGGCGATGTGCGGGGCAGCCGAGATGCCGGTCGCCTCGAACAAGCCCCGGAACCCCGCCGTCGGGTTGACCTCGAGGATGTACCACTCGTCACCCACGGGCATGAGGTCCACGCCACTGATGTCCAGTCCGAGGACGCGGGTCGCCTCCGTCGCCAGTCTTCGAGGGGCCGGTCCGAGGTCGTCGGTGACGTCCTCGACCGCCCCGCCGAGCGCCACGTTCGTGCGCCAGTCGTCGTCGGGCGCGTGTCGCCGCATAGCCCCGATAACCTCGCCGCCGACGACGTACACGCGCACGTCGTAGGGTCGCTCGCGCTCGCCCTCGAGGAACTCCTGGACGAAGGCCTGGGTGTTCTTGATCCGCGGATTCACGGTCTCCTCCGGTGACACCACGGACATCAGCCCGCCATTCGTGCCGATGGTTCGCTTGTGAGCCGCGGTCGATGGGAGGTGTGTTCGCCACTCCTCGAACGTCCGTGGTGAACGGCCGAAATAAGCGTCGGGAACCGGGAGGTCGGCGGCCGCAAGCAGCGCCCCGGCTCGGTACTTGTGCAGCGCGTTCTGGACGGCCGTCGGCCGGTTCAAAACCGGGGCGATCTCCTCGTAGAGCGCCGCAAGCTGGAGATCTTCGAGCGGTTGGGCGCTCTTCGTGAGAAGCAATCGATTGACGAGGACGTCGACGGAGGGGGAAATTCGGACGCTGCCGTCCTCGATCCACGACGCGACGTTCTCGTCGCGGATCCACACAGGTTCGTGGCCGAGGGCCCGAACCGCGTTGAGAATCGCCTTGGTCTCCTTGCTGTTGTGCGGACTCAGGACGCCGACCCGAAGTCCGAATTCCACCGACGTCGCGTCGTCAGATTCGGCCGAACGATTGGAAGCAGAGACCTCCGTCCTCGTCGGCCCGGGTGATGTGTCGGCCATTGAAATGTGATCCTGGGTATGTAGTTACGTTCAGTAACCCAAAAGTATTAGGTTACTTACGGCTCAGCCACTGAGGTTCACGTAGCCAATCGCTCTTTGGTCCCCTGGGCGATGGGCTGGACATGTCCTCCGGAAACGCCGAACGATTCACCTACGACGGCGGGCGGGTCGACCCGGGAGAGACACAGGAATTCCGCTATCCCGTCAGCGAGACGTACCTCGGCGATCCGGTTCGCCTGCCCGCGACGATCATCAACGGGCCGAACCCCGGCCCGACCGCGTTCCTGACGGCCGCTATTCACGGTGACGAACTCAACGGCATCGAGGTGGTTCGTGAGGTGGCCCAGGAGTGGGACCACAGCGAGGTCTGTGGCACCCTCGTCTGTCTCCCCGTGTTGAACGTCCACGGGTTCCTCGCCCAGGAGCGGTACCTCCCGGTCTACGACCGCGACCTCAACCGGGCCTTTCCGGGCAAACGGGAGAGCACGAGCTCGAAGCGGATCGCCCACCGCATCTACCGGAACTTCATCGAGCCGTGTGACTTCGGGCTGGACTTTCACACCTCGACGCGCGGGCGCACGAACCTGTTCCACGTGCGGGCCGACACCGACCCCGATGAAGCCTCCCGACTCGCCCGGGCGTTCGGGACGAACCTCATCATCGCCGGCAAGGGCGCGGAGGGCATGCTCCGGCGCGAGGCCACGGACGACGGCATCCCGACGATCACCATCGAGATGGGCGAGGCCCACCGGTTCGAGCGGGAACTGATCGACCACGCGCTCGAGGGCGTCCGGAGCGTGTTCGCCGAGTACGGGATCTACCCACAGGAGACCGTCCGGTGGCCGGGGTGGCGGACGACCATCGATGGTCGGGATGAGAAGACGTGGTTGCGGGCCGACGCCGGAGGTATCGTCGAGATGCATCACGGGCGCGGCGCACTCGTCCAGAAGGACGAGCCCATCTGCACGATCACGAACCCATTCAAGGGAGATCCGACCGTCGTCCGCGCCCCGTTCACCGGCATCGTCGTCGGCGTCCTCGAGAACCCGGTGGTCTATCCGGGGAACCCGCTCTGTCACTTCGTCCGGGTCGACCGAGCGGTGCAACACATCATCGAGGAGCACGGGGCCGGTCGCGGCGGGATCACGGCCCATGGACCGACCAGCGCCTGAGGGTTCACTCGAAATCGATGGTCGGTCGTTGGACAGCGATCGCTACGGAGGCATCCGAATGGGGAGACAGTGCCCGAAAACGAGGCCCGATTCAGGCTCGCTCGAGTTCGTAGCTCAGTCGGTGGGGCATCATGCGCAGGGCCCGCACGATGGCGGCCAGCACGATGAAGATTCCGACGAGGATGTGCCCGATGCCGCCCAGCTTCAGCCAGAGCAGCGTCGAGGGGAACTGGTGGATCGTCGCGAGCTGCTGGTTCAGCGCGGCGGACGTCCGTTCGGGACCGCCACCGGCGAGGCTGTGGGCCGTGAACTCGGTGAAGAAGTTCTCAAGGAGCGGATGGAACTGGGTCAGTTCCAGGAACAGCGCCCCGAGGATGAGCAGATACCCGACGGCGGCGAAGAGCGCGCCGAGCAGGAGCATCTTCTTGATCGTGCCGAGGGTGGCGGTCATCTCTTCGGCCGACAGCCGGTCAAGGGTAACGTTTGGTTCTTCAGTTGCCATCGCGTACTTGGTTTCGGATGGAAATGGTAAAAGCGTTAGACAACCTCCCTCTCAGCCGGTAACGGCGGGGTAACGACGTGGCCCTTTCGACCCGGAGCCGAGCGGGGATGTCCGAGCCCGGAACGGACGAGAACGTCCATGTCTGGCCCTTGGATTCGAATCAGCGAGCTATGAGCCCGTCCCGACCGCTACCCCAGCAGCTCCAACCCGAGGACGAGCATGCCGACGAGCACGAAGACGCCACCCAGGCCCGTCTCCATGAGGTCGCTCGGGACGTGCTTGCCGAACCGGGTGCCGATGGTCCCCCCGATGAGGACGCCCGGGATACTCCAGGCCACCACGTACCACACCGGGGTCGCCGTCAACGCGTGCACGATGGCGCCCGCCGACGCCGCGATGGCAAGGACGAAGACGCTCGTCGCCACCGCCACCCTGGGCGGGAGGCGACAGCGCACGATGAGCTGCGTGGTCGTGAGTTCCGGCAGCCCCGCGCTGATGAGGCCGGTGATGAACGCCCCGAGGGTCGAGAACACGACACCGGGAGGGCGCCAACAGGTGTCGTATCGATACGTCTCGCCCGACGCCGTCTCGATCACCGTTTCGCCTCGACCGGTGTTCTTCCGGCGGAGGAACGACCCCTCCCTGGCACCCGGTGTCTGTTCTTCGGGGGCATCATAGTATACCAGGAACCCGCCGAGGACGATCAACCCCGCCCCGAAAGCTACCTTCAGGATCGTCGGCTCGACGTAGTGGGCCAGCAGGGCCCCGACGATGACGGCCGGCACGGCTCCCACGAGCAGCCATTTGGCCGTCGCGAAGTCGACGACCCGCTGGTTGACGTAGGACCGGAGGCCGTTGCCCATGCCGAAGACCTCCGTCAGCAGTCCGGCCCCGATTGCCTGGGATGGCGAGAGCCCCACGACGAGCATGAAGAAGGGGCTGAAGAAGAGCGCCCCCGACACCCCCGATGCGAGGGCGACGGCGGCGAATACCATCGAGACGGGGAAAATCCACCAGTGGCCGATGAACTGGTCGACGGGAAACGTAGCCGGTACCACCAGGGGGAGAAATGATTCCGCTATCGCCGCGAGTGCGCGAACAGGTTCAAGCACTGTCAATACGGCCAGGATTCAAGGTCAGACGCGGCGCGGCGCATCCGTCTCCGACGAAGCCTGTCGGGTTGAATGAAGCTGGCCCGAGAGGATGGTACGTGGGAGTGGAGAGCGGTCACCATCCGTGGTGGCCGTCGGTGGCGAACCGGAGGGAGGCGAGGGAAGGCGGAACCGGCCAACCGGACTCCAGGTGATGGGCAATCAGGCCAGGCTCCTTCGGTTCGTCGAGCCTCGTGGGGCCGTAGTCCGCCGCTACCCCCCACAGTAATCTCCCGGTCCGTTGGTGCGGAAGGACCACCTTCGCGTAGGCCCAAGGGGGGAGGGATGGCGTGCTCCCGTCACTGGTCGGATGATGATCCCTGGATGGAGCATCGGTTCGGCTACGCGAGAAAGCCGTAGCCGACCCAGGCCCCGAGGACGGCCCCGTAGATGAGGTGGAACACCAGGAACATCCCGACCATCTTCATCTCCGGCTCCATCCCGAGGACCATCATCATCCAGAACGCAGCCCCGAACACGAACAGCACCACGCCCCAGACGAGGCCCCAGAGCACGGCACTGCCGACCGTCGCGACGCTCACCCCGACGATCGGAACGGCGAGCGCGAACACGGCGCCCGCGACGATCCCGTAGATCAGGTGGAGGACCATCCCCTGCATCACGTAGTCGGGCGGTTGGCCGTCACCGACGTACTTCGACCAGAACGACGCCGTTGGCGGCGGAGAGTCGTCCCCGAGCAGCATCATGAAGACGGTCATGACGATCGTCGCCACCAGCCCGCCGACGGCACCGGAGAGGGTTGTCACCATCGGTCCTATTGGGTAACCGTGGCGCGACCGTAGTGCTGTTCGAGGTAGTCGACGATGGCGTCGCTTTCGTACACCGACGCCCGGCGGTCGGTGTCGACGAGGAACGGGATCTGGTCCTCGCCACCCACCGTCCGGAGTTCATCGAGGGTCTGTTCGTTGCGGGGTTCTCCGGCTGCCGTACGTGGGTTGTGAACCACGTACGACAGGCCGAGTTCGGTGAGCTTCGAACGGACCGTCTCGCAGAACGGACAGCCCTCGGCTTGGTAGAGTTCCAACATGGCTAACGTCCAGTTACCGAGTATTCTTTCAATACCCATAAAGCTGCGCTGAGCAGCCGCTCATCCGGTTACCCGTTCGTACCCCCCGGTCGGACCAACTCGATGGCTGCCGGATCGACACGACAGGCAGGGTTCCCGGGTTGAAGGAATAGTAACATATCGTTATCGGATATCTATGGGTAACTATTATGGGGTCGGACCCCCAACCCGACGCGTATGTCAGAGGTTGCCGAACGACTGGAGGTCTGGTGTGCCGGGCAGGAATGGTGTCCCGTGACGACCACGGCCACCCTCATCGGGAAGAAATGGCACCCCGTGATCATTCACCGGTTGCTCGACAAGGGTCCCATGGGCTTCAACGAGCTCAAAGCCGCCGTCGACGGCATCTCCTCGAAGGTGCTCTCCGACAGTCTGGAGGACCTCGAGGACAAACGACTCGTGAATCGGGCGATCATCAGCGAGAAGCCGTTCCGCGTGGAGTACTCGCTCTCCAAGCACGGCGAGTCGCTCGAACCCGTCATCTTCGCCATGCGTGACTGGGGGCTCGAGCACCTGATCGAGCCGGAGGACCGCGAGTCGTCCATCGCCTGACCCCCTCTCCGCTCGACGAATTCCGCCGTCCGTCCCAATTACGTCGGGATCGCTACCCACCCACCCCCGAGCAAGGCCGACGGGCGCCTCGTCGGATGCGACGGGTCGTCCCAATAGTTGCCGAACGGGTCATGTTCGGCCAGGGACGGCTCCCGTCGGCACGATTCCATGCGGCAATCCCGGCACATTCGCGGCCGCCGCTCCAACCCGTGGGTCGAGACGGCTCGAGCGGCCGAGCGGGCGGCATCACGCGTTGTCGCTCCGCCATGGAGCCTAGCCATTCTAACCAGCCGAGGTCTGGGACGACTCACGAGCCTATCCGCCACCTACTGCTGGAGTCGGACCCAAAACCCGGTCGAGAAGGGCGTGTCATACGGAACATCGAGACGTCGATACACGGCGGGTGGAATGCCGATGTCGGCGAGCAGGAGCTCGCCCGACGTCCCGCGGAGACCGGTCTTCGGCAGGGCGAGCGTCAGCGTGACCGCCGGTTCGACCACGACGCCGGGCGTCTCCCCGGTAGTCGCGTCGACGCCGGACGGAACGTCGAGGGAGAGCGTCGGGACGGGTTCGGCGGCGAGCGTCTCGATGAGACCGGCGGCCCGCCCGCGTGGCGCGCCCTGGAGCCCATAGCCGATCAGGGCATCGACGACCAGCCCGACGTCGTCGAGCGGCGGGAGCTCGGTCGTCGTCGGGACCCCGGCGGCGTCGAGGATTCGGTGCTGGGTCGCCGTCGCTCCCTCGAGCTCGGACGGGTCGCGATCCAGCACGACGGCGGTGGGGATGTCCCGATTCGTCAGATGGCGGGCACAGGCGAGGCCGCCACCCCCGTTGCCGCCCGCGCCGGCGACGATGAGGACCGAACCATCCGTTCGCAGCCGTCGGCACTGATTGGCGAGGTTCCGGCCCGCGTTCTCCATCATCTGGAGGAGGGACAGCCCGACCGCCTCGACGGCGATGCGGTCTACCGCCCCCATCTCGGCCGCGGTGACCGCCGTCACGGCGACGCCATCCGGCGTGTGGAACGCCCCAGAGTCCATTGTCATCGAACAAGCGGACCACCGGGTTAGGGGTTCCGACGGACCGACCGCACCACCCGGCTGAAGCGACCGAGTTTGCCGGGATACCGGACCCCTCCTGGTAACTGCAAGGGGAGGAGGCCAGCTCCCCGACGCGCTATTCGACGACCATCGTCCCGACCATCCCGGCCTGTCGGTGGCCTGAAACATCGCACCAGTACGGGAATTCCCCGGTCCGGTCCGGGGTGACGGTGATGCTCGTCGTCTCCCCCGGCTGAATCGTCTCCGATTGGGCCATGAAGGTCTCGTCGGCCGCCTGTTCGGCGATGTCGCGTTCACTGCTCGGGAACGCGCCGATGGTCAGGTTGTGAGCGATCGAGCCGACGTTCCTGAACGTGATCGACCGCGAGGTCCCCTCCGGCGTCACGAACCGGTCGGGCTCCAGCACCCACTCGCTCCCTTCGATGACGATCTCACCGTTCGCCGTGGGTGATGGAGTCGACATCGGCGTCCGGGTCGCTGTCGGCGACCGCGTCGGTGATGGTTGGCCACCGTCGTCGGGTGCCTGCGCACACCCGGCGATGGTCGCGAGCGTCGCCGTGCTATACGTCAAGAAGGTGCGTCTGTTGAGGGGCATCGAACGGGGAGGGGTAGGTGTGGTATCGAGGTTGCCGCGGCACGGGTCACTCGCCCGGCGTCCAACCCTTGAACGGATGGGACTGGATGGTATCCTGTTCCCACATGGCGTGGATGAACGGCTGGTTCTGGCCGTTCGGCAGCTCGAAAGCCGTCTTGACGGGGGCGAACTCCGGCCCCTCGGGGGTGACCGTCACCGGGAGGACGATGCCGTGGGTGTGATGGACCTGGCCACCGATAGTGTCTTCGGGCGCGAGCGGGAGCTCCTCGTCGAGCGCCAGTCCGTAGTCGGACCTTCGGACGTTCTGGGTGGTCATGAAGTGCATGACCTTGCGCTCGTCGGCCACCTCGCCGTTGATGACGACATTGCCCACGCCCCAGAACGCGCCGTAGGTGTACACCCGTGGCATCAGGGGCGAACCCGTCTCGCTGATGCCGTGATGCCAGGCGTTGACCATCACCCCGCCGCCCGTTTCGTAGCCGGGAACGGGTGGCTGGAACACCTGGCCGACCTCGAGGTCGTAGGCGTTCCCCGCCGGATCCTCGAAGTTCGCCGTGAGGTCGACGTCGTCCGGCGTATCGGTGAGCCCGCCGGGCAAGTCGTACGGCCGCCGGTCCCTGTAGGTGATATCGAGCTCGCCCGAAGTGGGCCGGCCCGTGTCGCCGAATGGGGTCGCCATGGCCGTGGTGGTGTAGGTGCCACCATCCGACTCGCGTGCGCCCGGTGGGAGCCCCACCAGGATCGGCAGGTCCTGGAGGAGCTGCTTGACCTTCCCCGCGAGCGGCTCGGGAAACTGTCGCTCGGCCGCCCTGAGCTTCGGCGCGAGCGTCATCCGGGGCGCGTCGGGCGTCCCGAAGACGCGTTCGCTCAGCCGTCGCTTGCCAGGGAGGACCCAGTAGAAGACGTTCCCCGGTTCCTGGGTGACGCGGACGTCCACGCCGACGTTCGAGGCGGTCTCGGCCGGCGTCCAGTCGGCGAAATAGGCGTCGACGACCGTGTCCTGCTCCCACATCGCGTGGATGAAGGGCTGGGGCTGTCCGTTCGGGAGTTCGAACGCGGTCTCGACGGGCGCGAACTGGGGTCCCTGTTGGCCCATCGTGATCGGCAGGACGATCCCGTGGGTGTGGTGGACCTGGCCCCCGATGGTTTCCTCGGCTCGCAATGGAAGCTCATCGTCGAGGGCGAGATCGTAGTTCGACTTGCGAACGTTCTGGGTGGTCATGAAGTGCATGACCTTGCGCTCGTCGGCCAGTTCGCCGTTGATGCGAACGTTGCCGATTCCCCAGAACGCGCCGTAGGTATACACCCGCGGCATCAGCGGCGAACCCGTGTCGGTGATACCGTGGTGCCAGGCGTTCGTCATCACCCCGCCTCCGGTTTCGTACCCTGGAATCGGCGGTTGGAACACCTGGCCGACCTCGAGGTCGTAGGTGTTCCCGGCCGGATCCTCGAACGACGCCGTGAGGTCGACGTCGTCGGGCGTCGCCACCGGCGGACCCGGCCGGTCATAGGGTCGCCGGTCGTGGTAGGTGATCTGGAGCTCGCCGGCAGTCGGCCGGCCCTCGTCGCCGAACGGCGTCGCCATCGTCGTCGTGCCGAAGGCTCCGTCCGACACCGTTCGGGCCTGCATCGGCAAGCCGACGAGTATCGGCAGGTCCCGGAGGAGCTGGGCGACGGAGGACCCGAGGGGGGACGGGAGGCGGGAGGCGAGCTCGACCTCGTGGTCGAGGCGGGCCCGTGGGTCGTCCGGAATCCCGAACACGGTCTCACTCAGCCGACGGTTCCCGGGAACGACCCAGTAGAACACGTTCCCCGGGTCCTGCTTGACCGTCACGTCGAGCCCGGCCGTCGGCTGGGGCGTCGGGGTTGCCGTCGGGGTTTCGGTGGCAGTCGGGCTGTCCGTCGGCGACGCACGCTCCGTCGGGTTCGCCGTTTCGGTCGGGGGCTGGCCGCCCTGACCACACCCGGCCATGAGCGCCATGGCTGCCGTTGTGGCTTGGAGAAATCGACGACGATGGAATCCCATGGCCCAGGCTGATGGACGGCCCGTTGTTGTAGTTAAGCCAACGTGTCGGTCAGTGACTGAGGATGCCGTACTGAACTTACCTGCCGGTAAGGCGGACCGCAGCCACCGTCACCGACGGTGATCACGACCGGGTTCACACCTGCTGGTCGATTTGGGACGCACATATCCGGCGTGGAGGACGCTTATTGGATGGATTTCAACTCCGACCAGCTCCGAATACTGACGAAAGACCGACCGCGGGTCTCCGACGACGGACTCGTATCCTCTCGAGAGCCGGTTGGGCCTCCGGGCGCTGAACAGCCCTGTTGGGCTCGTCGGTGGATGGATTGACGGGAGTCGTCGAAGCCGAAACCGGGGTTACGACGGGGTTAGGGCGAGCTTTTGACTGTAGAGTCGAACGGTCCGCCATGGGGCGACCGTTCACTCGGAGGGCGCTCCTCGCCGCCGTTGGCTCGGCCGCGATAGCTGGATGCGTCGGAGGTGGCCCATCCTCGGAAACCGCCCGTGAGGATCCGTCCGAACCGACGGCCGCCAAACACGGCTCCCCGACTGGAACCGACGGTCGGCGGTCCGGTGGAGGGCCACCGACGGCGAAGCAACGGCTTCCCCTTCCGCTGGCACCATCGGCCATCCGCGACCGGGCGGTCTCCGGCGGTCCGCCGAAGGACGGGATTCCCTCGATCGACGACCCGGTCTTCGAACCCGTCGATGAGGTCGACAACCGGTTGGCACCGGGGGACCCGGTGTTCGGGGTTTCGAGCGGGAATGCGGCGAAGGCCTATCCACAATCGATCCTCGTCTGGCACGAGATCTGCAACGACACCATCGGCGACCGCCCGGTGAGCGTGACCTACTGCCCGCTGACGGGGACCGCGATGGGGTTCGAACGCGGCGAGACGACGTTCGGCGTCTCGGGGCGACTGGTGAACAACAACCTCATCATGTACGACCGGGCCACCGAAACCTGGTGGCCGCAGGTCCTCGCAACGGCCGTTCCGGGCCCCTGGAACGAGGATCCCCGAATCGAGTCGCTCTCGGAGTTCAGGGTCGTCTGGACGACGTGGAGACGGTGGAAGGCGGCGTACCCGGACACCCGCGTCCTGACCCGAGAGACGGGGTTCGCCCGGAACTACGATCGGGACCCGTACGGCTCGTACAACCCTCGCGGGGGCTACTACGCCCCGGATGCCGCCCCGATGTTCAGGTCGCTGTCCCAGGACGACCGCCTCCCACCCAAGGCCGTCGTCATCGGGACGCGTAACCCGAACGGCGCCGCCGCGTTCCGGAAGCAGCATCTCAGACGGGCCAAGCTCGTCGACGGCGAACTCGGCAACACGCCGGTAGTCGCCGTCTACGACGCCGCCCTGGACACCGGGTACGTCTATCGGAACCCGGACGAGGTTCCCCTCGAGTACCGGGATGGCACCGTGAGAACGGGCGATGGCGAGGCCCACCAGCCGGGGGACGTCCCGTTGGAGCGGGTCCTCGCGTTCGACGCGATGTGGTTCGCCTGGAGCGGGTTCTACCCGGACACGTCACTCCATGCCTGATCGGATTCGCTCCATGGACGCCGGGGTCCTCGAACGGACGGGCGGCGCACTCAACAAGGCCGCCGGGCGTCGGGATGCGCGCATCGTTCTCCTCGTGTCGGGCACCGGGTATCTTCTCCTCTACCTCGCCACGATCGGCGATCTGTCGGTCGCTGCTGGCGGGGCTGGTGGCCTCACCGTCCGGGTCATCGACGACCTCTCCCGGGCCTTCGCCGGGGTCGGGTTCTTCCGGTTCGACGCGGTCGCCGTGATCGCCGTCGCCGGGGTGACGGTCCTGGTGTCGCCGTTGAACCTGCTGGTCGCCTCGCTGCTCGCCGGGCTCGTCGCTGCCAACGCGGCGCTGACCTATCTGGGGCTGGTTCAGCCGCGCGCGTGCGGGCTCGAGACGTCGGCCGGCGTCGTCGCCGGCATCCCGGCCCTGTTGTCGGGGGCGGCCTGCTGTGGCCCGACGATCCTCCTGCTCGTCGGCGTGCAGGCCAGCGCGACGCTCATCACCGGTTTCGAACTCCTGGTACCCCTGGCCGTCGCGATGCTCGTCGGCAGTCTCCTCCTCGTTGGTCGGCAGGTCGATCCATCGTTGCTGTAGCGAGGCAACAATCCCTTTCTGACCCTGGAGCAGCCGGTCGTTCCCGGCGGCCTGACCCGGGCGAGCGATCAGCTGAGTGCGGCGTGTTTAGTCGTTCACTGGGAGCCGAACCGGTGACTAGCAATTGAGGGGGCGAGCCGCCGGAACGCCGGGACGGACTGGGCTGACGGGAAATCACGGATCCCACCGGTATCCGCCCGTATTTTACGGCTGGCGTGGTATCCCGGCGCATGGCCATTGTCGACCTCCTCGACGACAACGAATACGACGAGCACGTCCAGCAGCTCGACGAGCGGGTGCGCCAGTACACGGGAGCGCCGGGTATGACCCCGTACGTCAAGGCCGCCGGCCACTACCCCCCGCTGCTGGGCCAGATGGGCTCCGAGCACCTCGTGGTGATGACCTCGGACGCCCTCAGGCGCGAACAGAAGGAGCTCATCGCCATCGCTGTCTCGATGGTGAACAACTGCGCGTACTGCATCGGGGCGCACGCCCACCTCCACCAGCAGATGTTCGGGACGACCGACGCCGAACTCGTCGAGCTGGTCGGCGCCGTGTCGCACGTAAGCGGCCTCAATCGGTTCGAGCACGCCGTCTTTCGCGACGGGATCGACGACCCGCGGTTCCCGGCGAAGGACCCCGCGGACGTCCCGCTGCTGGCCGACATCGAGGAGGCGTTAGGTCGCCTGCCGGAGTACTACCGCGTCATGGCCAACGACCCGGACTACCTCGAGGAGGTCTGGACCCGCGAGCGGGTGACGCTGCTCGAGGGATCGCTGGACCGGGTGGACAAGGAGCTCGTTGCCTGGGCCGTCTCGGTTGTCAACGACGCGGACTACTCCACCCGGCTCCGGGAGGCGCTGCTCGACGAACTCGGGGTGACCGACGAGCAGCTGTTCGAGGCGCTCCAGGCGATCGAGATCTTCCAGAAGAACAACGTCTACACCAGCGGCCTGCAGCTCGAGGCCGGCCTCTGGGCGCGTGACGACTGAGCGACTCGAACGGGCCCCATCGAACGCTCGCTGAATGGCGGAGATTCTCGCGTCGACCGTACCATAATGAGTCCCCTGATAGCCTATGCTTGACGGGGATCCACGAGGTCGCCCCGGAAGCGTCCGGGCGGTGGAGGGTCGACAGCGAGTCACGCTCGTGCCGCGCTTGCGGCCGTCCCCGAATAGCCAAATCGGACGGCCGGTCCGGTACAGCTGGCGTGAGCCGACCGCTCGTCACGACGAAGAAGCCGACTCACACACCCAGCGCATCAGCGAGCTCGAAAAACGACTCGACCACCAGGTCAGGGTCGCCATCGAAGGGGTCCCAGGGCGCTCCACCCCGGTCGACCCAGACGCCCTGCATCCCGGCGTGTTTGGCGCCCATGACGTCGAACCACGCCGCACTCACGTGCACGATCGCTTCGACCTCGGCTCCAGTACGATCCGCCGCGTGACGATATAAGGCCGGGTCAGGTTTGAACGTCCGAATTTCGTCGGCACTGATGGTGTCTTCGATGAGGTCACCGATCCCGGCGTGGTCGACCATCGACGCCAGCATGGTCGGATTCCCATTGGAAACGACGAAACAGTCGAATCCTCCCTCGCGGAGCCGTTCGAGCCCCTCCCGGACGTCATCGAACACGTCCAGTTCGTGGTAAACGGCCAGAATGTCGTCCCGTTCCGCCGTCTCGAGATCCACGTCATGGGCGTCTAGCGCGTACTGGAGGGCGTCGCGGTTCATCTCGTAGAACGGCTGGTAGGCGTCGATATGGTTGGCGACGAACGTATACTCCAACGAACGGGCTCGCCAGAGCGTCGCCACCGGTTCGGGGTCGGGGACCCTGGCCGCGAGCGCGTCTTCGGCCGCGTCCACGTCGACGATCGTGCTGTACGAGTCGAACGTGATAGTCGACACCCGGTCAGGTTCAAACGTCATTACCGGCTAGTTGGGTGTCGAGACCGATAGAACCACCCCTCGACGAAGGTTGAATGCCGGTCGGACAGTTGCCGCAGTTGTGTCCCGGTCATTACGCCTCCGGGGGTGCTCGCCCCGAACGACAACAGGCGGTCGGGACATGAGCGTGTCCTCGGCTGCGCTTGACACCCAGACGAGAGCCAAGCGAGGAAGGACACGGTCGAAATCTCGATAGCGTGGACGCATTACCCGGGGGTTCGCCTTCATTTGGTGACATGACAGCGTGGCCGGGCACGTGATGCCCGTCATCCCCACTGCCCGTTTCTCGCGAGGAGAATTGTGCCGTGGCAGGTCCGGGGAGTCCCGGGTCGAG
>JBDGPL010000123.1:0-3072 GCA_042219705.1 Halobacteriales archaeon | reverse complement strand
CTCGACGACCCCCAGATCGACGTCCAGGAGGTCGACGAGCCCGACCTCAACGCCCAGATCGTCGCCGACCGGCTGGCCAACGCGCTCGAGCGCGGCTGGTACTTCCGGAAGGCGGGCCACGTCACGCTCGAGCGCATCATGGACGCGGGCGCGCTCGGCGCCGAGATCGTGCTCTCCGGCAAGGTCACCGGGAACCGGGGCCGCGTCGAGAAGTTCACCGACGGCTACGTCAAGCACAACGGCGAGCCCGCCGAGGCCATCGTCGACCGCGGCAAGGGGGTCGCGGTGATGAAGCTCGGCACCATCGGCGTGAACGTGATGATCATCCCGCCGGACGCCGACCTGCCCGACGACTTCCGCGTCGTCGAGGACGCCGGCGACGGCGAGGGCGACGTCGCGGACCTCATCGAGGGCCCCGACGAGGAAGCTCCCGCGCCGCCCGCCGAGGACGCGGCCGACGCGGAGGCCGCGGCCGTCGAGGAGGCGGTCGAGGCCGTCGAGGAAGAGGTCGTCGAGGAGGAGCCGGCCGAGGACGCCGAAGCGGACGCCGAGCCCGACGCCGAGGCGGCGCCGGCGGCCGAGGACGACGCCCCCGCCGACGAGCTCGACGAGGACATCGAGGCCGAGGCCGAGGCCCTGGTCGAGCAGATGGCGGCCGCCGAGGAGGGTGACGAATGATTCTCAGGCCCGAGGAGATCCGGGACATGACGCCCGCCGAACGGCAGGCGGAGCTCGAGGACCTGGAGACCGAACTGCTGAACGACCGCGCCGTCCAGGCCGCCGGCGGCGCGCCGGAGAACCCCGGCCGCATCGGGGAGCTCCGGCGGACCATCGCACGCCTCAAGACGATTCAGCGCGAGGAAGGCGACCTCGAGGAGGGTGAGGCCTGATGCCGCTGACGCCCGCGTCGCTCGTTCGGCACGAGCTCGTCGGCCTGTCCGTACGGGTCGTCGAGGCCGACAACCCCGACCTCGTCGGCATCGAGGGTCGGGTCGTCGACGAGACGACGAACACGCTGCGCGTCGAGGGGGCGGCCCGGGTGCGGACGGTGCCCAAGGCGGGGGCGACGTTCGCGTTCGAACTCCCCGATGGAACGCGGGTCCGCGTCGAGGGCGACCGGCTGGTCGCCCGGCCGGCCCGACGAACGGAGACCACAGGAGGAAGCCAATGGCAATCGGCCTAGACGTCCCGGCGCCGGAGTCGGCCTGCACCGACGCGAACTGCCCGTTCCACGGCGAGCTGTCCGTGCGCGGTCAGACGCTCGAGGGGCGGGTCGCCTCGACGCGCATGGAGAAGACCGTTGTCGTCGAGCGGGAGTACGACGTCTTCGTCCCGAAGTACGACCGGTACATGAAGCGCCGGTCGCGCGTCCCGGCCCACGCGCCGCCGTGTCTCGACCTCGACGAGGGCGACACGGTGCAGATCGCCGAGACGCGGCCGCTGTCGAAGACGAAGTCCCACGTCGTGGTCGCGGTGACCGAACGGGGTGGGGCGGCATGAAGGCCATCAGCGCCGACGTCACCCGCGGCCTCGTCAAGGGCTCCCGGCTCACCTGTGCCGACAACACCGGCGCCCGGGAGCTGAAGGTCGTCAGCGTCGCCGGCTACCACGGCACGCTGAACCGCCAGCCCAAGGCCGGCCTCGGTGACAAGCTCACGGTCTCCGTCACGAAGGGCACGCCCGAGATGCGCCGCCAGGTGCTCGAGGCGGTCGTCATCCGCCAGCGCCAGGCCATCCGGCGGCCCGACGGCACCCGGGTTCGATTCGAGGACAACGCGGCCGTCCTCATCGACGACGCCGAGGAGCCCCGGGGCACGGAGATCAAGGGGCCCATCGCCCGCGAGGTCGCGGAACGCTTCGGCAGCATCGCCAGCACGGCGACGATGATAGTATGACACGGCAGCCACGCAAACAGCGCAAGCGGACGGCCCAGGCGCCCCTCCACGAGCGCCACCGGCAGGTCATGGCGACGCTCGACGACGATCTCCGGGAGGAGTACGACACCCGGAGCGTGCGGGTGAACGCGGGCGACACCGTCGAGGTCATGCGCGGCGACCACGCCGGCGAGACCGGCGAGGTGCTCGACGTGGACCTCAAGGCCGCCACCGTGGCGGTCGAGGGCGTGACCTACGAGAAGGCCGACGGCGAGGAGCTCCCCCGGCCGCTGGACGCGAGCAACCTCCGGGTCACCGACCTCGACCTGTCGGACGACCGCCGGCGGGCCCGGCTGGAGGGCGAGGCATGACGCGGCATCAGAAGCGCCTGTCGGTGCCGCGGTCGTGGCCGGTCGAGCGCAAGACGGACACCTTCACCGTGAAGGCCGGCGCGGGCCCCCACGGCGAGTCGGGCGTGCCGCTCCTGGTCCTGCTGCGGGACGTGCTCGGCTACGTCGACTCGGCCCGGGAGGCCGACTACGCGCTCACCCACGGCAGCGTGCTGGTGAACGGCGACGCCATCACCGACGCCCGCCGACCGATCGGGATGTTCGACATCCTGGCGTTCACCGAGCGCGAGGAGTACTACCGGGTGTTCCCGGACGAGGGCGGCCGGCTGGCGCTGACGCCCATCGAACGGGACGCGGCCGACAGCAGGCTCGGGAAGGTCGTCGAGAAGCGCCAGGTGACCGGCGGCGAGACCCAGCTGACGCTGCACGACGGCCGGACGCTGCTGGTCGACGACGCGGCCGCGTACGCCGTCGGCGACTCCCTCGTCGTCTCCAACGACGACGCCGAGATCGTCGCCCACTTCCCCTACGAGGCGGGCGCGCTGGTCACCGCGGTCGACGGCCAGCACGCCGGCGACATCGGCGAGATCGACGAGATCGACGTCACGCCGGGAAGCGGGTCGAACATCGTCCGGGTCGAGACCGACGACGGCGGCTTCGAGACCGTCGCCGAGTACGTCGTGGTCATCGACGAGAACTTCGTGGGAGGTGAGGCCTGATGGCGGAGTCGGAGTCCGGGGCGGCGAACCCGATGCGGGAGCCCCGCATCGAGAAGGTCGTCGTCCACATGGGCGTCGGCGAGGGCGGCCGGGCGCTCCAGGACGCCGAGGCCATCCTCGAGGCCATCA
>JBDGPL010000122.1:0-5168 GCA_042219705.1 Halobacteriales archaeon | reverse complement strand
GCGGCACGACCCACTCCTTCTGGGCGATGAACTCCTTGAGCATGTCGTTCTGGAGCGTGCCGCGGAGCGCCTCGCGAGGGACGCCCCGCCGGTCGGCCAGCGCGAGGTACATCGCGTAGATCACCGGCGCACTCGGGTTGATGGTGAAGGAGGTCGACACCTCCCCGAGGTCGATGCCGTCGAAGAGGACCTCCATGTCGGCGAGCGTGTCGACCGCGACGCCCTCCTTGCCCACCTCGCCCAGCGCGAGCTCGTCGTCTGAATCGATGCCCATCAGGGAGGGCATATCGAAGGCAGTCGACAGCCCGGTCTGGCCCTCCTCGACGAGGTAGTGAAAGCGCTCGTTGGTCTCCTCGGCGGTCCCGAAGCCGGCGAACTGTCGCATCGTCCAGCGCCGCCCGCGGTACATCGTCGGGTAGACGCCCCGGGTGTAGGGCGGTTCGCCGGGGAAGCCGAGGTCCTCGACGTAGTCGAGGTCCGCGACGTCGGCCGGGGTGTAGAGGTCCCGGACCTCGTGGTTGGAGACGGTGGCGAAGCGCTCGGCGCGCTCGCCGTGAGCGTCGAGCGCCGGGTCCCGGGTCTCGGCCTCCCAGTCGGCCCGAGCCGCCCGGATGCGCTCGAGCTCCTCCTCGTCGTACATGCCCGGTTCTCGGGCGGGAGTCCAAAAGAAGGGTTCGGTGGATAGAACAAGAGCGAGACGCCCTCGCCCGGACACCGTCGGACCGACGCCGGTCCGACTGGCCCGGTCCTCCGGCCAGGTCACGGCCGGGCCCCCGGCCACAAATCACCGCACGTGGAACGGGCGACTACCTCATTGGAGCCGCTGGGTCGTCTCCACGAGCGGGTGCCGGGCGTAGTCGACGACCCGAATATCGTCGATGGACTCGAGGTCCTCCCGCTCGGCGGTGCGCTGCATGCCCAGCGTGATGTCCGCGGGAACCACGATGACGTAGGCGTCCATCTCCTCGATGCCGAGCCGGTGGGCGGCGAGCACGCGGTGGTGGCCGTCGGCGAGCAGCAGCGTGCCGGCCACGTCGATGACGACCAGCGGCTCGGCGAGCCCGCGCTCGAGCTCGTAGCTGCGGCCCTCCAGCTCGTCGGCGTATACCTTCGACTGGGTCGGGACCAGGTCGGCGAGCGTGACGGTCCGGCGGGTCTGCTCGACCTCGATGTCGTGGATGGACTCGAGGGTCCGCATCAGCTTGCCCACCTTCTCCGGCGTCGCCCGCTCGATCTGGCTTCTGACCACGTCGGCGTTCGAGATGATGCCCACGAGGTTGCCCGCGTCGTCGACGACGGGGAGCTTCTGGATGCCCGACCGGAGGATGACCCGGGCCGCGTCCGTCACCGACATGTCGGGGTGGGCGACGATGAGCTCCTGGCTCATCAGCGTGAAGACCGGCTCGGCGTCGTCGGCGAGCAGCAGGTCACGGGCGGTCACGAACCCCTCGACGCGCCGGCCGTCACAGACCGGGAAGCCGTCGTGGCCGGTCTCCGCGATGCGACGCTTGACCTCGCCGACCGACGCGTCGGGCGAGACCGTGGCGACCTCCCGGGTCATGTAGTCCTTCACCGAGGGCTTGCCGGGGTTGTCGAACGGCTCCTCGTCGACGCCGCTCATGACCCGCCCAACGACACCGGCGGGTTTCCGTCTTACCATTCCCCGGCGGCCGTGCCCGGGGGCACCGACCGCTGCCGGCGGGTCACTCCTCGAGGTCGACGGCTCCCGGTGGCGCCCGGGTCCCGGCCCGGTCCGGCTCGACGTCGAGCACCTCGAAGAAGCGGTCCGTGATGGTCTCCTCGAGGGCGTCCTCGACGCTGTCGACGGCGTCGTCGGCCTCGACCGCGCCGAGGATGCCCATCGGCAGCTGCGCGCCCGCCATGTCGACGTGGCCCCCGGCGGAGCCGATCTGGCCGTAGGCCTGCCGGAGGGTCTCGCCGATATCGATGTCGGCACCACGGGTCCGCGCCGAGACGTAGACGGTACCGTCCAGGAAGCCGTACACCATCGTCGTCGTGACCCCCTCGATGGTCAGCAGCTGGTCGGCGGCCTGGGCCAGCGCGTCGCGGTCGTTGATGGTCCGCACACACGAGGCCACCACCGGGCCCGCCCGGACCCGGCGCTTGATGGCCCGGGCGATGGTATCGATGGTGTCGGCCGTGACCGAGGGGCTCTCGATCTGGGCGAGGACGTCAGCGTCGGACCGCTCGAGGAGGTACGCGACGGCCTCGACGTCGGGCTCGGTCAGCTCCCGACCGAAGTCACGGGTGTCCACGCGGATCCCGTACAGCAGCGCCGTGGCGACGACCGCCGACGGCTCGATGCCCAGCCACCGGTAGTAGTCGGCGAGCATCGTGCTCGTCGCGCCGACCTCGGGCCGGCGGTCCTCGAACGTCGCCTCGATGGGCTCCCGGGGCGGGTGGTGGTCGATGACGATGTCGACCGGCAGGTCGGCCGGGAGCTGGTCGTTCACGCCCGGCCGGGAGTGGTCGACGAGGGCGTACGCGCCGTACGCGTCCGGGTCGAACGCCCCGGGCTCGACGTGGCGGAGTTCGAGGTCGAGGAGGTTCACGAACGCCCGGTTCTCCTGGTGGGAGATCTCGCCGAAGTAGCAGACCTCGGCGTCGATCCCGACGGCCGCCGCGATGTCGCGTAGCGCCACCGCGCTCGCGATGGCGTCCGGATCGGGGTTGTCGTGGGTGAACACGCCGAGCGTGCCCTCGATGCCCCGGAGGGTCCGCTGCAGGCCGTAGAGCTCGGTCCCCGGATGGGTCTGGACCAGCCGGTCGACGTGGGACGCGACGGCCGACCCGTGGTCGACCAGCCGGTCGGCGGCCGCCGAGATGGCCGACCGGTCCGCGGGGTCCGGGTGCTGGCCGGTGTAGCCCACGAGGAGGGCGTCGGGGTGAGCCTCACGGGCGGCGGCCGCCGCGGCCCGGTTGGCCGCCGAGTCGTCGCCGAAGACGAGGACCGTGTCGACGGCGTCGGCGGCACCGGCGACGGCCGCGGGGTCGGTCGGGTCGGCTAGCTCCGCGGCGATGTTCTCGTCCCGGAGCGCCTCGACGCGGCCCGGGTCGTCGTCGAGCACCGTCAGCTCGCCGCCTTCGAGCCCGTCGATGACCGCGTGGCCGACGGTCCCACACCCGAGGACGAGTCGGCGGACCATCGCCGGCGGTTACCCAGCCGGGACGGTAAAAGCCATCGTCACCGCCCTCAGGCGAACAGCACCGTCGCGGCCTGTACCGCCGTCTCGGCCACCGGCGAGAACAGCGGCAGCAGGAGGACGGTCACCAGCGCGGCGACCAGCAGCGCGGCGTAGAGGGCCGTCGGCGTCGCGCCGACGCTCGGGGGAGCCTCGGCCGGCTCGTCGATCCAGAGCGCCTTGACGACCCGCGAGTAGTAGAACAGGCTCAGCGCGCTGTTGAGCGCGCCGACGGCGGCGAGCCACCAGAAGCCGGCGCCGACGGCCCCGAGGAAGAGGAAGTACTTCGAGATGAAGCCGCCGCCGATGGGCAGGCCGGCGAGGCTGAACATGAACACCGTCATGGCGACGCTGGCCAGCGGCGCCTCGCTGGCGAGGCCGCGGTAGTCGTCGAAGGTCCGGCCGACGTCCCAGTGCTCGACCAGCGCGACGAACAGGAACGCGCCGGTGTTCATGAAGCCGTAGACGAGCAGGTGCATCATCGCGGCACCCATGACGAGGGCGTTCTGGCCGCCGGTGAGCGCGGCGAGGCCGATGAGGGCGTAGCCGGCGTGGCCGACCGACGAGTAGGCGAGCATCCGCTTGACGCGCTCCTGGGTGGCGGCGGCGAAGTTGCCGAGCGTCATCGTCGCCACGGCGAGCACCTGGATGACGAACACCCAGTCGACGCCCATCGGCGCCAGCGTGCCGATGGGGAAGGCCTCGACGAACAGCCGGAAGGCGAGCACGAAGCCCGCCGCCTTCGAGGCCGAGGAGACGAAGCCGGCGATGGGCGCGACGGCCCCCTCGTAGGCGTCGGGCGCCCAGAAGTGGAACGGCACGCTCGCGGTCTTGAAGGCGACGCCGCCGAGCACCATCAGCACGCCGACACCCACGAGGCCGACGAGCCCCGACGCGTCGCCGATGGCGCCCGCGACGGCGCCGAACTGCAGCGAGCCCGTCGCCGCGTAGACGAGGCTGATGCCGAAGGCGAAGACCGCCGACGACAGCGCGCCGATGAGGAAGTACTTGAGGCCCGCCTCGACGCTGCCCTCGTTGCCCTTGAGGAACGCCACCAGGGCGTAGGCGGGCAGCGAGGCCAGCTCGAGGCTGACGAAGGCCACGGCGAAGCTGTTGGCCGCCCCCATCAGGGCCATCCCGAGGGCGGCCATGAGCAGCAGGCCGTAGTACTCGGCCTGGTAGTCGTGGCCCGCGAGGTAGTCGTAGCTCGCGACGGCGACCATCGCCGTCACCGACGCGACGATGAACGTGAAGAACAGGCTCATGCCGTCGACGACGAGCTGGCCGTCGAACTGCCGGATGGCGCCGCCGGTCTGCGGGAGGCCGGTCCCCGAGACGAGGTAGAACGCGGTGGTCGCGAGCGTCGCCAGCGCGCCGAGGGTCGTCAGCCCGACGAGGACCCCGCGATTGTCGGCCTCGGGGTAGACGCTGTCGTAGGCCAGCACGGCCAGCGCGGTGAGTCCGAGCAGGAGCTGGGGCAGCAGCGCGGGCAGCTCGTACGCCATCAGGCGCCACCCCCCGCGAGCGCGACCACCGGGTTGACGGCGTCCTGGATCATCCCGTAGAACAGGTCGGGCGCGACCCCGAGGGCGACCACGATGAGCACGAGCACCACGAGCGGGGCGGCGTCGTGGAACGCCGCCGGCGCGGCGTCGTAGTCAGTGTCGACCCGGTAGGCGCCGAAGAGCGTCCGCTGCATGGCGAACAGCAGGTAGCCCGCCACGACGACGATGCCGAACATCGCCGCGGCGGTGAGCGCCGGGGCCGCCGGGAAGGCCGCGCCGAACGCGCCGAGGAAGACGAACAGCTCGGCGACGAACCCGCTCATGAGCGGCAGCCCCATGTAGCCGAAGGCGCCGGCGACGAAGACCGCGACGGTCACGGGCATCCGGTCGGCGAGCCCGGAGAGATCGCCGACCATCCGGGTGTGGGTCGCGTTGTAGATGACGCCGACGACCATGAACA
>JBDGPL010000121.1:0-9776 GCA_042219705.1 Halobacteriales archaeon | reverse complement strand
TGGCCGAGGCGCACGGCGAGCGTGATGCCGCCGAAGATCGTGACCGTCGCCAGCGTCGGCATCAGGAAGGCCATCTTCGGCGTGAAGCGCTCGAACCAGCTGGCACGCTCCTCGACGGAGAGCCCGGCGAGGACCGGGCCGACGACCAGTGCCATGAACACGTCGATGCCCGTCCAGAGCACACCGGCCATGACGTGCACGTAGGTGTGCCACTCCCTCGAGCCGAACCAGGCGGCGACGACGAATGCGGCGAGGGGGACGGCGACCGAGCCGACCGCGAAGGCCGGGTTCGCCCGGTCGGCCATCCCACGGATCGTGCCGGTGACGGTCATGCGCGGGCCCGATTCGGGGGTCGGCCATAGCCTTCGGGGATGGCGGCGAGCCGTTCCGGTAGGCCGACCCGGCCGACGAAGGCGCCGGGCCCCGGAGGGCCGCTCAGTTCGACCGGAGCGAGGCGACCACGACGAACGTCTCCCGCCGCTCGCCCGCGTCCCGGATGCGGAAGCCGGCCTCGAGCAGGGCGGCCTGGACCGACGCCAGGTCGTAATAGTGGTCGGGGTCCTGGCCGCGCTCGCGTTCGCCGGCCCCCGTGGCGGACCAGTCCACGACGACGAGCCGGCCGCCCGGGCGGAGCAGCCGGGCGACCTCGTCGAGCGCCCCGGAGACGCCGTGGTGGAAGGTCCGCACCGAGACGGCGGCGTCGAGGCCGTCGTCGGGCAGCGGCACCGCCGCCACGTCGGCGGTCACCGTCTCGACGTTGGCCGGCAGGCCGTTCGCCCGATACACCCGGTGCATCTCGTCGCGGATGTCGATGGCGTACAGCGTCCCGACGACGGACGCCAGCTCGTCGGTGAAGAATCCCGTCCCGCTGCCGAGATCGGCGACGACCCAGTCCGGCCGCGGCCCGAGGAGCGACCGCAGCTCCTCGGCCGACAGGTAGCGGAATTGTCGCGGGTCCTCGAGCCGCTCGATGCGCTCGTCGAGGTCGTCGTGGTCCCAGTGGTCGGGCGCGTCGCCGTGGTCGAAACCGTCGCCCCGGGCCCGGCCCCCGCCAGGGTCCCCGCGGTCGGAATCGGTCATGAGCGCTCCTGGCGGACCCTCGGGATGACTTTGACGGCTTCGGGGCCCGGCGACTGGCGGGGACAAACCAGCCCCCGGCCAGGCATCCCGACCCGGGAGCACGGCCCGTCGCCGTTCGCGGCCCTCAATCGTCCTTGACCACGACGTCCTCGCGCTCGCCTTGGAGATGGACGTGGCCTTCCCCGGTGGTACACTCGAAACTCGCCGTCAGGTCGTCCCGGTCGTCGCGTTCCTCGAGTGCCTCAACCGTGTGCGCACAGCGAATGGTCTGCCCCGTGAATACCGGCCGAGGGAACGCAAAGCGCGTCGTCCGGACCTGGAAGTCGATGTCGCCGCCGAGCTCGGTCGGCAGCGTCGCCGTGAGCAGGCCGCGGAAGAGGACGGTCCCGTCGGCGTCCTCGACCAGGTGGTGGCACCCCTCGTCCCGGGAGAGATCGGCGAAGCGCTCGACCTCGTCGCGGATGCACGTCCGCGCGTCAGACCGCGAGGTTCCGGCCTCCATCCCCTCGAGGTCGACCATGGCGGAGCCGACGGCGGCCGTCGCCATCACCCTTCGGCCGGCGAGCGAACCGTTTTGTGCCCGCCCGCCATGGCCCGCCCATGCCCGAGGCCTACGTCATCGGGGCGGGACAGTCCCCCTTCGGCTCGTATCCCCAGGCGACCTACCTGTCGCTGTTCGAGACGGCGTTCGAGCGGGCGCTCGACAGCGTCGAGGGCGAGCTAGCTCCCGACCGGCTCGACGCCGCCCACCTCGGCACCCTCGGCGTCGGGGGCCGACAGATCGGCCTCTCGGCGCCGGCGGTCACCGAGCACGTGGGCCTGCCCGGCCTGCCGACGACCCGCGTCGAGAACGCCTGTGCGTCGAGCGGGTATGCCTTCGCCGGGGCCGTCGACGCCGTCCGGGGCGGCGCGGTCGACGTCGCGCTCGCCGGCGGTTACGAGGTCATGACCGACACGGGCGCCGACCAGACCCGGTGGTGGCTGGGCGTCAGCGGGGAGACGGCCTGGGAGCGCATGGCCGGCACGACGTTCGCCGGGGTCTACGCCCAGATGGCCAGCGCCCACATGGCCGAACACGGCACGGCCGAGGCGGCCCTCGGCCGGGTGGCGGTCAAGAACCACGCCAACGGGGCCGAGAACCCGAACGCCCATCTCGGCTTCACCTGCACCCTCGAGGACGCCATGAGTGCCCCGCCGGTGGCCGAGCCGCTGAACCTCTATCACTGCTGTCCGACGACCGACGGCGCCAGCGCCGCCATCGTCGCCAACGGCGACGTCGTCGACGAGCTCGACGCGACGCCGGTCCGGGTCGCCGGCTCGGCGACGGCCAGCGGCCGCGTTGGGCTGTTCCAGCGCGACTCGCTGACGAGCATCCCGGCGAGCCGGCGCGCGGGCGAGCGGGCCTACGCGGACGCCGGCGTCGGCCCCGACGACCTCGACTTCGCCGAGGTCCACGACTGCTTCGCCATCGCCGAGCTGCTGGCCTACGAGGACCTGGGCTTCTGTGACCCGGGCGAGGCTGGCGAGCTCCTCGCGGCGGGCCATACCGACCCCGACGGCGAGCTGCCGGTCAACACCTCCGGCGGGCTGAAGTCCAAGGGCCACCCCATCGGCGCGACGGGCACCGGCCAGGTCGTCGAGGCCTTCCAGCAGCTCCGCGGGGAGGCCCACGTCCAGGTCGACTCGCCGCGGTACGGCCTGACCCACAACGTGGGCGGGAGCGGCGGCGGCGTCGCCGTTCACGTCCTCGAGCGGGAGGGGGCGGCGTGAGCGATCGACCCGACGGTGCCGGACGGGGCGTCGACGCGGCGGGGCTCCACGTCCCCCGATACCGGCTCCCGACGGACGCCCAACGCGACGTCTGGGACAGCGTCCGCGCGCCCGGGGTCGAGTCCGTGGCCGTCCCCGCGGCCGACGAGGACGCCCTCACCATGGCGGTGGCGGCCGCCGAGCGCGCCCTCGACGCCTGGGGCGCCGACCGGTCGACCGTGACGTCGGCGAGCCTGGCGACCACCACGCCGCCGGCCGCCGAGGGCGCGCTCGCGGGCCGGCTGGCGGCGGCACTGGGCCTCGACGACGCCGTCGCGACCGCGGACTACGGCGGCGACCTCTTGGCCGGCGCGGCGGCCCTCGACCGGGCGCTCGACGCGGATGGCCCGTCGCTGGTCGCCGTGGGAGACGCCCCGCCGGGCGACCCGGGCGGCGCCGGCCAGCGGGTCGGGGCTGGCGCGGCGGCGTTCGTCGTCGCCGACGGGGCGGCCGTCCCCGTGCGCGGCCGGGCGTGGCACGCCGAGGAGTACCCGGGCGTGCGGTACCGGTCGGCCGGCGGCGACCTCGACGGCCTCGGCGTGCGAACCTACGAGCGAGAGGCCATCCGGGCGTCGGTCACCGCCGCCGTCGACCGCCTCGACGTCGCGGCGGCCGACGTCGACGCGGCGTCGGTCCACCAGCCCCACGCCGGCGCCGCGGGCCGCCTCGCCGGCACGATGGACCTGCCCGAGGGCGCCCACACGAACGGGCTCGTCGCCGACCGTATCGGCGACGCCGGCGCCGCCGGGGTGGCCGTCGGCCTCGGCGCGGCGCTCGACGGGCGGGGGGCGGACGAGCGAACGCTGGCGGCGTTCGCCGGCAGCGAGGGCGGTGCGGCGGCGTTCGTCTTCGAGGGCGGCTTGGACGTGGCCGGCGTCGGCGGCCTCGACGGCGGCGTCACCGTCGACTACCCGGCGGCGATGCGGCTCCGCGGGGAGCTCGGCGAGCCGGCGGTCGCCGGCGGGGGCGCCTACGTCAGCCTCCCGAGCTGGAAGCGCACCCTCCCGGCGCGCTACCGGCTCGCCGCCGGCCGGTGTCCGGCGTGCGACGCGGTGGCGTTCCCGGCCGAGGGCGCCTGTCCGGCCTGCGACGCCCGGGTGGATTACGAGTCCGTCGAGCTCGACCGCCGGGGGACCGTGGCGGCCGTGACGGTCATCGGCGAGGGCGGGGCACCCCCGGAGTTCGCCGCTTACCAGCGCCGGGCCGGTCCGTTCGCGACGGCCGTGGTCGAGTGTCCGGCCCCCGGTGGCGGCTCGGCCAGACTCCCCGCGATGCTCACCGACTGCGAGCCGGCCGACGTCGCGGTCGGCGACCCGGTCCGGGGGGCGTTCCGCCGACTCTACGCCCAGGAGGGCGTCGTTCGCTACGGCACGAAGTTCGTCCCCCACCCGGCGAGCCACAACCTTTTATAAGCGCCCCGGCGGGTCTCCGGTATCATGGCCGGCGAGGTGATCGCCGTCGCGAGCGGCAAAGGGGGGGTCGGGAAGACCACGACCGTGGTCAACCTCGGGGTCGTGCTGCGCCGGGCCGACCACACCGTCGCCCTCGTCGATGGCGACCTGGGGATGGCCAACCTCGGCCGGTTGCTGGGCATCGACGCGTCGACCACCCTCCACGACGTGCTGGCCGGTGAGGCCACGGTGGAGGAGGCGATCGTCGAGGAGGCCCCGGGCTTCGGCGTCCTCGCGGGGAGCGGCGAGCTGTCGTCGTACCCCGACGCCGAGCCGAGCGGGCTCCGGGACGTCCTCGAGACCCTGGCGGCCGACTACGAGTTCGTGCTCGTCGACACCGGCGCTGGGATGAGCCACGAGGACGTCCTGCCGCTCGGCCTGGCCGACCGGGTCGTCCTCGTGACGACGCCCGAGCCGGCCTCCATCGGGGACACCCAGAAGACGGCCGAGCTCGCCGATCTGGCCGACGGGACCATCGCGGGCCTCGTCGTCACGATGGCCGACGACGGCACCGACGGCCGGCACATCGCCCGGCAGGTGGGCGTCGAGCTGCTGGGCGTCGTCCCGTACGACCCGGCGGTCCGGGAGAGCACCGCCTCGGCCACGCCGCTCGAGGCCCTCGACCCGGACGGGCCGGCGGCGGCCGCCTACCGGGAGCTCGCGGCAACCCTCTCGGGCGAATCCATCGATACGTCCGCCCGGTCGCCCGAGCCCGGGGAGGGTCCCCGGGAGCGGGCCGGGACCGAACCGCCGGACGAACCCGGGGCGACCGACGACGCGTCCGCGGCCGGCGACACGGATGCTGCCGGGGCGCCGGTTGACGACGGGACGGCCGCCGAACCGGCCGAACACGACGGCGCCGGTGACGCGGAGGGAGGATCGAGGGGGCTGCTCTCGCGGCTCGGCGGGCTGTTCGGGTAGAGTCGGGGAAGCGCCGGTTCGGCGGTGTAGCCGGCCCTCGGGATCGCTACTGCTGGTCGTCCTCGTCACCCGAGAGGGACTCCGCCCCGCCGAAGACCGACGAGAGCCGCTCCCGGAAGGCCTCGAAGTCCGCGAGGTCGTCCTCCAGGGCCTGGATGTCCGTCCGGAGGTCACGGCGGAGCGCGGCGAGCTCGTCC
The DNA here is from genome assembly GCA_042219705.1 of Halobacteriales archaeon. Taxonomy (GTDB): domain Archaea; phylum Halobacteriota; class Halobacteria; order Halobacteriales; family Hikarchaeaceae; genus JBDGPL01. The sequence continues at coordinate 4,318 of JBDGPL010000121.1, read as the reverse complement.
CGCACCTCGGCCACGTCGCCGTCGACCTCGTCCATCTGGTCGTCGAGCTGTCGGACCTGGCCCTCGACCTCGTCGACGTCCGTCGCCACGCGGTCGATCCGTGCGCCGAGGTCGTCGACGCGACCGTCGACGGCGGCGACCTCGTCCTCGACGGTCTCGACGTCCTCCTCGAGGAGGTCCTGGCGGGACTCGACCGCGTCGACGTCGTCGTCCACCGCGTCGAGCCGATCATCGAGGCCCCCGAGCTCCTCGAACGCCTCGTCGAGGCGGTCCTCGACGGCGCGAACCTCACGCCCGAGCCCGGCCACGTCATCGCGGAGCTCCGCCAGGATGGCTTCGGCGGTGCCCTCCTCGTCGATGAACTCCTCCAGGGCGTCGGCGTACGCCTCCAGGTCGCTGACGCGCTGCTGGAGGTGGCCGATGCGGGCCTCGGTCGTGCCCTCGGTCCCGAGCAGCTCGTCGCGGAGCATCCGGCGGTCGTCGGGGTCGACATCGCCCTCTCGCAGCTCCTTGACAAGCACGCGGACGACGCCGCCGGTCACCGGAACGCTCGGTTCGCCCCCCTCGCCCTCGGCCGGCGCGCCGGCTGGCTCCTCGGCCTCGGGAGCCTCGGGTTCTCCGGCGGGCTCGGCTGACCCAGCATCGGCCGGTTCGGGCTCCCCGGCGGCCTCCGAACCGGCCGGCTCGGCTTCGCCCGAGGCGGACGCGCCGGCGCTCGCCGGCGCCTCTTCCGGTCCAGCCGGCTCCTCGGGGCGCTCAGGTTCGGTCCCGGCGTCCGGGGTCGCCGGTTCGGCCTCGTCGGCCGCGGCCGGCTCCGGTTCGGCTTCCGGCTCGCCGCCGGCGGCATCGGCGACCGTCTCGGCGGCCTCGGCGGCGGCCGCCCCCGCCTCCGCCGCGTCGGCCAGCTCCTCCTCGAGACCCGGGAGGTCCGCCTCGCCGGCGACGAAGTCCCTGACGACCTCCGAGCGCTCCTCGTCGACGACGTCCTCGAGGCTCTCCGGGCCGGTCTCGACCAGGCCGACCTCGGGCTCGACGAGCAGCGCATCGGTCTCGTCCTCGGGGTAGTCCCGGAGCCCGTAGACGGTCGTGTAGGTCTCCCCCGGCTCGAAGTCCCGCTCGAAGGCAACGGTGCCGTCCTCGACTGACCAGTGTTCGGAGCCGTAGTTGGGGTGGAAGCCGACGTCGTCCATGGGGACGTCCGATGGGATCGGGTCGACCAGCTGGACCCTGGCGACGTCGTCGCGCTCGGAGGCGAGCTCGACCACCACCGCCAGCGTCTGGAACTGCTCGGTGTCGACCGTCTTCCGGACGGTGATGCCCTCGGCGGAGACGGTGACCGCCTCTGGGTCGGCGTCGCTCATACGGCCCACGTCTCGGGATGGTCGTATAAATGTACGCTTAAACGCGACCGGGCGCGGCCGTCTGGCGGTTCGGGCCGACACCACCTGGCGACGCGGCGGGAAGGGTTTTGCCGCTCGGGGCACCACGGTCCGTCATGGAACACCCGGCCTCGATCCACGGCGTCGGCCTCTCGGTCGGCGAGGAGGGGATGGGCGCCCCGGTCGTCCTGCTCGACGCCCGGGACGTCCTCCTCCCCATCTACGTCACCGCCGACCAGGCGCGGGCCATCCACCTGGCCCGGTCCGGGACGCCGGCCGAGCGGCCCCTGACCCACGACCTCCTGCTCGAGATGGTCACCGAGTTCGGCGGCGCGGTCGATCGGGTCCGCGTGGACGACCTTGCCGACGGCACCTTCTACGCCAAGGTGGACGCCGAACGCTACGAGGACGGCGAGCGCGAGCGGTTCGTCTTCGACGCCCGGCCGTCCGACGGCATCGCCATCGCGGTCCGGACGGACTGCCCGGTCACCGTGGCCGACCCGGTGCTCGACGCCGCCGGCCGGCCACCCGACGAGTTCGATCTGGAGACGTACGAAGACGGGCCGCTCGGGGACTGACCCGCCGCCGGAGCCGTCGCTACCCGGGCTCGCCGGCGGCGAACAGCGGGTCGTCCTCGGGCCCGGCCGACGCGAGCGCCGCCAGCCGGCCCGCCGCGTCGGCGTCGAACCGGAGCGGCCGGCGCCACCACGGCCCGCGACCGGAGTCCGCCGAGAGGTCGGTGACGACGCGGTTGGGGACGGCGCCGTCACCCGGCGCCGAGAGGGGGACGGCCGTCCCGAACAGCCCCGAGGCCGACGGGTCGCCGTGCAGCAGCACCGCGGCGTCGAACGGGTCCCGCTTGACGTGGGCGTTGTTCGCGAAGATCGCCCGCTCGGCGGCCGGCTTCCGGGCGTCCGTCTCCCCGGCCACCGGGTCGCGGTCGAGGACGAATCGGCCGACGAGGTAGGCGCCCCAGCCGTCCCCGCGCCAGGGCGGACCGGCGGGGCCGCCCCCACCTGGCTCCTCGTCGAGCCGGGCCAGCGTCGCGTAGAAGTAGACCCGATCCCCGGCGGCGAGGTCGAGCAGCGGCCGGGCTTTGACACCGTACGGGTCGCCGTAGGTGTACCGCTCGCCGGGGCCGTATTCGGCGAACTCGGGGTCGAGGTGGACCGGCGTGTCCCGGACGTCGGCGGGGACGTCGAACGACAGCGGGAGGTCGCCATAGGTCGGAACCGGCTCGACGGTCGGCGCCGGCTCCGGGATGGGCACGAACTCGAACGACCGGTCCGGATACCGCGGCCCCCGGAACCCCGGCGCGTTTGTGTTGGCGCCGACGTTCACGGCCACGGCCCGGTGGCCCGACCGGCCGTCGCCCGCCGGCTCAGCCATCGGGCGCGACGGCCTCGACGGTCCGCCGGGCGCGCTCGGCGCTCGGCCGGCCGGCGATGACGAGCTGGGGCTCGTCGATGACCGGCCGGTCGACCGTGGCCCGGAACCGCTCGCCGGCCGTCCCGGGCGTCCCGGCGACGCCGAGGGCGGCGGCCATCTCGTCGGTGACGGCCGCCCGGGCCGCGTCGCGGTCGCCGGCGTTCCAGCGCTCGGCCACGGCCTCGGCGGTCTCGGGGAAGTGCTCGGCCACCGCCCGCCGGTACCCCTCCCCGGACCCGACGTAGTAGGCGACGTGTTCACGGAGGAGTTCCCGGGCCGCGGCCTCGTCCTCGGCGACGGCGGTCGGGACGTATGGCGAGACGCGGAGGTCGGCCGGGTCCCGGCCGGCCTCGCGGGCGGCGTCGGCGACGATGTCGAAGGCGTCCCCCAACGCCGGGAACGGGATGTTGTGGGGGATCCAGCCGTCGAACAGCCGGCCCGTCACCCGGCGGTTGGCCGGCCCGAGCGCGGCGTTGTACAGCGGCACGTCGGCGTCGAGCGGCGGTACCTCCGACACCGACAGCAGCTCGCCGTCGTAGCTGACGGGTTCGTCGCCGCCGAGCAGCCGGGACACGATGGCGGCGGCCTCGTGGGTCCGCCGCACCGGCCGGTCGTAGGCCTGGCCGTGGAGGGTCTCGACGGCCCGGGCGGTGCTGGTCCCGAGCCCGAGCCGGGCCCGGCCGTCCGAGACGTCGTCGAGCGTCGCGGCGGCCAACGCGAGCACGGCCGGCGTCCGGGAGTAGACGTTCACGATGGCGGTGCCCACGGCGACCCGCTCGGTCGCCGCGGCGACGCTGGCCAGCGTCACGAAGGCGTCCTCGTCGAAGACCTCGCTGGCCCAGATCGACGCGTAGCCCAGCCGCTCCGCCCGGGCGGCGAGCGCGGCGAGGTCGAGATTGCCATGGGGCAGCCGGAGGCCGATGTCCATGCCCGTCCGGGCGGGCGCGGCCGCCTTAACCGCTCGGCGTTCATCGACGGCATTTAACCCCCGGCCGGCCTGGCCGCGACCATGGACGAGGCGGTCAACCCGTTTTCGAGCCTCCGGGAGCAGATCGACGACGCCGCCGGGTTCGTGGACGCCCCCGACGACGTCATCGAGCGGCTCAAGACCCCCGAGCGGGTGCTCGAGGCGAACCTCGCCGTGGAGCGCGACGACGGGAGCCTGGAGGTGGTCCGGGCCTACCGCTCGCAGTTCAACGGCGCCCGGGGGCCGTACAAGGGCGGCATCAGGTACCACCCGGCGGTCACCCGGGACGAGGTCAAGGCCCTGTCCGGCTGGATGGTCTACAAGTGCGCCGTCGTCGACGTCCCGTTCGGCGGCGGGAAGGGGGGCATCGCCATCGACCCCGCCGACTACTCGGCTGCCGAGCTCGAGCGGCTCACGCGGGCCTTCGCGGTCGAGCTCCGGCCGCTCATCGGCGAGGACCGGGACGTCCCCGCGCCGGACGTCAACACCGGCCAGCGCGAGATGAACTGGATCAAGGACACCTACGAGACGCTCGAGAACACGA
>JBDGPL010000120.1:0-5005 GCA_042219705.1 Halobacteriales archaeon | reverse complement strand
GGTCGTCGTTGCGGTTCAGACAGCCCTTGAGGTAGCCGTCGTGGGTCACCCGGACCCGGTGGCAGTTCGCGCAGAACTCCGCGTTGCCCACCGGGTCGACGACCTCGACCATGCCGCCACCGACGAAGTAGCGCCGGCGATCGTGCATCTCGCGCTCCTCGACGCGGTCGGCCTGCTCGGCGAGCCAGGCGTGGACCCGCTCGATGTCGATGGCCCACTCGGGGTGGCCCGCCAGCTCGGGCATGTACTCGATGAGCTGCAGCTGCAGGCCGTCGTTCTCGGCGACGTGCTCGACCATGCCCGGGACGTACCCGGCGGTGGGCTCGAAGACGACCATGTTGAGCTTCACGGGGGCGAGGCCGGCGTCGAGGGCGGCCTCGACGCCCTCCATGACGCGGTCGTAGGCCCCGCTCTTCGTCAGTTCCGCGAACGCGTCGGGATCCATCGCGTCCTGGGAGACGTTCACCCGTTCGAGGCCGGCGTCGACGAGGTCCTGGGCCCGGCCGGGGAGGAACGTCCCGTTGGTCGTCATCGAGGCCTCCATCGAGTCCGGCGTCCGACGGACGATGTCCTCGAGGTCCTCCCTGAGCATCGGCTCGCCGCCGGTGAACTTCACCGCCTCGACCTCGAACTCGGCCGCGACCTCGAGGAACCGGACGACCTCGTCGGCGGACAGCTCGTCGTCGGCCGGCTCCATCGGGCCGCGGGTGTCGCCGAGCCCCTCGTTGTGGCAGTAGACGCAATCGAAGTTACACCGGTCCGTGAGCGAGACGCGGACCCCGGTGAGCTCCCGACCGAAGGCGTCGACCAGCATCTATCCGGCCGGTTGGTGGTCGGCGGTGTTAAAGCTGTGTCACCGAACTAGCCACATTCGTTTAACCTCCGGCCCCGTCCGACCGGTCGGCCTCGCGGGCCGACCCGGGGCTCACGTGGGATGGGTCACGACGCCCCCGTCCGGCGTGATGCCGACCCGGACGGCCTCGGTGAGCCGGCGGCCGTCGAGGCGGTCGTCCAGGTGGACGTGGAGATACGCGGACAGCTCCGGGTCGCTGTAGGTGACCTTGACGCCCGCCTCGTCGCCGGCGGTATAGATGGCGTCGACGATGTCCCGCAGGTGGGCCCCGGCCGGCTGCTCGACCCAGACGTCGGTCTCGATGCGCTTGGCCAGGTCGACGGTCCGGCGGGCCCGCTCGACGTTGTCCCGGGCGGCCCGCTCGATGGCGCTGATGTTCGGGACCGTGGTCTCGAGCCGATCGGCGATCTCCCGCTGGGTGTGGCCCGCCTGGCGGAGCTCGAGGATCTGGGCCTGCCGCTCGGTCAGGAACGTCTCGCCGGCCGCATCAGCGAGCTCGGTCATCGGCGGATTAAACGGCCGTAGTTAACATAATCGTTCGGCCGGACGCCGCCATGCCGGGGCGGCCTCCCCAGCACATCCCGCTTCCGGCCGGCGCGGGCCGACCAGCCGGACGTCGGGGGGTCACAACCCTTATCCAGGGTTCGCGGCTACGACCCGGTATGGACGAAGCCGACGTCCGCGAGCGGCTCCGGGCCGTCGAGGACCCGTCGCTCGGCGACGACATCGTCTCGCTCGGGCTCGTGAACGACATCGAGGTCGCCGGCGACGTCGCCCGGATCTCCCTCGCGCTCGGTGCGCCGTACTCGCCGGTCGAGACGGCCATCGCCGACGAGGTCCGCGAGGTGCTCGCCGAGGCGGGCCTGGAGGCCGAACTCTCGGCGTCGGTCGACCGGCCCGAGGCGGCCGACGAGGTGCTCCCGGACGTGAAGAACGTCGTCGTGGTCGCCTCGGGCAAGGGCGGCGTCGGCAAGAGCACGGTGGCCGTCAACCTCGCCGCCGGCCTGGCCGACCGTGGCGCCCGGGTCGGCCTGTTCGACGCCGACGTCTACGGCCCGAACGTCCCCCGGATGGTCGCCGCCGACGACGCCCCCCAGGCCACCGAGGCGGGGGCCATCGTCCCGCCGGAGCGCTTCGGGGTCAAGCTGATGAGCATGGCCTTCCTCGTCGGGCCGGACGACCCCGTCATCTGGCGCGGTCCCATGGTCCACAAGGTGCTCACCCAGCTCGTCGAGGACGTCGAGTGGGGCGCCCTGGATTACCTGGTCGTCGACCTCCCGCCGGGCACGGGCGACACCCAGCTCACCGTCCTGCAGACGCTGCCCATCGCCGGCGCGGTCGTCGTCACGACGCCCCAACCCGTGGCCGTCGACGACGCCCGGAAGGGCCTGGAGATGTTCGGCCGGCACGACACGCCGGTGCTCGGCATCGTCGAGAACATGAGCACCTTCATCTGCCCGGACTGCGGGGGCGAGCACGACATCTTCGGCAGCGGCGGTGGCGAGGCGTTCGCCGAGGAGACCGAGATGCCGTTCCTCGGTCGGCTCCCCCTGGACCCGCGGGTCCGTACCGGCGGCGACGAGGGTTCACCGGCCGTCCTGGCGGACGACCTCGAGGCCGGCGACGCCTTCCGTGAGCTCACCGGCAACGTGGCCGACATGGTCGGCGTCACGGCCCGCCGGCGCCACTCCGAAGCCGTCGCGGCGCCGGAACCGCCGGAGACCTGACGGGCGGGCACGGCGGTGCCGGGCGGCTCGACCACGACGATCGGCGGAGAGGTGATTTCCGCGGGACGGTAACGGGGTCAGGGAACCTTCATCATCGTTGTATGTCAATCCATGGCAAAGAATTAGTCCCTCGACCCCTAACTCCGGAGCACCTGGCCTTCGGGCCATGACGTCCCATGACTGAGGAGCTCATCTGGCGAATCGCGGGTGGTTCCGGCGACGGGATCGACTCGACGAGCCAGAACTTCGCCAAAGCCCTGATGCGGTCGGGCCTGCACATCTTCACGCACCGCCACTACCCCTCCAGGATTCGCGGGGGCCACACCTACGCCGAGGTGCGGGCAGCTGCCGAACCCGTCGGGTCCCGCGGGGACGGCTTCAACTTCCTGCTCGCGCTGGGCGACTCGTTCGGCCGGAGCCAGACGAGCGAACACGCCGTCTACGGGAACGAAGAGATCAAGCCGCTGTCCGAGAACCTCGACGACCTCCGCGACGGCGGCGTCATCGTCTACGACGAGGGGCTCATCGACGTCGCCGAGGTCGAGGACTTCGAGGCCCGCGCCGAGGAGCACGATTGGCACGTCTACCCGCTCGACCTCCGGGGGCTCGCCCGGGAGGTCGGCCGGGAGGTGATGCGCAACACCGCCGGCGTCGGGGCGACAGTTGCCCTGACCGGGATGGACCTCGACCCGATCGAGGCGCTGATGGAGGACACGATGAGCGGCGACGTCCTCGAGCAGAACCGCGAGATCCTCGAGACCGCCCACCAGGCGGTTGTCGACGACTACGATGTCGACGCCCACGACGTTCGCGTTCCCGAGGGAACCGACGCCGGCGACCAGGTACTGGTGTCCGGTAGCCACGCTATCGCCTACGGTGCCATCGACGAGGGCTGCCGGTTCATCTCGGGCTACCCGATGACGCCCTGGACCGACGTCTTCACCATCATGAGCCAGCGGCTGCCGGAGATCGGCGGCGTGTCCGAGCAGGTCGAGGACGAGATCGCCGCCGCGTCGATGGCCATCGGGGCCTCCCATGCGGGGGCCAAGGCGATGTCGGGCTCGTCGGGCGGCGGGTTCGCGCTGATGTCCGAGCCCCTCGGGATGGCGGAGATGGTCGAGGAACCCCTGGTGCTCGTCGAGGCGATGCGGGCCGGGCCGTCGACGGGGATGCCGACGAAGACCGAGCAGGGCGACCTCGAGCACGTCCTCTATACCAGCCAGGGCGACTCGACGCGGGTGGTGCTCGCGCCCGGTACCCCCGCGGAAGCGTACGAGCAGACCCGGCTCGCGTTCCGAATCGCCTACGACTTCAACGTGCCCGTCGTCGTCCTCTACGACCAGAAGCTCGGCGGCGAGTACCGGACCATGGACGCGTCGGTCTTCGACCGCGAGCCGAACCCCACCATGGGGGCGACTCTCGATGAGACGGACCTGGCCGACGCACCGCACCACCCTGCCGGCAAGTTCGAGCGCTACCGGTATGATGCCGAGGGCGGCGTCAGCCCACGCTCCATTCCGGGTCAGGAGGGCGGGCGATTCCTGGCGTCCGGCAACGAGCACTGGCCCACGGGCCACATCGCCGAGGACCAGTCGAACCGCGTCCGCCAGACCGACCGGCGCCTGGCGAAGTACGACGCCATCCGGGCGTTCCTCGACGACCGGGAGGGCTCGAATCAGACGGCGTACGGCCCCGAGTCGGCCGACTACGGCATCCTGACCTGGGGGTCGAACCAGGGGACGGTCGAGGAGGCCGTCGACCGCCTGAACGCCGACGGCGACCGGGTCAGGGCGCTCTCGGTGAGCGAGCTCCGACCGTTCCCCGACGAGGCGGTCGCGGCGTTCCTCGAAGGCGTCGACGAGGCGCTGGTGGTCGAGATGAACGCGACCGGGCAGTTCCGCGGCCTCGTCCAGCGCGAGCTCGGGCGGTTCGGCGACCGGCTGTACAGCCTGCTCAAGTACGACGGCGAGCCGTTCGAGCCGGCGGAGGTCGTCGACGGCTTCGAGACCCGGCTCGACGGCGGCGTCGAGACGAAACCGGCGTTCAACACGCGGATGGAACCGGCGGTCGGTGATTGACCATGAGTGCATTCAGCGCCATCGGCGAGGGACGCGACGTGTCGAGCGACGACTTCACCCCCGGCATCGAGCCCCAGGCGACGTGGTGTCCGGGCTGTGGCGACTTCGGCGTACTCAAGGCCCTAAAGCAGGCCATGCCCGCCGTCGGCCGGAACCCCGACGAGGTCCTCCTGGTCACGGGGATCGGCTGTTCCGGCAAGCTCAGCAGCTACTTCGAGAGCTACGGCTTCCACGCCATCCACGGCCGGTCGCTGCCCGTCGCCCGGGCGGCGAAGCTGGCCAACCCGGGGCTGGAGGTCGTCGCCGCCGGCGGCGACGGCGACGGCTACGGCATCGGCGGGAACCAC
>JBDGPL010000012.1:2131-5281 GCA_042219705.1 Halobacteriales archaeon | reverse complement strand
CCGTCGCCGTCGAGACGACCGGCAAGACCGGCTGCGAGATGGAGGCGCTACAGGGCGTGACGACCGGCCTCGGCGTCGTCTGGGACATGGTGAAGGCGGCGGAGAAGGACGAGGACGGCCAGTACCCGGAGACGGCCATCGAGGGCGTCCGCGTCGTCGAGAAGTCCAAACGATCGCTGGACTGATGCCGGGATGGGCCGGCGGCCCAGCACGGGTCTCGGCAAGGAGAAAACACTTCCCCGGGGCCCGCTCCTCCACGCTCATGGTCCCCCTCCAGACCGTCGATGTCGACCTCGTCGGCTGGTTCAACCTCCTCCTCGTCCTGCTCGCCCCCGGGGCCGTCGCGGCCGTCCTCTGGAGTCCGTTCCTCCTCGCGGCGCGCCTCCGCGCCCTCTTCCGGGAGCTGCCGCCGACCGGCCACCTGCTTCCCACGTACGCCGTCGTCGCCGTCGGCGCAGGGCTGCCCTACGTCCTCGGCACGTTCTGGGCGGTCGTGGCCACGAGCGGGGGCACCGGCGGCGAGATGGCGAACGGCCTCCTGGACGTCGTCATCCCCCTGTCGCTCGGCTACGCCGTTGGCGTCCCGCTGCTCGGAGCCGCCGGGCTGCCCCGGTTCGGCGTCGACTGGGATCCGACGGGCTACGGCATCTCCACCTGGGTGCTGCTGCTGGCCGGCGGCACCTGGTATGCCCTCCTCTTCGCGGTCCCGCTGTTCGTGATCGCCGTCGTCCTGGCCTTCCCGGCCTAAAACCGGACTACGTCCCCGGGGCGGCTGCCAGCTCCCCGGCCTTGGCCCGGGCCCGCTCGATGACCGACGGCCGGGCCTCGAAATCGAGGACGACCTCCTCGCTTCCGTAGTCCTCGGTCTCGACGTGGGCGTGGTCGTGGACCCAGGAGACGAGGCTCATGGCGTCGTCGGACAGTGGCAGTACGAGCCGCTCGCGCTCGTGGTCGGGCAGCTCGGCCTCGATGCGGGTCCGGAGCGCGTCGACGTTGGTTCCCTCCGTGGCGCTGATGGCGACGGGGTCGGGCGCGAGCGCGGCGAGCGCCTCGCGCTTCTCGACCAGCTCGGCGTCGTCGACGGCGTCGACCTTGTTGAGCACGGTGACGATGGGCGCCTCGTTGCGCTCATAGAGCGTGTCGTGGCAGGTGACCAGCTTCTCGCGGATGGCCTCGACGGAGTCGGTCACGTCGACCACGAGCAGCACGAGGTCGGCCCGGTAGACCGAGTCCAGCGTGGACTTGAACGACTCGACCAGCCAGTGGGGCAAATCCGAGATGAACCCGACCGTGTCGGTGATGAGCGCCTGCCGGCGCTCCAGGTCGAGCCGGCGGGTGGTGGTTCCCAGCGTGGTGAACAGCCGGTCGTGCGCCTCGGCGGTGCGGGCGAGGTCGGGGTGACGGTCCTCGTTCTCGCCGACCTCGAGGTCCGACGCGAGGCGCTGCAGCAGCGTCGACTTGCCGGCGTTGGTGTAGCCGGCGAGGGCCACGAGGTCGAACCCGGACGCCCGGCGCTGCTCGCGACGCTGCTCGTCGGTCTTCTCGATGCTGGCCAGCTCGTCACGGATGCGGCTGATGCGGGCCTTGATGTCGCGCTCGCGGCTCTCGTCGTACTCGCCGAGCCCCATGAATCCGGGGTGTTCGTCGCGCTTGGCGAGGCTGACCTTGGCCTCGACCCGGGGCAGCTCGTAGCGGAGCTCGGCGAGCTCGACCTGGAGCTGGGCTTTCCGGGTGTCGGCCCGCTGGCCGAAGATGCGGAGGATGAGCGTGAACCGGTCGACGACCTCGACGCCGTCGGGGAGCCGCCGGCCGAGGTTGTAGGTCTGATACGGCCCGGTTCGGTTGTCGAGGACGACCGCCTCGGCGCCGGTGGCCGCGACCAGCTCGACCAACTCGTCGACCTTGCCCGCGCCGAGGTTGTACTCGGGGTCCTCCGGACGGGTCTGGGTGAGGACCCCCGCGACCTCGTAGCCGGCGGACCGGGCCAGCTCGACGATCTCGGCCGTATCCGGCTCGCCCGAATCGACGCGTTTGGCGATGACCGCCGGGGTCGGACGTTGCGCCTGCACTCCCCCGGCCGTACGGCGTGCCGCTATTTAAATTCCGGCCGCCTCCGCTCCAGGTCGACACATCGCCCGGACACCTCGTCGGAAGGCCAGCCACAAGACGCATATCCGTGGCCACCGGTACGGGGAGCATGGGCGATCTCAACGTCCAGCAGCTCGGCCTCGAGTTCGGCGGCGGGGCCATGATCGGGGGCGTCATCGGCTTCGCCGCCAAGAAGGTCGCCAAGCTGGTGGCCGTCATCATCGGTCTCGAGCTCGCGCTGTTCAAGTTCCTGGAGTCACGCCAGATCCTCACCGTCGACTGGGAGCGGCTCACGGCCGGGCTCGTCCAGATCGGCGAGGCGGCGACGTCCAACACGCCCCCTTCCTGGCTCATGTCGGTCCTGTCGACGCTCTCGGTCGGGGCCGGGTTCACCGGCGGGTTCCTGCTCGGGTTCAAGCGGGGATAGCCGGCGGGCGACCGGCCGCGAGCGACCTGCCGGTTGGCATACCGTTTCCCGTCCGGGGCCCGTCGCGACCCCCATGCCGCGCACCGCCGTCATCGCCGGGGTCGGCCCCGGCCTCGGCGCCTCGCTCGCCCGCCGGTTCGCCGAGGAGGGGCTCGCCCTCGGGCTGCTCGCCCGCACCGAATCTCACCTCGAGGCGCTCGCCGACGAGCTCCGGTCGGCCCACGGCGCCGACGTGGCCATCGCGCCGACCGACCTCGCCGAGGTCGACGCCATCGACCGGGCCTTCGACGTCGTCCACGACGACCTCGGTCCCGTCGACGTCCTCGTCAACCACGCCAGCGGCGGCGCCTGGGAGGGCGTCCGGGACGTCGTGCCCGAGGCGTTCGCCAACGCCTTGCGGGTCGGCCCGCTCGGCGGCCTCCGGTGCGCTCAGCACGCCGTCGAGGACATGCTCGCCGGCGACGGCGGGACGGTCATCTTCACCGGGGCCACGTCGGCCGTCCGTGGTCGGGGCGGCGCGGCCGCCTTCTCGGCGGCGAAGTTCGCCGGCCGTGGGCTGGCCGAGTCGATGGCCCGGGAGCTCGGTCCCGACGGCATCCACGTCGCCCACGTGGTCATCGACGGCCAGATTCTCA
>JBDGPL010000012.1:0-2121 GCA_042219705.1 Halobacteriales archaeon | reverse complement strand
GGACGAGGCGTCATACCTCGACCCCGACGCCATCGCCGACACCTACTGGCACCTGATCGAGCAGGACCGCTCGGCCTGGACCTTGGAACTCGACCTCCGCCCCCACGTCGAGTCCTTCTGACGAAGACCGGCGGGCCGTCCCGAGACCGGGACTGGCCGGGAGCACCCGGGGATGTCCAATGGAAAATCTATTTGTTAGCCCCGTCTAAAACAGGCGCCGTGACGGTGCGACGAGCGAGACGACCCAGCCCTGCCTGGGCCCGGCGGGGCTCGGAACGTCCCGAGCCGGTCCGACGCGTGGATGCGGTACCCGGGGGAGGCCGATGACGGGCTGGCTCGACGTCGCCGTCATCGCGTTCGTCGCCCAGCTCGCGGTGCTCCCCGGCGAGAAGGTCCAGCTCATCATCGCGGGGCTGTCGACACGGTACAACCCGCTGCTCGTGGTCTCGGCCGCCGGCACCGCCTTCGCCGGCTGGACGGCCCTCGAGGTCCTCTTCGGGGCCTACGTCCAGCGGGTGCTCCCGGGACTCTACCTCGATGTCGGCACCGGTGCGCTGTTCCTGGTCTTCGCGGTCATGCTGGTCCGGTCGGCGCCCGACAGGAGCCAGGGGGACGCCACGACCGACGGCGGACTGGCGGGCGCCGCCGACGAGCTCGACGTCCGGGTGCCGGTCGTCGGCTGGCAGGTCCCGGCGCTCCGCGGCGGCTTCCTGCCCGTCTTCGCGCTCATGGCGTTCGGCGAGTTCGGCGACAAGACCCAGCTCATCACCATCGGGCTCGCCGCCCAGTACGCCTACCCGACCGCCATCTGGGCGGGCGAGATGGCCGCCATCATTCCGGTGAGCCTGCTGAACGCCTACCTGTTCTTCACCTTCGCCGACCGGTTCGACATCCGGAAGGTGCACCTCGCGAGCGCCGCCCTGTTCGCCTTCTTCGGCGTGGACACGCTCCAGGCAGTCCTCACTGGCGTCTCGGTCTGGGAACACCTCGTGGCCGCGCTCGCCGGGTTGGTCGGGGTCGGCTGAGCCGGCCGTCAGGCGGAGCCGTCGCCCACTGTGCCGAGGTATGCGGCCGGTTCGGACGGGGCCGGCCCGGCTACAGCTCGTCCTCGTCCTTGAGAATTTTCGTCTCGGCCTCGCCGGCGGAGAGCTCGTTCACGAGGTCGTAGAAGTCGTCCTGCATCCCAGCCGGGAACTCGAGGACCCCAATCCAGGAGCCGTCGGCCTGCCACTCCTCGCGCTCCAGCTCGCCGAACTCGCGGACCCGGGCCTGGGCGGCGCCGGCGTGCTCCGCCGGGAACTGGACCGCGACGGTAATCTCCTCGAAGCGGATGGGGATGACCGGCCGGAGCGCGTCGAGGGCGTCGTCGACCTGGGTCTCGACGGGCTCCATCGGGTCGACCCGGAAGTCGGTCTCCTCGAGGGCCGACTCGATGCGGTCCGGCGGGTGCGGCGCGTCGTTCATCTGGGGGTTGATGGCGTTCCGGGCGATGGTGTCGATGAGCCGGCGGCGCTTTTGCTCCTGCATCTCCCGGCGCTGCTCCGCGGTGATCTGGATCTCGCCGCGTTCGATGACCTCCGGGATGATCTCGAGCGGGTCGGTCGTCCCGAAGACCGTCTCGAGGTCCGCCTCGGCGGGCCGGTCTCCCCGGGCGGCATCCTCGAAGACGTCCTCGGCGGCGATGACGTCCTCGAGATCGCCCTCGAACTCGCCGCGCTTGATGGCGAGGGCCGCGTCGGGGTCGACGAGGACCTCGAACCGCGAGCCGTGGGACTCGAGCCTCGCGGTGACGGCGTCGTCGAGAGAAATCATGGCCGGCGGTACCCCCGCGGGGGTAAAAGGTGTTTCCCGGAGCCGTCGCGAGCCTTACTCCTCGCCCGGTTCCTCGAGCATGTCCAGGGACTCGAGGTGTTCGCGGACGGTCGCGTCGTCGACCGTCGCGAAGCCGTCGTCGACGCCGATGGTGGCCAGGCCGACGTGCTCGGGGGCCAGCGAGCCGTTGTTGACCTCGGCCAGCGCCGACAGCGCCAGGTCGATGCCGCCGTCGAGGGCCATCGCGTCCTCGTAGTGGGTCTCGAGGTACTCCTGGATGTCCGATCGGTCGGCGCCGACGGCCAGCGC
>JBDGPL010000119.1:0-6030 GCA_042219705.1 Halobacteriales archaeon | reverse complement strand
CTCGCCCGTGTGGATGCCCATCGGGTCGAGGTTCTCCATGTTGCAGATGATGATGCAGGAGTCGTCGGCGTCGCGCATCACCTCGTACTCGAGCTCGATCCAGCCGTCGATGGACTCGGTGATCATCACCTCGTCGTTCCGGGAGAGCCTGAGGCCCGACCGCGTGCGCTCGCGGAGCTCATCGAGGTCGTCGACGACGCCGGAGCCGGCGCCGCCGAGCGTGTAGGTCGTCCGCATGATGACCGGGAGCCCGCCGACGGCGTCGACGGCCGACTCGACCTCGTCGACCGACTCGACGGTCACGGACTTCGGGACCGGCTGGCCGATCCCCTCCATCCGCTGGCGGAACTGCTCGCGGTCCTCGGTGGCGTAGATGGTGTCGAGCGGCGTGCCGAGGATCTCGACGTCGTGCGCCTCGAGGACGCCCTGCTCGGCGAGCTCGGCGGTGACGTTCAGCCCGGTCTGGCCGCCGAGGCCGGCGATGACGCCGTCGGGCTGCTCCTGGCGGATGACCTCGGCGATGACCTCGGGCGTGATGGGCTCGACGTAGACCCGGTCGGCCATCTCGGGGTCGGTCATGATGGTCGCCGGGTTGGAGTTCACGAGGACGACCCGGACGCCTTCCTCCCGCAGGGCTCGGCAGGCCTGGGCCCCGGAGTAGTCGAACTCCGCCGCCTGGCCGATCTGGATGGGGCCGCTGCCGATGAGGAGGACGGTCCGGTCGTCGCTGGCCATGGTCACCCCTGCCTGGTGCGGACGTCGTAATAAAGACGGTGGTACGTTTCGGGTGACGAACGGATTTTACGATATTCGTAATCCTACCGGTCGGCGCGCCCCGGCGGACCGGCGGCGACCGGGGCCTGGCAGGTCCGCCGGCGCTCCGGGGAACATCGTCCGCTTCCGGCCCTCACCCGGTCGGCGCCACGTCCAGCAGCGCCTCGTGGGCCTGGCCGTTCGAGGCGACCAGGAGGCCGGCGTCGTGGTGCCAGGGCTCGCCCTGCCCGTCCGTGACGGTGCCGCCGGCGCGCTCGACGAGGTGGGCGCCGGCGACCGCGTCCCACGGCGCCGGCCGCTCGGTCGTGACCGCGGCGTCGAGCTCGCCGCTGGCGACGAAGGCCAGCGCGGCCTGCATGCTCCCGACGCGGCGCAGGTCGCCGAACCGCTCGATGACGGCGCGGCTCAGCGCGACGTAGGCTTCGCGGTCCCGGGTCGGCCCCCAGCCGAGCACGGCCACGGCGAACGTCTCGGGGTCGCCGCGGGTGCTCACGGCCATCGGTTCGCCGCTCCGGGACGCCCCCGCCGACGTGGCGGTGTAGACGTCGTCGAGCGCGGGGAGGGCCGACGCGGCGCCGACCGGCGCACCGTCGATGACGGCGGCGACGCTGGTCGTCCAGACGCGCATCCCGCGGACGAAGTTCGCGGTGCCGTCGATGGGGTCGACGACCCAGGCCGGGCCCGTTTCCGGCAGCGCCGCCGGGGCGTCGCCCTCCTCGGCGACGACCGGTTCGCTCGGGAACGCCTCGTGGATGCGGTCCCGAACGGCCGCCTGGGCCGAGTGGTCCGCGGCCGTCACCAGGTCGTTCTTGTTCGCCTTCGTCTCGACGGCCAGCTCCGTGCGGAAGTCTTCGAACGCGGCGGCGCCGCCCGCCCGGGCGGCCGCGGCCGCCACCTCGGCCCGGCGGTCGTCCCCGCTCATCGACGGGCGGGCTGCCTCCCGTGGTCCGACCGCGCCGTCACCACGCCGATCCCGGTCGTCGCTACGCGGTGCAGCAGGTTCCTGGGGGGCGACACCGGCGGCTCAGCTCGAGGAGGTGGGCTCTTTGACCGCGCGACCCTGTCGGACGGACTTGGCGTCCCGGACGTCGGCGCCGTCACGGACCTTGTCCGGACAGGCGGGGCAGGCGCGCGGGTGGTCCACGCCGGAGGGCGCGAAGACCCGGACGTACCGCTCGGTCACGAACGACCCGCAGTTCTGGCACGTTGGCATACGGGCCGTTGGACAAGCCCCCGAATAAGGGCACCGTCTTCGTCGTCGGGTCGGGCGTCGGCTCACCCCTGGGCCGCGAACTGCCGGGCCAGCTCGATGTGGCGGCGCGGGTCGTCGGTCACGCTCGGGCCGTGGCCCGGGTACATGGCCGACAGCGACCCGTCGATGGCGTCGAGCAGCCGGTCGATGCTCGCCACGAGCGTCGCCCGGTCGCCCTCCTCGAAGTCGGTGCGCCCGAAGCTGCCGTTCTGAAAGACGAGGTCGCCGGAGAAGAGCACGCCGGCGTCGGCGGCGTAGAAGCAGAGGTGGTCGTCCTTGTGGCCGGGCGTGTGCAGCGCCGTGTAGTCGTGGTCGCCCAGCCGCACGGCGTCGCCGTCGGCGATGGCGCGGTCGACCCCGTCCTGGCCGGGGTCGAACCCCCAGGCCTCGACGCCGAAGGCCGCCTTGACGTCGTCGAGGTTCCCGACGTGGTCCGGGTGGGTGTGGGTGAGGACCACCGCGTCGAGCGACGCGTCCCGGTCGCGAACCCGCTCGACGGCGTCGAAGCTCGCGCCCGCGTCGACGAGGACGGTCCGGTCGCCCGTCACGAGGAAGGCGTTGCTCGTCATCGCCCGCACGCCCTCGGCGAGGTTGGTGACCATGGGGGCGCTGGGCCGCCGCCGGTCAAAGGCCTGCCGGAGGACGCCGCACCCGGCGGGGGGCCCGCTCAGTCCGTCGCGAGCGCGTCCTCGAACACCGCCTCGTGGAGCCGGTCGGCGACCAGGTCCATGAGCGTCTCGAGGTGGACGGCGTCCTCGCGGTTGTAGTCGACGAGGGTCTCGAGCGCCGACTCGTCGCCGCGGCGGGCGTAGCGGTGCCACAGCCGGACGGCGTCGCGGCCGCCGAGGTCCGGCCGGTCCCGGTCGATGTCGACGGTCCGCTCGATGGCCTTCAGCCCGCCCGTCAGGCCCAGCCGCCGGCACGGGTACCGCAGGTCGACGTGGGGCCGGTCGACGGAGACCCCGAGCGCCGATTCGAGGAACGGCAGGTCGAACTGGGCGCCGTTGAAGGTCACGACGAGCGCGGCGTCGCCGAGGGCGTCCTGGACCGCCGCGGGCGAGAGGTCCCGGCCGCGGACCAGGGAGGCCGTTCCCTCCGGCCCGTGGACCCCGACCACGGTGACGTCGTCGCGGTGTCGGTCCAGGCCGGTCGTCTCGATGTCGAGGTAGGCGACCCGGTCGCGGAAGTCCTCGTAGAGCCGCCAGCGCTCCCGGTCGGGCAGCGCCGAGGCGAAGTAGCGGGCGTCCCGGTCGGCCAGCCGGGGCTCGGCCTCCTCGACGAACGTCCGGATGCGGGTGGCGAGCGTCGGTCCCACGCCACGAATCGACGCGTCGTCGAAGTCGTCCCAGCGGGTGACCCCGGCGCGCCAGAGCCGGCGCTCGGTCCGCTCGCCGACGCCCTCGACCGGGATGAAGCTGTTCCGCAGGCGCACGCGAGGGGGCTCGACCCCGGGCGGCTAAGCCGTGTCGGTCCGGCCGGCCCCAGCGCCGGGCTGGCCAGCCCTGGGGGACTACCCGAGCCGCTCCAACGCGCCGGCGACGACCAGCGGCAGCGTGATGGTGGCGTCGCCGACGACGGTGACGTTCTCGGCCTCGGGGTCGAGCTTGCCCCACGAGCGGGCCTCGTCGAGGGTCGCGCCGGACAGCCCGCCGGTCGACGGCGGGTCGGTCGTCAGCTGGACCGCGTAGTCGTACGCCCCGGGGGTGGTCAGCATCGTCTGGAGGACGTAGTTCTTCGGCACGCCCCCGCCGACGACGAACGCCCCGGACCGCTCCGCCTCGTGGGCCTGGTCGGACAGCGCGGTCATGTCCGCCAGGGCGTCGAGGGCGAAGTCGGAGATCTGGCTGTACATCCACGACTGCAGGCCGAGCACCGAGTCCTGGACCGCCGGCGCGTAGATCGGCACGCCCGCCGCGGCCGCCGCGGCCGCGATCCCGGGGTCGGCGTCGACGCCCTCGCGCTCGTTGACCGCGGCGTTGGCCCGGCCCAGTTCGGCGGTCAGCTCGGCGATGGACACCCGCCGCTCGAGCGTCGGAAAGACCTCCTCGCGGAGGTGGGACTCGAACGCGGTGAAGTGTTCCTGGGGCAGATAGACGTCGTAGATGCGGTCGACGCCCTCCGCCCGCAGCGTCTCGTCGTGCTCGCGCTCGGTCTTCTCCGGTGTGCCCGGCCGGCCGTGGTGGTGGTCGCCGCCGATGGCCTCGATGGCGTCGTGGGTGAGGTTCGCGCCGGTCGTCACCAGGACGTCGACGTGGCCGGCCCGGACCAGGTCGGCCACCACCCGGCGCATCCCGAGGGGGACCATCGCCCCGGCGAGGCCGACGAACGTGGTGACGTCGTCGTCGCCGAGCATCTCGGCGAGCAGCTCGACGGCCTCGTGGACGGCGCCGGCGCCCGCCCCCGCGCGGCCGTACTCCGCGGCGAGCTCGCCGACGGTCATGCCGGGGCGGATCCGGACGTGGCCGACGGGATCGTCCCGGAACTCCTCCCGTGGCGGCCCGTCGTCGGTCATGGGCCGGGCTTCGCCCAGCGAGGGTTTGAACGGCCCGGTCTCGCGGCTGGCAGGTGCCTCGAGTCCGGCACGTGGCGCTCGAAGCCGGCTTCGACGGCCGCACGGGTGGACTATCGACCACATGTTGGTCAGGGCTCGAAATGGTCAAGTCTCGCAACCTTCGGCCGTCCTACTCGACGGCCGACTCGCGGTCGACGGCTCACGATCCAACGGTCGGTGTGGGAGCTCTCGATCGCGAATGGATCGGTATCCGCCGGCGGTCATGGAGGGGGGGTCGTCGACCGTCCAACCTCGTTTCCCCCGCCGTGTCGGGTCGTCATCCTCTTGCACCACTTCCGATGGCCAGATAGCGCCCGCCGACCGGCCCAGGGCGGTGCTGCGACCCGGCGACGGCCGACCATTTATCCCCATTCGTAGATCGCCAGGGCGACCGCGATACTGATCGTACCCGCCCAGTAGTGCCACCGTGCGGCCAGTTGGTACGGCAGCAGGTAGAGGACGAAGACGACAACGAGCGCACTCACCAGGAAGGCTTCGACCGGGTCGTCGGTGAACACGACGACCAGGATGATTCCAAGCGCCCCGACGAGGACTGACCACAGAACGGTCGAGAGCACCGGTCGCGATTTGTCGTTCATGGGATGGTTCGCGCTATTGATGGATGATGGGGTCGCCCTAGGCCGGGATGAAGAAGTCTGATTTTAGGCGGCGCCTCGCTTCCGGCGGCAGGCGACGGCGCACGATGCAGACGTCGTAGTCCTGCTCGGCGGCGACGCCGCCACCCACGCTCGTCAGCGGGGTGATGATCCGTCCGGCGTTCTCGCTCCCGATGAAGACCATGGCCGCGTTGAGTTCCCCGGCTTTCCGCTGCAGGCGTTTGCTGATGGTTCCGGCCGTCGCCGCCCCGTCGACGCGTTCGAACTGGAACGAGGCACTCGGGTCGAGGTCGGTCACCTCCCGGTGCAGGTGTTCGACCACGTGGCGGGTCCGGAACTCCTCGTCGTCCCGGATCCAGCCCTTCTCGCGGGCGTACCGGGCGCTATCGGGCACGATACTCACCGCGACGACCTCGAGCGGTTCCTCCCGGAAGACGTGCTTCCTGATGTCGGGTGGTGCCTCGTCGAGCGCGATTGCGTGCACGCGGGCCCGCACGAGCGCCGATTTCGCCAGCTCCGACCCGTCGTACGGCACCAGATAGGTCATCAATCGTATTTCTGGGCCAGCTGGCTTCAGCAGCAGGAAGGTTCCTATCGGCCGAGAATCGTCGAAGGACGGATCCTACCGGCGAGCGAGAGGAGCGACGAACCCTGACGGCTGTGCGGGTGCGGCGACAACTCTGACACGGGTGGATGCGGCCCCGGATTCCGGGGGCATCGGCAAGCGGCGGTCGTGGACGGGGGACCGTCCCGGGGGGGAGCCAGTCGGGGCGACGAGTCGGTCAGAACCCGGTCGGATGGTCGAGGTACGTCGTCTCCAACCCCCACTCCTCGGC
>JBDGPL010000118.1:0-2978 GCA_042219705.1 Halobacteriales archaeon | reverse complement strand
CCATGCGCGTCCGGGATTGGCAGGACCTCGTCGGCGACGTCGTCGACCGCGACGTTGACCCGGCCGACTGGCGGGCCGTCGCCGGCCCCCGCGAGCGCGGCATCGGCGAGGACCTCTACCTGGCCCACCCAGCGGTCGGGCTCTACCAGCTCAAGACCTACGCGAAGAACCCCTTCGAGGTGCGCGGGCTCGGCGGCCGCGTGGCCCGCTCTATCGACGACGAGATCGAGCCGCTGCTCCCGCAGGCGGCCGACGGCCGGTTCGCCGTCCAGCGCCCGCCCGCGGACGAGGACGAGGCCGAGCGGACGGCCCGTCGGGTCGAAGAGACCGTCAAGGCCCACGCCGAGGCGCCCGGCGAGCCCGACGCCCTGTTCGACGACCTCATGGACGCCCTCGGTTCGCCGGCTTACGGGCCGCTCGAGTACGACACCTACGACCGGCCCGACCGGCTCGACGAGTTCGCCGCCACGTTCGAGGACGCCGAGTCCCTGCTCGAGTCGGAGTTCGAGGACCTCGTCGAGGACGACGGCGTCAACCGCGGCTTCGGGTGAGGGCCCGCCGGCGCGGCCGCGACCCGCGGCGCCGGGGCGCAGCTGGCGGGGGCGAGCGGCGTCGCCCAGGACCGAGCGTCGAGCGAAACCGGGTTACCGGCCGACGCGGTCGAGCCAGCGGCCCGGCCGGTCGAGCTCCGCCCACGTCGGGAGGTGGTCGACACGCGCCCAGACCCGGGCCGGGGCGTCCTCGCCCCCCTCGCGCTCGACCGCCTCGAAGAAGGCCTTCCCGCGCTCGTACTGCCGTCGCTTGCGATCGAGGCCGAGCAGCCGGGCCAGGAGCGCCGTGAGCGGGCCCCGACGGCGCCGGCGCTCGTCGACCTTCCGGCGGACGTCGGCGTACGCGTCGTCGAAGGCCCGGTCCATGGCGTACTCCGCGTAGCCCTCGACGGCGGTCATGGCGGCGTCGAGCGCGCGGACGCTCCCGCGATCGAACCGGCCCGCGGCGAGGGCGTCGATGGCCGTCCGGGCGCGGGCCTCGAGCTCGGGGGCGAGCCAGGGTGCCGCCCCGAACTCGGCGGCGTGGGTGACCTCGTGGCAGGCGACCCACCGCCGGAAGCGGGGATAGGCCACGTCGAGCTCCTCGGCCACCCGGACCACGTTCGGCCGGACGAAGTACAGCCCCGGCGTCTCGCCCTCGGCGAGCAGCAGCGGGTCGTACTGGCCGAGGACGTGCCGGGCGGTGAACGCCAGCAGCCCGGCCATGGTGGCCGTGTTGACGCGTCGAGCGACGCCGGGCAGCGACGCGGATTGGTCCTCGAGCGGCGCCAGGAGCTCCCGGAAGGTCTCCACGTTGGCGTCGATCCAGTGGTGGCGGGTCTGGACCTCGAGCGTGCCCGGGAGGCCGAACGCCAGCCCCGTCGTCGCGCGGATGGCGTCGCCGGCGTCCCGGACGTCACGAGCGTAGGCGACCCGCTCCTCGTCGTCGAGGTCGACCGAACCGGGTGGCGTGGCGGCCTTGGCGGCCCTGGCCGCGGCGTCCCAATCGACCGGCCCGTCGCCCGACGCCGCGGCGACGGACCGCATGCCCTCGATGAACGTCACTGGCGAGCCCGCCCCGGCGCCGTCGTCGGTCGGGGGACGAACACGGCCGGGGCTACGCCTCGAGCTCGTCGAGGGTCGTCTGCTCGTCGGCGCGCCCGCGCAGGTAACGCGCTAACAGCGCGAGCGCGACGGCACCGAACAGGAGAGCTACGAGGCCGGGGCCGACCTGTCCGCCGGCTTCGTCCCCGGTGTCGGCCGCCGCCGTCTCCCCGGTCGACGTCGATTCGGCATCGTCGCCGTCGTCGCCACCGGCGGCGCGGCCGGCGAACGGCGCGTTGAACTCGGCGTTCTCGAGGTGCAGCTCCAGGAGGGTGAGGTCCATGGACGCCGTAGGCGGCGGCCGGCTTTATGGGTTCTGGCGCCCCCGCGGGCCGGCCGGCTCGGGGACAACACAACCGTTTTACGCGGCGACGGCCTCGGCTCAGGACGACCATGAGCGACGGGACGACGGCCCAGGGCAAGAAGAACAAGACGACCCACGTGAAGTGCCGTCGCTGCGGCGAGAAGTCCTACCACGTCCGGAAGGGCGTCTGCTCGGCCTGCGGCTTCGGCAAGTCGGCGAAGCGGCGGTCCTACGCCTGGCAATCGAAGGCCGGCGACCACTGACCGGCTCCTCCTCGCGCTCGGCCGCGACCGGCCGTCAATACACGACGTAGAGCAGCAGGTAGACGACCGTCCCCAGGCCGAAGGAGACGAGCCACAGCGCGGCGGCCGCGCGGCCGACGCGGGGGTGGGCCGTCCCGGGAATGGCCGCAGTGGGGTGGCTGAGACCGAGCAGCGCGACGTAGGCCAGCAGCGGGATACAGACGACGGCGAGGGTCATGTGGACGGCCAGCACCGGGAGGTAGACGAAGCGGTAGACCGCCGGCGGGCCCGTGAACGCCGTCGGGCCGAGGAGGGCCACCCGGTAGAGGTACAGCCCGAGGAACGTGACGAAGAGGGCCAGGGCGAGAAGCATTGCAGCCCGGTGCTTCCGGACCGCTCCGGCCCGGATCCACCGCCAGCCGAGGGCGATGGTGCCGATGGCGACGACGCTGATGACGGCGTTCACGTGGGGGATGGCGGCGAGGACGGCGTCGGGCGCCCCCGGCAGGAGCGCCGGCGGGACGGCGCCGAGCACGGTCCCGAAGACCAGCGCGATGGCGGCGGTCGAGAGGGCCGCCGCGGCGGCGGCCACGTGGTCGCGGACGACGGCGCGCACACCGCCGAAGAGGGGTGGGTCGGCCAAAGGCGTTCGGCTCCGAGGCGGGCGAAACGGAAGCCCTTTTATCGGGCCGTCAGGTAGTGAGCGGTGCCTGCGTGGGTAGCCAAGCTAGGCCAACGGCGCAGCGTTGAGGGCGCTGTCCCGCAGGGGTCCGCCGGTTCAAATCCGGTCCCACGCAT
>JBDGPL010000117.1:0-13930 GCA_042219705.1 Halobacteriales archaeon | reverse complement strand
CGGGACGAGGCCGATCTGATCGTGATCTACGGTCGACGCCGACTCGGCAAGAGCGCACTCGTACGCCAGTCGATCGCCGACCGTGACGACGCCGTCTACTGGCAGGCGACACAGGAGACCCCGGACGCGCAGCTAACGAACTTCGTGGATGCCGCAAGCGGCACCTATCCGGCGGTCGAGGACACGCGACGGGACTGGGAAGCGCTCCTGCGCACGCTCGGTGATCGAGACGCGGTCGTCGTCATCGACGAGTTCCCGTACCTCGTCGAGTCCGACGAGGCGATCCCGTCGAAGTTCCAGCGGGTCTGGGACACCCACCTCGACGAGACGAGCGTCTCACTGATCATCGTCGGCTCCTCGATCAGCGTGATGGAGGAGAAGGTACTCGCGGGAGGAAGCCCGCTGTACGGTCGCCGGACACACGTCATCGACTTACCGCCGCTCAAACCAGGCGATGCGGCGACCTTCTATCCCGAAGACTACCCCGACGGAATCCTCCGTTCGTGGGCGGTCTTCGGTGGCACGCCCTACTACCTGCAGGCGCTCGACCGGTCCGCATCCCTGGCCGAGAACATTCAGACGCTGCTGCTCTCGGAGCATGGACTGCTCTACAACGAACCCGAGTTCCTCCTCCGATCGGAGCTGGGCATACGGGAACCCCAGACCTACTATACGCTCCTCCGCGCGATGGCGACCGGGCGGCGAGAGACCAACGAGATCGCCGGCTTCGCGGGACTCGACACGCACAACATCGGGTCGTACCTGACGAAGCTTCGCCGCCTCCGGCTGGTGGAGCGGGACATCCCGGTCACCGCCGATCCGAACTCGACCCGCAAGAGTCGGTACCGATTGAGCGAACCCCTGTTTACGTTCTGGTTTCGGTTCGTCTACGGCCAGCAGGACCGCCTCACGCAGCTGGGCGAGGTGGCATACGAACAGCTCGTCGAACCGAACTTCTCGGACTACATGGGCGAGCGGTTTGAGGCCGCGTCACAGCACGCGCTCCCGCACCTCGTCGATCGGACCTATCTCGGAATCGGCTACTGGTGGCACGGCGAACACGAAATCGATGTCGTCGGACTCGGTGATGGCGGAACCCTCGTCGCCGGCGAGTGCAAGTACACCTCAGAACCGATGACGATGGCGGACTTCGAAGGCCTGCAGCGATCCGCCCGGGAGATACGCTGGACGCCACCCGACGGAAGTGATCCGGAGCATCTGTATTGCTGTTTCAGCCGGTCCGGGTATTCGGATAGGTTAGTCGAGGTGGGGGCCGGACGTGATGACGTTCGGTTGTTCGACGTGGCGGACGTTATTGAGGCCCTGACGTCCCAGCGACCCGGGTCGTCGCTGGACCGGTAGGTCCCTCACTCTGCAGGCATGTCGTTGCCATTCCTCCTCCATTGCCGTTCACTCATCGCGATCTCGTTCGTGCAGGCAATCCTGACTTCCTGAATTCCACCCCGAGTCGGCCGCCCCAGGCCGACACAATCAGCGTTCAGTCGTCTCAAGCGGACAACGGACTACCAACACCTTAGTAATCTCCAGCGTATCAGCCGGTACGACCGTTCATGCCCGTCCTGGACGACCTCTCGGGCTTCGAGTTCGAGGACGTCATGGAGGACGTCTTCCGGAACCTCGGCTACGAGCGCGTCCGGCAGGCCGACCGCACGGCCGACGAGGGCCGGGACCTGCTCATGGAGGAGGTCGTCGACGGGACCCGGCGCGCCATCGTCGTCGAGTGCAAGCACACGGACACCGTCGGCCGCCCGGTCGTCCAGAAGCTCCACTCGGCCATCGCGACGTTCGACTACGACGGCCCGAAACGCGGCATGGTCGTCACCTCGGGGGGCTTCACGAACCCCGCCCACGAGTACGCCGACCGCCTCCAGCGCACCGACGACCCCCATCCCATCGAGCTCGTCGACGGCTCGGACCTCCGGGAGATTGCCGACGACATCGGTCTCGACCTCTACAACGGCCGCATCGAGATCCTCTGTGAGGAGACCCTCCGACCGGTCGACCCGGCCGGCTCGGTGACCGAACCCCTCGAAAACGCCTTCCGCGACGTCGAGAACATCGCCGTCAGCGACGTCCCCGACCCGCATCGGGCGGTGACGTTCCGGCCGGTCGTGTCGATCACCGCGGAGACGAAGGCGACGTTCGAGACCTCGGTCGGCGTCATCCACCGCATCGACGACCGGCGCCGGTTCGTCGTCCACGCCGATCGGGGGCGGCCATCCGTCGCCGATGGAGACGTCTCCTCGCTCGTCACCGACAACCGCCACGCGACGCGCGACCTCGACGAGGACGACTTCAGCGAGACGTTCGACGCGGTCGACGTCGCCCGGTTCGGCCAGACCGAGACCGAGTACAAGAACTGGGCCGTCGACCGCCTGCGGGAGTTCCACACGACGGAGGTCACCTACACCGGCGACAACAACGTCACCTACACTAAGACCTGCGAGCCGAACCTTGCGGACATCTCGATCCAGTCCATCACCCCAGTCTACCTGCCGCAGGTCCGATTGACCGCGGATCTTCAGTCGTATTCGTAACCCGTTCGAGTACTTCGCGGCCGGCCCCTCGCGGGTCACCCACGAGGACGGCGTCCGCGAGTGCGTCCAGTGCGGGATCGATGCCGAGGACGAGACGTACACGTTCTGTGCGAACTGCGGCAGCATCAACTGCGCCGCCCACATCAAGACCGAGCGGCTCGAGGGAACGCCGGTCTGTACCGGCTGTGCCGTCACCGAGCGGTTCGCGCTGCGGACGAAGTACTTCTACGACGAGGCGAACCTCGAGGCGTTCCGCGAGGAGTACGCCGCGATGCCGTTCTATCGGAAGCCCCTCGAGAACAAGCCGCTCGTCGCGGGTGGGCTCGGAACGGTGCTTCTGCTCGTCGTCTTGTCGGTGAGTTATCTTGGGCCGCTCTGACCCAGTCTCGAGGGCTTCGAAACGCAGAGGAATCCGTTCCGTTTGGTGACGGACCTTCCACCGGAGCTTCGAGTACGAAAACGGCTCCAGACCCGTCCGTGACTGAGGAACACCGGGCTCCAACCGACTCTCCACCCGCGTACTCAGGGGAGCCCGTGGTGTTCGTCGAATGCCGCAACGAAGCCCCGCCAGTTCTCGACGAGAATCCGCTGGGCCTCCCGGTAATCGAATACATCCACCCCGTAGTCCTTTCTCCGGGGATGTGCCTCCGGTAAGTACAGCCGGTCGAAGTGGACCCCTGCATCCGCGGTATCGATGCGAGCGATATCGATTGGCGAGCCATCCGGGTTCGTAACGAACACCGTCACCGCGAACTCCTCGGGTGCCCGGGCTTTCAGCGACGGACTGGCCCTCACGGCGAGATGAACGGTTCGACCACGGAATCGTCCTAAAGGACGCGTGACCTGCTCGTCGCGTTGTCCACGTCGAGTGTCAGTCATTCAGATCAATTGGCAGCACGCTGTCGACCTGTCCTCGGATGTAAACCTATGGAGCGCGTCGAGAATCGGGTATCAAACAGATCCGTGATTCATGGTTTCGGCGTTGATAAGCCCGATATGTCACTCAGTCCAACCTCGTAAGTGGATTTTTATAGTTGTAAAATAATACAACGGCCTGAGGAAGAGAACATGTCCGAATCGAGGCCCACCACCCGACCCGAAGACGACGAAAGCCGGGTCCTCGTGAGCACCGAGGTGGGCCGCGCCCTCTCGGCGGCCGGCTTCGGTGACGTCCATGTGTTGAGCCACGAAGCCGCCGACCGGGCGCTCACGAAGAACCGCCGCGAGCTCATCAGCGTCATCAACCGGGAACCGATCGAGTCGATCCGCGGGCTCGCCCGACGCGTCGGCCGCGATAAGGGCAACGTGAAGCGCGACCTCGATGTCCTGGTCGAGGAGAACCTCGTCGAACTCGTCACCGACGGGCGTTCGAAACGGCCGACCATCAAGCCGGACACCATCATTCAGGAGCCGCTCGTCAACCCGTCCGTGGTGTCCGACGAGCCCTGAAAACGGGGCGGATTCGCCCTCCTACTGACCGACACCCCACCGACTCCCCTGGGATGGACCTGGAACTTGTCTAGATATCATAGTAACAATGAATACCGCGATTCCGTTCTCCGGAAGCCGCTCGTCGCGGATGGATTCATGACGGTTCTGTTACTGCCCGCATTGCTCGTAAGTAATTTCGTGCTACACTGGACCGGAGACAGGCGATTTGAAACCCCGTGGAATACGTCCCAATGGTGACGAAACGATTCACCGTACCTCCCGGACGAAAACGGCTCCAGACTCATCCGGGACTCAGGATCACCGGGCTCCAACCGTCTCGAACCGTCTGGAGGCCATCGTCCACATGCGCGAAGCGACCGAGGGCATGGACGAGGACGAGGCGCTGGCGGCCCCGGACGCGACGAGAGCCACCCACCGTGCCGAGTTCGACGAGCGGTCTGGTTGATACGTCAACGCTGTTTTCCGGCCTCGGCTGGTCAGGACCGCCGACACGGGTCCTCCCGAGCATCGCGTCCGGCGACGTGGAACTCGTACCGGCGGATGACATCCTCGACGAGCTGTTCGATCACCGCCGTGACTTCCCGGCGGAGCGCGGTGAGCCCGCGCTCCGGTCCTTCGAGTCCCTCCAGCAGGCAGTCGTCGTCGACGAAGCTGATTTGATCGGGAAGCTGGGTCAGGCGGAGTTCCTGGTCTGAGAGGCGAAGGACGCGCCGATCATGGCCGCGTATCTGCTGGATCTGGTCGATGTCTTGGTGAGCGGCAACACCCAGGATTGTCCGCACGACGACTACGAAGCGATCGTCACGCCAACCGCTCCCATCGATCGACCGGCGACGATATCCGTCGTCGTCCGGACACGCGTGATGCGCCCGAGCGCGTCCCCGTCGCCACCGGCGACCCGGAACGCCGACTCCCTGCCACCGCACTGGACTCAATCGCCGCCGCCGACCGACACGCCGGGCGCGTCCCGGACGTCGACGCCGCGCCAGGTGCCCCGCCGGAACCAGAGGAAGGCAATCGCGGCGCCGAGCACGTTCGAGGCGGCGAAGGCCAGCCAGATGCCCTGGGGCCCGATCACCTGCGAGACGAACCACGCGAACGGAAACCGGAAGCCGGCGAGGGTCACGAGGGCGATCGCCGCGGCGGTCAGCGTCTTGCCCACGCCGCGGAAGCCGCCCGTGTAGGCCCGCATGATGCCCATGAAGCCGAAGGTCGGGGCGACGGTCCGCAGGAACGCCACGCCGACGTCGACGACCGCTGGATCCGTCGTGAAGGCTGCGATGATGGGCGGCGCCGCCAGGATCACGACGCCACCGGCGACCGCGAGGATGGCGAACATCGCCTTCGCGGCGAAGTGGTTGGTCGCGGCCGCCCGGTCCTCCCGGCCGGCCCCGATGTTCTGGCCGGTCATCGTCTCGACGCCCTGCGCGGCGGCGACGGCCGGCAGGAAGATGACCGACAGGACGCGGATCCCGACGCCGAAGCCAGCCACGACGGTGGTCGAGAACAGGCCGACGATGAAGAGCATCAGGTTGATCGAGACGGCCCGGCCGGTGAGCTCGACGGAGGCCGGCGCGCCGACGCGCAGGAGCTGCCGGAGGTAGCCGAGGTCGGGAACCAGCTCGCGGAGTCGGATCCGGACCCCCCGCTCGCCACGGACGAGGATGTACAGCCCGACGGCCAGCGCCAGGGTCCGGGCGAGCACGGTGGCGATGGCGGCCCCGGCGACGCCGAGCTCGGGAACCGGCCCCCACCCGAAGATGAGGAACGGGTCGATGACGATGTTCAGGACGACGGTGCCGAGCATCACCAGCATCGGCGTCACGGTGTCGCCGGAGCCCCGCATGAGCGAGACGAAGACGAAGAACCCGAACATGGCCACGAGCCCGAGGGCGATGACCCGCATGTAGGCGACGGCGAGCGGGGCGACGTCGGGCGCGGCGCCGAACAGGCCGATGAACGACGGCATGAGGACGTAGCTGACCGCCCCGAGGACGACCGCGGCGATCGACGTGAACGCCATCGTCTGGGCGGCGGCGTAGCTCGCCCGGCGGGGCTCGTCGGCGCCGGTGTGCTGGGCGACGAGGACCGAGCCCGCGATGGAGAGCCCCATGCCCAGCGAGAGCAGCAGGAAGACCATCGGGAACGCGAAGCTGATGGCGGCCAGCGCCGCGGTACTGTACTGGCCGAGCCAGAACGTGTCCGCGAGGTTGTAGGCCGTCTGGAGGAGGTTGGTGATGACGATCGGCAGCGCGAGGTAGAACAGCGGCCCGGCGATGGCCCCCGAGGTCAGATCGAGCTCCGACTGGTCGGGGAAGAGGCCGACGACGGGGTCGACGAGGCTCATGTGGCGGCCGACAGCTCCGGCTAGCGTCCGTAGCCCGGGACGGATGCATAGAAGTCACGCTCTCGGCGGGCTTGGAGTGTTCCTGATACCTGGCGGTCGGCCGCGTGTCGGGACCCGTTCCGGCCGAGGCCCGGAGACGCGATCCGGGAACCCGTGAAGGACGGCCCATCGCCGCGTTCCAGGACGCGCCGACCAGCCCAACCGACCCGGGCGGGCCGACCCGGCCCCGCGGCGGGCTACGACCGGGACGGGCGCTCGTAGGCGCCCTCGTAGGCCTCGTACCGGTCGTCCTCGTCGCCGTAGTCGAGGCGCTCCAACCAGTCCTCGCCGAGCTCATCGGGCACCGCTCCGTCCGCGGGCGCGTCGGCCTCGGCGACGGCCGGCGGCGGGCGCTCCGTCTCGACCCCCGGGACGCCCGCCGGCGGTTCGCTCCCGGGCGCGGCGGACGCCTCCACGGCGTGGGCCGCCTCGAGGGACGCCAGCTGGCGCTCGATCCGCTCCCGGGACCGCTCGTACCCGATGACGTCGTAGAGCCGCCTGGCCTCCTCGAGGCACGCGTGCGCCCGGCCGGGCGCCTCGTCCGTGTGTCGCTTCGCCTCGATCTCGCACTTCTGGGCCCGGAGGTGCCGGGTCGACTGGTTCGCGACCGACTGCGGGGGGTCGGCGCCGAGGAACGCCTCGAGGGTCCGGTCGAGGACGCCGACGGCCCGTTCGTGCTCGCCCGCCACCGACAGCTGGCGCGACCGGACGAGGCCCCTCGCGAGGACCGGCTTCCACGCCGGGAGGAAGGCGTGCTCGGCCGCGAGCTCCCGGGCGGCCTCGAAGTTCGCGATCGACGGCCCCCAGCAGTGGGTCCCGCGCAGCCGGTGGCCGGCGGCGACCAGCCGGCCGAACCGGGCGCGTCGCTCGACCTTCCAGCGCCCGGCGTGCTCGGCTACCAGCGCCGCGCCGCGCAGCAGGAGCTCCGCCATCCGGGAGTCCGAGCGGGACTCCTCGCCGGTCCAGTACAGGGTGTGGGCGAGCACCTCCGCCACCTCGTCGTCGGACCGCCGACGGGCGGCGTTGAGCAGGCGCCGCCACGCCGGCCCGCGGTCGCCGTAGTCGGCCCGGAAGACCCCCCGCTTGCGCCGGTCGTAGTGCCCGCGCGGGGGGAGGTTACGCGGGACCTCGTACGCCAGCGCGGCCTCGACGCCCGACGACACGGCGATGTGGGCGAGGAGGCAGGCGGTGAACCGCCCCTCGTCGCGCTCGTGGAGCGTCTCGGCGTCGACGCCGAGTTCGTCGAGGAGCCGCTCGGTCTCGGCCGGCGTGTCGTGGACGGTCGCCATGACGTCCGCGAGCGCGTCGACCAGCCCCACCGACCCGATCTCCGGGATGGCGTCGAGGCCGCCCACGAGGTCCAGCAGCTCCCCGTAGGTGCGGACGTGGAGGCCGGCCCGGGAGACGAGAGCTCCCCGGACGATGGCGTACCGGTAGGCGTGGAGCGTGCTCTGGACGTGGCGGTCGTGCCGGACGAGCTCCTGGGTCAAATCGAGGGTGTCGTCCGGCCCGAGGAACGACCCACAGACCATCGGGATCTGCACCGGCGAGGGAAAGCGCTCGACCAGCGCGTCCAGGGCGGCCGCGTCGCCGTCCCGGGCCCGGTCGGCGGTCTCGAGGAGGGCGGGCGAGGGGAGGTGGACGACGATCCGCTCGGGCCGCGAGCGGACGATCAACCGCTCCAGGTCGGCCTCGTCGGGGAGCGAGACCTCGATATCGCTCACCGGCCGGCCCGCGTCGCTACGGACGTGGTGGGCCTCGAGCGTGCCGGTCCCGGTGACCTGGACGTCGGCCGCCGACTGGTCGCCCACGAGGAACGGGAACGCGACGCGATAGCGGGCCGCCCCGGCCGACCCGTCGGGCTCGAGCGTGACCCGGGCGTCCGCGCCGTCCCCGACCGGACGCTCCCAGGATCGCGCCGACATACCCGGCCGGTACGGGACGCTGGCCAATAACTGGCCAGGGTGGGCCCGACCCGGCGGCGGGCCGCCGCGAGACCGCCGATGGCCCGCCGCCTGCGTCGAGGGCGACGGCGAGACGGTCGCCATCCGGGCGACGTCGACCTCGTCTACGTCGGTCCCGGCCGGCCGCCGTGGCCCGCCAGCCGACACGCCCAAGGTCCGTCCGGCACCATGGCCCGGCAATGGGCGATGCGTCCCGGGCGGGGCCGTTCGACGTCGGCGACCGCGTGCGGATCGACGTCCCGGACGAGACCCGGCCCGAGCACCAGCACCACGGGAAGAACGGCGAGGTCATCGCCTTCATCCCGGCCGGCGACCGGCCCGACGGGGCCGGCCGGGTCCGGGTCGAACTGGACACCGGCGGGACGGTCGACGTCGGCCCGCAGGACCTGCGGCCACCCATCTGAGTCCGCGGACGCCGCGTCGGCGGACCGTGCGCGACGGGACGGCAGCTACCCGCCGGTGTCGTCGCCCGCGACGGCCTCCCGGCCGGCCTCGGACAACGACCAGGTGTCCATCTGCAGGTCGCTGCCGGGCCGTCGCTCGACGAGGCCGTCCTCCTTCAGCGACGTGAGGTAGACCCAGGCGGCCCGCTGGGAGACCCCGAGCCCGGTGGCGACCTCGGGCGTGGTGAGCGGCTCGCCGTGGTCGAGCACGTCGAGGATGGCGTCGGCGTCCATGGCGAGTCGGGTCCGGTGGTGGCGACGTCGGGGGTGGCATTAAACCCACGGACCAAAGAACGGTTGCCGAAAGCCTCGCGGCGAGGGGCGCCCGGCCGGGGCTCGACGCGATCGGTCGTCCGCCGCGGCCTTGCGGTGGCGGGCCGACCGGACGCACTCAAGTCGCTCGGGGCCGTATCCGTGCGCCATGGCCGACGCCCCGCCGACCCCCGGCATCCACCACGTGACCTGCCTCGCCGGCGACCCGCAGACGAACCTGGACTTCTGGGTCGGGACGATGGGACTCCGTCTCGTCAAGCGCTCGATCAACCAGGACGACCCGAGCACGTACCACTTCTTCGTCGGCGACGCGGCGGGGACGCCGGGGACGAGCCTGACGTTCTTCCCGGGCATGGCCGGCCGGGAGGGCCGGGTCGGCACCGGCCAGGTCGCGAGGACCGCCTTCCGGGTGCCCGCCGGCAGCCTCGGGTTCTGGGAGGACCGGTTCGACGACCGCGGCGTCGACCACGGCGACCGCCTCGTGCGGTTCGGCGAGCCCGTGCTGCCGTTTCGCGATCCCGACGGCCTGCCCGTCGAGCTGGTCGAGGCCAGCATCCCCGAGAACGACCCGACCGAAGCCTGGACCGAGTGGGTTCCCGAGGACGTCGCCATCCGGGGCTTTCACTCGGTGACGCTCTGGCTGGGCGACCCGCACCCAACCCAGGAGCTGCTCGGCGCGATGGGCCTCGAAAAGCGCGGTACCGAGGCATCCCCGGGCGACGCCCCCGGCGACGAGCGCACCCGCTTTGCGGCGTCGGGCCCCGTCGGCCGGTACGTCGACGTGCTGCCGACCGTCGAGGCCGGGCGGGCGGGCGCCGGCACCGTCCACCACGTCGCCTTCCAGACGCCGACCGACGACGACCAGGCGGCGATGCGCCGCGCGGTTCGCTCCAGGGGGCTGCGCCCGACCCGCCAGATCGACCGCCACTGGTTCCGTTCGGTCTACTTCCGGGAGCCAAACGGGATCCTCTTCGAGCTCGCGACGAACGGCCCGGGCTACGCGAGCGACGAACCGCGTTCGGACCTCGGCGGCCGGCTGGTGCTGCCGGGGCCGTTCGAGGAGCGCCGCGAGGAGATCGAGGCCGGCCTCCCGCCCGTCGAGGTCCCCCGCCCGCGCGCCGCGGAGGCCGACGACTGAGGCGTCGGCTCAGTCCGCGCTCGCCGCCGTCAGCCGCGCCCGGCCGTGGGGCGCCTCGAAGTCCAGGTCGGGGCCGGCGGGCGTGATCTCCCCCTGGTAGTAGCCCTGGTCCTTGAGGTGGTCCCAGACGACCGTCTCGGCGACCCCCGGCGTCTGATAGAGGTCCCGCAGGTACGGCCAGAGGTGGTCGTACTGGTGGACGAACCGCGTGTCGCACTTGAAGGCCGTGTGGTAGCAGTGGTCGAAGCGCACCAGCGTCGGGAAGAGCCGGACGTCCGCGAGCGTCAGCCGGTCGCCGGCCAGGTAGCGCTGCTCGGCGAGCACGGCGTCCCAGCGGTCGAGGGCGTCGAAGACGTCGGCGACGGCCGCGTCGTAGGCCGCCTGGCTCGTCGCGAACCCCGCCCGGTAGACGCCGTTGTTGAGGGGTTCGTAGATGGCGTCGACGATACGGTCGATCGCCTCGCGCCGTCCCGCCGGGTACAGCTCGAGGCCGTCCTCGCCGAGATCGGCGAACGCCGACGCGAACTGCTCCATGATCTCGATGGACTCGTTGTTGACGATGGTCGCCGTCTCGCGGTCCCAGAGGACCGGCACCGTGACCCGGCCGGTGTGGTCGGGGTCGGCCCGGGCGTAGACCTCCCGGAGGTAGTCGGCGCCGTTGACGGTGTCGGCCGTACAGCCGTCCTTGTCCGGGGTGAACCGCCAGCCCTCGTCGTCGCGGACGGGGTCGACGACGTCCATGGTGACGACGTCGGTCAGCCCGAGCAGCCGCCGGGTCAGCGCGGCGCCGTGGGCCCACGGGCAGTTCCGGGCGATATAGAGGTGATACCGGCCGGGCTCGGGTCGAAAGCGGGCGTCCGGCTCGTCCCGGACCCGGTCGCGGAACGTGGTCGTGACCCGGTCGAAGGCGCCCTCGTCGTCGGTATGGGGCTCGACATCGGTCCGCCACTCGCCGTCGACGAGCATGTTCCGGCACATGCCCGCCCGTCCGGGTCCGGGCCCACATTACTGACGCTCGCCCGGTATCATGCCGCTACTGCAGCCGCCGCCCACCGGCCGGTGGTGGACGGCCACCGGGTCAGCCGCCCGCGTCAACCGGCCCCGTCCCCCAGTGGAACAGGCCCGCGCCGGCCAGCGTGAGCAGCGCCAGCAGCGCCAGCGGCACGGCGTACCCGCCGGTCGCCCCCACCAGGAGGTTCACGACGATTGGGGCGCCGAAAGCAGTCGTCGCCTCCGCCACGGTGAACAGCCCGACGATGGCCGTCGCGTTCTCCGGGCCGAACCGGCCGACGAGAATGGGCGAGAACAGGGTGGCGACCGCCCCGAGACCGACGCCGAACACCGCCAGCGTGACGTACATCAGCGCCCGGGTGTCGGTCACGACCAGCGCGAGCACGCCGAGGGCGGCGAGCCCGACGCCGACGGCCAGCGTCTCCCGGGCGCCGAACCGGTCGGCGACCGCGCCGCTGGCCAGCCGCGTCAGGATACTGATGCCGCCAATGGTCCCGAAGGCCGTCGCGGCCACGGTCCGGGCGATGCCCGCCGCGGTCAGCACGTCGACGAGGCTCGAGGAGAGCACGAAGTACCAGCTCCAGAGCAGCGGGTAGCCGACGAGCGCGACGAGGAACCGCCGGTCGGCGAGGTGGCCGCGGAACCAGTCGCCGTCGACCGCGACCCGTCCCGGGTCGACCCCGGCGGGTCGCCGGTAGACCAGGCTCGCGGCGAGCACGACCGCCACCGCCGCCCCGCCCACGACGACGAAGGCGGTCCGGACGTCCACCCGGCCGAGCAGCCGGACCCAGACGACCGGCAGGACGAGCACGCCGAGGCCGTTGCCGGTCATGGTGACGCCCATCGCCCGGCCCTCGTAGGCGTCGAACCACTGGGGGACCAGCGAGATGACGACCACGAAGACGGTGCCGCCGGCCACGCCCAAGAGGCCGAAGGCGGCGACCAGCCCGGCGTAGGAGCCCACGACCTGCAGCAGGGCCACCGACGCACCGATGGCGACGCCGGCCGCAGCGAGGACGGGCCGCAGCGGGAGCCGGGCGATGACGACGCCCGCGCCCCCGCCGGCGACGAAGAAGGCCGCGGTGGTGACCGAGAAGACCGACGAGACCGCGAGGCGGGAGAGGCCGAACGCGCCGGCCAGCTCGCCGGCGTAGACGGTGAAGGTGAAGATGGTCCCCCAGACGAGCACGAGCGAGACGAACCCGAGGGCGACGACGAGCCACCCCCGCGCCGAGTCCAGCTCCCCGCCGGCGGCGTCGGCCATCGAGCCCCGGTTCAGCCCCCCGGGATAAAAGCGACGCACTCTCCGGTGAGTTCGCGCCGATCCAGTGGGGCCGTTCGGGACTCGGCGCCCGGCAGCTGGTCGGCCCTCGCGGCGTTCTGGTTCTCACCGGGCGGGAAGCGGCTTCCCGGTTTATGCCCGCCGGCGTCGATCCGATGGCATGGATCCCCTTCTCCTCCGTCTGCTGCAGTTCGGCCCGTTCCACGACCCGGTGGCGGCCGGCTGGATGGGCTGGGCCGGCCTCCTCTGGATGGTCGGCTTCGCCCTCCTGCTGGCCGTCGTCGTCCTCCCGGTGATCGAGGCGACGGATTCGACCGATCGAGCCCCGACGGAGGCCGACCCCGCCCGGGCGGCCCTCCGGGAGCGGTTCGCCCGCGGGGAGATCGACGAGGCCGAGTTCGACCGGCGCCTCGACGTCCTCGACCGGACCGACGCGTAACGGGACCCGGACCGACCCGGCGAGCCGATGCGCGCCGCCCGACGCCCACGATGACCCCGACACCCGATACACCCGTCGACGATCCCGCCCGGTCGAGCGGCGCCGCCAAACGGCTCGGCGACCTGATCAACCACGACCACGTGATCGTTCGGTTCGTCGCCCTCTGGACCCTCTGTTTCGGGCTGTTCCTCGCCGCCTGGACCCTCTCGTACCTGGTGCTCCCCGAGGGGCTGCTGCGCCGGTCCGGCGGGCCCGGACCGCTCTCGGCGACCGCCGCGACGGTCGAAGCCGAGTTCGTCTCCCTCGTCGCCTGGAACCTCGGATTCAGCCTGCTGGTCGTCGCCGCCAACCTGTTCCGGTCGATCCGGACCCCGATGGGCTACCTCGTCGTCCTCGTGATGTGGCTGCAGGGC
Source organism: Halobacteriales archaeon (assembly GCA_042219705.1). Classification (GTDB taxonomy): domain Archaea; phylum Halobacteriota; class Halobacteria; order Halobacteriales; family Hikarchaeaceae; genus JBDGPL01. Next base: position 571 of record JBDGPL010000117.1, on the reverse strand, counting down.
GCCGTCGTCTGGGGGACGAACTCGCTGGCGATCCAGACCGGCCGCCTGGCGCCGTCGCTCTCGGTCATCCTGGACCGGAGCGGCGTCTTCGAGCTCACCGCCCTCGTCGCGATCGCGGTGGCGACCCGGGGGGTCATGGTGTGGCACCAACGGCGTGGCCCCCGATGGCGGGAGGAGTTCGTCAGGGTCGGCGGCCCCCGTGACTGGTCAATCGGCCGCCGGGAAGCGCTCGTGCTCGTGGGCGGGCTGGCGCTGTTGGCCCTTGCGAACCTCCGAGAGGCCGCCATGATCGTCTCGGCGACGAGCTGACGGAGCCGACGGTCCGGACGAAACCGGCAGCGCCGCCGCCCGGGACGGCGACGGGGCCAAGGGGCCGGCTGACTGCCGCCGTTCTAACACCGTCGCAGAGCGCCGGAAGGCGGCCGGCGAGCGGGATTCGGTCCCGGGAGCGTGGGCTGTGGAGCCGGCGGGGCTGTGCGCCGGGCGTCAGGGAGTCGCGATAGCCGAATTGTCGGTCCGCGCCGCGGCCCACCCGTCCGGCGACGCCGTTTCGCGACGGGGCCCGGGTGGA
>JBDGPL010000116.1:0-5050 GCA_042219705.1 Halobacteriales archaeon | reverse complement strand
TGGCCCGTTCTCAGCCGCCATGCTTTCGTTTGAACGGTCAAACGAAAATATAGGTACCGATTGGGCCTAGATTTGATAGTGTTACGCGCATCGATCGCGTTTCGAAATGCGGTCTATCATTGGCGACCGTGACCGCGCCGCAGCCCGGGTGCCCGACCATGGCTGCGAGGTCCTTGCCCGCGGGGACGAGCGGGTACAGCACGTCCCCCGAGACGAGCTCGCCGCCGGCGGTCCGCTTGCCGACCCGGTTCCAGACGCTGCTGATGGTGCTAAGCCGGCCGGGCTCGTCGTTCCCCCGGCGGTGGTCCTGCAGGACTACGAGTCCGAGTAGCAAACCGTAACGGTCGCCGGCCGCTGGCTGTCCTGAACGTCGTCGCGCGGATGGACCGGCCTGCGTGGCGCCGATTCCCCCGGGAGGAGCTCGGCGAAGGCGTCGTGCACGGTCCCGTCGGGCGTTCGGGCGCCAGCCCATTTAGTACCGGTCGGAACGCCGTGTCGACGGCGCCGTCATTTACGGCTCTCTCGTCAGCACCGCGTGGCAGATTGTCGCCGTCGTGGCGTGCAGCTCCATGAGCACGACGACCCGTCGGTCCTCGCCCCCGGGACCGTCGGGATGATGGTGATGTCGGGGACTCACGATAAGCCGTGCACGACCGCGGCGACGATGACGACGTTGGCGCGGTGGAGAACGTGGCAGCGACCGTTCCACGGCCGGGCAGGTCGGCGGAGACGCCTTCGGTACGCATGGTGCTGGTTCCGGGGCGGGTTCGGTTAACCCAGCCGACGCGCCAGCGCCCGCAACGCCTCGTCCCCACCCTCGACCAGCGGTTCGCCGTGACCCATCGCCGCCACCGCGAACGCCAGCTCCCGGTCGGCGAGCGACCGCACGCTGGCGGCGTTCTCCGCCGTATCGTTGTTGAGGAACCACGGCGGAGTCTTGAGCCGGCCACCGGCCTCGCGGACGCAGTCGCCGAGCAGGGCCACCGGCAGCGTGTCGTGGCGGTACACCGTGTGCCCGGGCGTGTGCCCCGGCGCGTGGTGGGCGGTGAAGCCGCCGACCGCCTCGCCATCGGCGACCCGATCGACCGGCCGGTCCGGTGGCGTGTACCGAAGCGCCATGAGCCGCTGAAGGAGTCCCTTCTGGGTCGAGAGCGGCGGCGTCGCCGAGCCGTCGACGACGCTCGCGTCGGGCTCCATCGCGTGGACGGGCGCCTCGGCCCCGAGACGGGCGAGCCCGCCGACGTGGTCGAGGTCGAAGTGCGTGACGAGCACGCGGTCGAGGTCGGCCGGCGCGTAACCGGCGGCCTCGAGTTCGGCCCGGAGCGAGTCGGCGGCTCCCGGGGTCCCCGCGTCGACGAGCGTCACCTCGCCGTCGTCGACGAGGTAGGCGTTCACGAAGCCGAGGTCGAGGCGGTACACCTTGCCGTCGAGGAGCGCATCGGTCATGATCGAGTGAGGGGGTCGTCGACCACGGGTCAGTCGTCCTCCGGGACCGCGTCGGGCCCGGCCTCGCCGTCGTCCCCGGCGGCCGTCGCGGGCCCCACGCCCGGCGGCCCGGGAGCGCCGTCGACCACGGCCTCGGTCCATGTGCCCCGCAGGAACCACGCGATGGCGACGACGAGGATGACCACGTTCGAGACGGCGATGCCGTACCAGACCCCGGTCGCGCCCATGTCGAACCACGTCACCAGGGCGTACGCCGGGGGCACCCGGAAAACCAGCAGCGCGAGGATGGAGAGGGCCATCGCGGTCCGGGTCGAGCCGCTACCCCGGAACCCGCCCTGGACGATGCGGAACGCGCCGAGGAACGCGAACGTGAGCCCGACGATGCGGAGGTAGTCGGCCCCGACGGCGACCACGACGTCGGCGTTCTCGCCGGTGATGAACACCGCGGTGATGGGCTCGGCGAACCAGTAGGCGCCGACGCTGACGGCCGCCAACAGGACCGCGACGAGGCCGACGGCCGCGAAGACGGCCCGCCGGGCACGGTCGACCTGGTCGGCGCCGAGGTTCTGGCCGACGACGGTCTCGGTCCCGCGGGCCAGCCCGAGCGCGGGCAGGAAGACGAGCGACGTGAGCCGGTTCCCGATGCCGTAGGCCGCGACGGCCTCCTGGCTCGCGAGGGCGACGAGCGCGGTCATGACGGTGACGCCCAACGCCCGGGTGGACTGCTCGACGCTGGCCGGCGCCCCGATCCGGACGATCTTCTCGACGGTGGCCCGCCGCGGCAGGAAGTCCGAGGGCGACGGCCGGAGCCCGACCCAGCCCGACAGGAGCAGACCCATCGCGAGGACGGCCCCGATGCCGCGTGAGAGGATGGTCGCGATGGCGGCCCCCTGGACGCCGAAGCCGGCGAAGCCGGTGGCGGCGTACAGCGTTCGCTCCAGGCCGCCGAGGCCGAGCCAGCCGAACAGGACGTTGTCCCGAAAGCCGAGGATGAAGAACGGGTCGATGAGGACGTTCAGGGCCACCCCGAGCGCCATCAGGTACATCGGCGTGCGGGTGTCGCCCCAGCCCTGGAGCAGGCCCTGGAAGACGAAGAAGCCGAAGACGAACGGGATGCCCAGGAAGACGGTCCGGGTGTACTCGACGGAGAGTCGGAACTCGGGGGTGCCGGGCACGGCGCCGATGAGCTCGAGCAGGGCCGGCGAGGCCACGAAGCCGACGGCCGCGAGGCCGGCGGAGACCAGGAAGATGAAGGCGATGGTCTGGCCGGCCACGTGGTCGACCCGGTCGGTGTTGCCCGCGCCCTTGTGCTGGGCGACCAGGACGGTCCCGGCGACGGCGAACCCGCCGGAGAGGCTGATGATCAGGAACACCAGGGCCCAGGAGAACGAGAGGGCGCTGACGGCGGCCTGGCCCAGCCGGCCGACCCAGAACGTGTCGGCGAGGTTGTAGCCGACCTGCATCAGGTTGGTGGCGATGATGGGCAGCGAGAGGACGAGCATCGGCTTCAGGAGCGCCCCGTCGGTCACGTTGACCGCGCGGGCGTCGCCCCGGCTCATTTCGCCCCGTCGGCCAGAAGGACTGCCTCGAGGTAGGCTTCGAGCTCGCGGCGGGTCGCCCGGACGGTCCCGGCGTCGTCGGCGGTCGCCCGCCGGAGCCTGGCCCCGTCGATGGCGGTCAGCAGGAGGGCCGCCACCCGGTCGGGGTCGACGTCGCGGAAGTCGCCCCGCGTTACGCCCTCGCGGACGACGCCGGCGAGGTGGTCGTGGAACAGCCGGTCGCTCCGGGTGAAGTGGTCCCGGTAGGCCGGGTCGTGGGCGGCCTGGGCCCGGAGCTCGATCATCGCCCGGGTGAAGGCGGCGCGGCCGTCCTCGAGGTCGTCCGGCAGCGAGCGGTCGAGGAGCGTCCCGAGGTACGCGGCGGGGTCGTCGACCTCGCCGCCGAGGACGTCGTCCTCGAACCGTTCGAGCATGAACTCGAGGAAGTCGACCAGCAGCTCGTCCTTGCCGTCGTAGTGGTGGTAGAGCAGCGACTTGCTCTTGGCGAACTCGTCGCCGATGTTCTGGACCGTGAGGTTCGCGTAGCCGTGGGTTTTCAGTGCCCGGTAGGTGGCCTCCATCATCGCCTCCCGCGTGGTGGCGGGCTCCCCGTCGAACAGCTCGGACGGCGCCATTGCTGATTGAATATTCATTCAGTACCTATATATGTTGTCACCGCCATCCGCCAACCGGGCACCGTCCGGCGACCCGCCGGTCGCCGGGGCCCGGTGGAACACCCCATGTCAGACGACAGCCAGACGGACGCGGCCCCGCCCATCGAGCCGGTGACGCCGCCGCTGCCCGGGTGGGTCTTCGAGCGCCTCGTCAACCCGCTCGTGGCGGGCCTGCTCCGGTCGCCGCTGCACGGGCTGGCGAGCGACGCGCTCATGCTCGTCACCTACACCGGGCGGCAGAGCGGCCGGACCTACACCACGCCAGTGGGCTACGAGGCGGTCGACGGCACCCTCTACGTCACCTCCCAGACCGACCGCGTCTGGTGGCGGAACCTCCGGGGCGGTGCCGACGTGACGGTCCGGCTCCGGGGCGAGGTCCGCGAAGGCCACGCCGCGGTCATCGAGGACGACGCGGCGGTCGCCGACTACGTCCGCGGGTTCATCGACCGCCACGGCCTGGACGCCCTCGGACGGATCGCCCTCTCGGTCGACGCCGAGACGGTCCCCGACCGCGACGCGCTCGAGGCCGGGTTGGACGAGGTCGTGGTCGTCGAGATCGAGCTGGCCGACGGCCCCGACTGAGCGCGCCTCGCCGACGCCAGCCGTGGCCGTCGGGGCGGTGCGGGGTCGCAGAGGGCATACCCTTTACCGGTCGGCCGCGGACGGCCGCCCATGGCGTTCCCGTCGTCGACCGCGCTCGGCCTCGTCGGCATCGTCGGCCTCGTCGCGGCCAGCGCGTTCTTCTCGAGCAGCGAGACTGCCATCTTCACCCTCCCGGCGGGCTGGTTCGACGAGGCGGGCGGTGAGGAGGACCGCCGGGCCACCGCGCTCCGGTCGCTCCGCGCCGACCCCCATCGATTGCTCGTGACCATCCTCGTCGGGAACAACGTCGTCAACGTCGCCATCTCGAGCGTCACGACCGTCCTCGTCCTCGACTACCTCGGGCCCGGCAGCGCGGTGACGGTGGCGACCGTGGCGGCCAGCTTCGTGGTGCTCGTCTTCGGCGAGATCGTGCCGAAGTCCTACGGACTCGGCCACGCCCGGCCGTGGGCGCTGACGGTCGCCCGTCCGCTGGCGGCCGTCGAGCTGGCGCTCTATCCGCTGGTGGCCTTCTTCACGGTCGTCACGAGACAGGTGAGCCGGGCCGTCGGCGGCGACGCCGCCATCGAGGAGCCCTATCTCGCCGACTGAGCAGGCCGGCGTCGGGCCGAGGTGCAGTTACCCCCTGAGCCCCCGCTGGAACTCCCGCTGCAGCGACAGCGCCCGGGCGTAGTCGGCCTCCGAGAGCACGCCGAGCACGGTCCCGCGGTCGGCGACCAGTGCCGACCCGACGCCGGGCTCCTGCAGGACCGCAAGGGAGTCGAAGGCGTCGTCGGTCGACTCCAGCCGGGG
>JBDGPL010000115.1:0-30960 GCA_042219705.1 Halobacteriales archaeon | reverse complement strand
ATGCAGATGCGCTTGTCGAGGAGCCGCTTCTCCGCGACCTCGAAGCTGGCCATGCACGGCGTTCCGGCCGCCGGGAGTAAACGCTTTCGAGTCGGTGGCCGCCTCGCGGCCGCCACGTCGACGGTCCCCGGCGAGCGACGGTCGGCCGCTCGCCGCGGGGCCCGTTCAGGCCCCGTGCTCGACGCCCACCGTCGGGTAGGGACAGAGCGGATCGCTCGCGAGCGGGTCCCCCGTCGTCGCGAAGGCGCGGGACCGCGACCCGCCACAGAGGTTCCGGTACAGGCAGGCGCCACAGGCCCCTTCGAAGCGGTCGGGGTCGCGGAGCGCCTCGAGCGCCCGGGACTCGCGGTACAGCGAGACGACGTCGTCCTCCCTGACGCTGCCCACGCGCTCGGGCAGGAACCCGGACGGGTAGACCTCGCCGGCGTGGCTCACGAAGAGGAAGCCGTGGCCGGCCCGGGTGGAGCCGACGCTGACGGCCCGGCCGGACTCGGCGGCCTCGACCCGCATCGCCACCCGGCGGTAGTGGGGGGCCTCGACGGTGATGACCCGGAACGGGGCGTCCCGCTGGCGCCGGTACAGCCACTCCATCACCCGCTCGCTTTCGGCCGGCGAGAGCTGCTCGAGGGCCTCGCCGCGGCCGACCGGCACGAGGAAGAACACCTCCCACATCACCGCGCCGACGGCCTCGACCAGGTCGGCGATGGCCGGCAGGTCGTCGACGGTTTCGGCGGTCACGGTGGTGTTGATCTGCAGGGAGAGCCCCACGTCGTTGGCGTCGGCCGCGGCCCGCCGGATCGTCTCGAAGGAGCCGTCCTCGCCGCGGAACGCGTCGTGGGCCCCGGCGGTGGCGCCGTCGAGGGAGAGCGCCATCCGCCGGACGCCCGCTTCGGCGAACCGCTCGATGGCGGTTCGGTCGAGCAGCGGCGTCGGGGCCGGGGTCACCGCCGTCGGCAGCCCGAGCGACGTCGCGTGCTCGATGAGCTCGAACAGGTCCGGCCGCTTCAGCGGGTCGCCGCCGGAGAACACGAGGATGGGCGGCGGCCGCCCGAACCCGGCGATGTCGTCCAGGAGCGCCTTGCCCTCGGCGGTCGAGAGCTCGGCGGGGTCCCGGTCCGGTTGGGCGTCGGCCCGGCAGTGGTCGCAGGTCAGGTCGCAGGCCTGGGTGACCTCCCAGGTCAGGACCAGCGGCGTGCGGTCGAGGTCCCGGCCGCCCGATGGGCCGTGGCCGCCGTGGGGCGACGCCATGGTGGTCAGTCGGAGCGCGCGGGGATAGCTCCCTCGGTCGCGTCTCCCGCCGGCTCGACGGCCACCCAGGACTCCCGTTCGGCTGCCGGCTCGTTCAGCTCGAACAGGTCGACGGCGTGTCGGACGGTCGCTCGTTCGTCGGCGCGCTCGGCGGCCGCGACGGCCCGGGCCGGCTCGCCGACGACGCCGTCGACGAGGGACCGCGTCAGCTCCTCGAGGGCGGTGCGAACGGCCGGATCGAGGGGCTCCCCGTCCGCGCGCAGTCGAGCGGTCGCCGTCTCGAGCTCCTCCCGGCGGACCCCTTCCGCCCAGGCCGCCAGTCGGTCGCTCACGGAGGCGTCGGCGGCCGCCCGGTCGGCGGCGACCGACACCCCCTCAGTCATGGTCGTCGGCGGTCGGCGCCGCGACGCCGGTCGTCGGTCCGCGCCCGCCGATGTAACGCCCGGTGAGGTAGACGACCGCCCCGCTGCCGACCATCGCGAGGACCGTCAGCCCCAGCATGACGTCGTTCGCGATACCGAGCTCCGATGAGTAGCCCGCGGCGGAGGTCATCAGGAAGAACGCGATGGCCCCGACCCCGACGGCGGTCCGGCCCGGCCGGTCGAAGGGCCGGTCGGTGTACTCGTAGGCCGGGTCCGCGGGGACGTCGCCGGTCAGCCGCTCGTCGATGAACGGGACCAGCACGATGAGGCCCACGACGATGCCGGGGATGAGGATGCCGCCGACGAACTCCGCGTTGAACGTCCCGCCAAGGATGGTGATATCGAACGACGGCACCAGTCGGAGCACGCCGAAGACCCACAGGAGGTACCAGTCCGGCTTGATGGCGGGCGTCCCGGCCGTCGGTGGCCCGTACGCCTCGACGGGGTGGACCGGGACGAACGCGGCGAGGAACGAGACCCCGGCCGCGTAGGCCATGAACACGACCAGCATGTTCAGGCTCTGCTCGGGCCAGAGCGGGAGGCCGACGATGCCCTCTCGGGCCTCGCCGACCCGCTCGCGAATCGTGCTCGTCACGTCGTGGTGCTGGGTGTGCTTCAGCTTGAAGAGTACGAGGAGGTGCAGCCCGATGAGCCCGGCCAGCAGGATCGGGATGAGCATGATGTGCCAGCCGTAGAACCGGGGCACGGTGAACGGGTTCGGGAAGGGCCCGGCGAACGCGAGGTTCGCGAGGGCGGTTCCGATCCACGGAATCGAGGACACGATGCTGTAGCCGATGCCGGTCGCCGTGACCGCGAACTCGTCGAAGGGCAGCAGGTATCCCACGAAGGCGGCCATCACCGTCAGCAGCAGCAGGACGCTGCCGATGACCCAGTTGACGTCACGCGGGCGCTTGTAGGCCCCCGTGAAATACACGCGCGCCATGTGCACGAGGAGTGCCGCGATCATGATGTGGGCGCTCCAGTGGTGGATGCGCCGGGCAACGAGGCCGAGCGTGAGCTGGTTGATCTGGAGGATGCTGGCGAACGCGGCGGGTACCTGCTGCTCCTGGAAGGTCACCAGTCGGGTGCTCGGTTCGTAGAAGAACGCCAGGAACACCCCGGTGGTGACGAGGCCGACGAACGCGAACAGCGCGAGCTCGCCGAGGTAGAACGACGAGTGGACCGGGAAGGCCTTGCCGCCGAAGCGGTCGACGAGGGCATCGAGTTCGAGCCGGCTGTCGGGTTGCTGGTCAGCCATGGTCACTCACCCCCGACCGTCTCCTCGAACTTGCTGGTGACCTCGAGGATGCCGTCGTCGTTGACGGTGACGCCGATCTGGGGCAGCGGCTTGGGCGGCGGGCCGCCGACCACCTCGGCCCCGTGGTACGGGTCGAACTCGCCGACGTGGCAGGGACAGTGGTCGTGCGGGCCGCCCACCGCGTGTGACTTGGTGGTCCAGTTGACCGTACAGCCGAGGTGGGTGCAGATGGCGCTGTAGGCGACGTACCCCTGGTCGGTCATCTCCTGTTTCGTCGGCGGCTGTATCTCGTCCGGGTTCAGCCGGTGGAGGAGGATGAGGTAGTTGTCGTCCTGGGAGAGGTCCTCGGGATAGACCAGCGCGGCGTCCGGGACGCCGAGGTGGTCGGCCTTCACGTAGTTGCCGGCCGCGTGGACGTGCTGTGGGTCCTTCTCGTGGGCGTGGGCGAAGACGAGCTGCTGACCCGGGAGGTTCGTCTTCTCGGAATCTTTGCCGACCTTTTCGGCGACGACCGAGAGGTCTTTCAGCGGTGTGACGAGACCGGCGAAGAAGCCGGCGATACCCAGCCCGGCCAGCCAGTTCAAGAGGCGACGCCGGCGGGATTTGACGCGTCCATCATCCGATCGATTGGTATCACTCATGGGAACCACCTCACCAGAGGTCCTCCCCGTGCTCGAGCACGAGCCGGTGGGGCACGAACAGCCGGTAGTACACCACGGCCATCAGCCCGATGAGGGCGAAGCCGGCGGCGAGGTTGAGGCCCAGCACGGTCGGGTCGCCGGCGCCGAACACCTCGACGACGAACGCGAAAGCGGTCCAGAGCAGCGCGAGCGACAGGACCACGAAGCCCGCCGTCAGGAGCCGGCTGGTGGGGGCCGGCGACGCCTCCGAAATGACGTCACGCATGGAGACGGACCTCCCATCGCTCCAGCAGAGCGGCTACGAGCAATACGTACGCCACGAACCCGAACGCGACGAGGGCGATCTGCCACGATGCGAGTTCGCCACCGCCGGACTCTTGCAGGGGCAATAATAGCCCGCCTATCAAGCTGGCGCTCACCATGGGAGGCAGTATGGCAAACGATAATAAAAGGAGGCAAGCCGTTTCCCAGATTCGGGGAATTGCAATCACGTCACTCGATTACGTTCAACCGCTCTGGCCTTCCGGGCCCCGACGTCAAAATGGCCGGTCCGAGGCTCAGGGTCGGGTTGACGCAGATCGCCAGGATAGTGTGTTCAAGCCGATTGTCGCCCGTGATCGCCACGAACACGGCGATTCTGTCGGCGTGATGTGGAGGCGTTCCGCCGGTGGGGGACGCCCGGGGACATCGTCCCTTCGAGTTCGAAACGGTTTGGCTGTGGTCAAGCTCCTGCCACGCGGTTCGCCGGTTCCGAAAACGAATTTTCGATGCTTCCCGTTCGACCGCCGGTGACGGGCCGCGCGCTCAGTTTTGTGCCACTCAGTCGACACCGAGATACAGGTTCATGAGTTCGTCTTCCCGTTTGAGCGCGGCGGGTTGCCCGTCGAACCGGATGCGCCCCTGGACGAGCAGGTAGACGTGGTCGGCGATCTCGAGGGCCTTGCTCACCTTCTGCTCGACCAGGATGACGTGAGCCCCTTGGTCGACGAGTGACCGGATCATGCCGAAGACCTCGTCTGTCGCACCGGGTGCCAGCCCGCTTACCGGCTCGTCGAGGAGGTAGACGTCGGCCCCAGTCATCATCGCCCGGGCGAACGCGAGCATGGCCTGCTGCCCCCCCGAGAGCGACCGGGCGTCCGCCGAGAACGCCGCCTCCAGCGGCGGAAAGGCCCGCTGGACCGCTTCGAGACGGTCCTGGACGGCCGTCCCGTCGGCCATCGGCGTCGCGCCGAGCAGGAGGTTCTCGCGGACGGTCAACGAGCCGAAGAGCTGGCCGCCCTGGGGGACCGTGGTGATACCCCGGTCGACGATCTGGTGGGGCTCGAGGTCGGTGAGGTCCCGCTCTTCGTATTCGACCGCCCCGGACCAGATCGGCACGACACCAGCGATGGCCCGGAGCAGCGTCGACTTTCCGGACCCGTTCGGCCCGAAGACACAGGTAACTCCGTCATGGCTCCGGATGGAGACGCCGTGCAGGACGGTCTGGTTTCCGTAGCCCGCCACCACGTCACGCGTCAGGAGTCGCGGCGAGCCAGCAGCGGACTGGTGGCCGGGCGACCCACTCGGGGCGGTCCGGACATCGTTGGCTGAGGACGGGTGGGAGCGAGTCTGGTCCACGCCACCGGGCCGGCCCTCACGCTGTCGGGAGACGGTCTCGGCGTTCGAGCCGTCGGCCGGGTCGGCGTCCCGACCGAGGTAGGCCGTTCGCACCCGGGGGTCGTCGACGACTGACTCGAACGGCCCCTCGGCGATGATTCGACCCCGGTCGAGGACCGAGATGCGGTCGGCGAGCTCGCCGACGACTGCCATGTCGTGCTCGATGATGACGAGCGTGGTTCCCTGCTCGTTGAGCCGGCGCAAGTGGGCCATGAGCCGGTCCTGGATCTCGGGGTTGACCCCCGCGGTCGGCTCGTCGAGAAGGACGCACGAGGGGTCAAGCATCAATACCCGCCCGAGCTCGAGGAGTTTCTGCTGGCCGCCGGAAACCTCCCCGGCGGCGCTGTCGGCCACGCCGTCGAGCCCGAGAAGTTCGAGCATGGTCTCGGCCCGGTCGACTGTCTCCCGCGGGACCCGGAGACCCGACCCCCCGTCGGTCGGATAGACGCTGAGTAGGTTCTGTCGAACCGAAAGGTCCTCAAAGGGAGCGACGAGCTGGAACGTCCGGACAAGACCCCGGCGGGCGATACGGTCCGGCGGCTCTCCGGTGATGACCTCGCCGTCGAACCGGACTTGGCCCGCGTCCGGGTCGTGGTATCCCGTGAGCAGGTCGAACAGCGTCGTCTTCCCCGACCCGTTCGGGCCGATAATGCCCCGACACTCCCCCGGTTCGATCGCGACCGAGAGGTCGTCGACGGCCACAGTCGCGCCGAACGACTTGGTGAGGTTCTCGGCGACCAACAGCGGCTCAGTCACGCGATCGCCTCCATGATGAATCGCCGTCGGCCTCCTGGATCGCTCGCCAGACCCGTTCCGGCGTCAACGGCCGCTCGATGTTGTCCACGCCGAGGGGCTCGAGCGCGTCGATGACCGCGTTCACCACGGCCGCCGGCGCCGGAATCGTGGCGTTTTCGCCGATGCCCTTGACCCCGAGGGGGTGCGTCGGCGACGGTGTCGTCGTCGCGGCCGTCTCGATGTCGGGGAGATCGCCGGCCCGAGGCAGGGCGTAGTCCTGCAGCGACCCGGTCAGGAGGTTACCGATCTCGTCGTAGACGGCGCGCTCGAACAGCGCCTGCCCGACGCCCTGTGCGACGCCGCCGTGCACCTGGCCCGCCACGATGGCCGGGTTGACCCGGTTGCCGCAGTCGTCGACGGCGATGTACCGGGTCAGGTCGACGTCGCCGGTCGTCGGGTCGACCTCGACGGCGGCGACGTGGCAGCCGAACGGGAACGCCGCGTCGGGCACGGACGTGGTCGTCGCCTCGAGGCCGAGTTCGACGTCGGCGGGACGCCCGCTGGGGGCGTAGGCCAGCTCGGCGAGCTCTGGAATCGAGATGGATCGTGCCGGGCTGCCAGCCACCGAGAACTCGCCGCCGGCAAAGCGAAGGTCGGCCGGTGCGACCTCGAGCTCGCTCGCGGCCATCCGTCGGCACTGCTCGATGAGCTGGTCGGCACAGGCGACCAATGTCCGACCAGCAGCCATGGTGCTCCGGCTGGCGTAGGTGCCCGTCCCCTGCCGGAGGTGTTCGGTGTCGCCCTCCCGGACCACGATATCGTCCTCGGGAATTCCCAGTTTTTCCGAGAGAACCTGGGCGTACGTCGTGGCGTGGCCCTGCCCCTGGTCTGTCGTCCCGGCGAACGCCGTCACCCCTCCCGAGCGGTTGACCCGGACGGTCGTTGTCTCCGGGAGCCCGATGCCCGTGCCCTCGACGTAGCATGCCAGCCCGATGCCGACGAACCGTCCCTCCTCGCGCAGGCGCTTCTGTCGGTCCCGGAACGCCTCGTACTCGGCGAGCGCCAACGCCCGGTCGAGGGCCGGCTCGTAATCGCCGCTATCGTATCGGTAACCCGTGGGCGTCTGGTAAGGGAAATCGTCGGCCGATAGCAGGTTGCGCCGGCGGAGCGCCGCGGAGTCTAACCCCAGTTCGGCTGCGGCCCGGTCGACCATTCGCTCGAGGACGTATATCGACTCGGGCCGGCCCGACCCCCGGTAGGCATCAACCGGGGCGGTGTTCGTCAGTACACCTGTGACCCGCGAGTAGACCGCCGGAATCGCGTACTGCCCGGTGGCGACCGCGTGGGACGCCGCAGTGGCGATCATGGGGGCGTCTTTCGACGGGTAGGCCCCGAGATTGGCGCGGGTGTCGGTCCGCAGACCGATGAAGTCCCCGGACTTGGTTAGCGCGAGCTCGCCCTGCTTTCGGTAGTCCCGACCGTGGATACCGGCCGCGAAGTCGTCGGTGCGAGTCGCGACCCACTTGACCGGCCGACCGATCCGGGTCGCCGCCCAGGCCGTGATCGCCTCGGCCGGGTAGAACTTCTCCTTCGTGCCGAACCCACCACCGACCCTGGGGGCCACCACTCGAACCGTGTGCTCTGGCCGGCCCAGGGCGTCGGCGAGGTACCGCCGGGTCTCGTGGGGGACCTGCGTGTTTAGCCGGACGACCAGCCGGTCGTCGGCCGCGCGGTGGTCCGCGATCGCCGCTCGGGGCTCGACGGGGCTCGGGATGAGTCGCTGGTCGCTGGCCTCGAACTCGACGGTGCGGTCCGCCCTCGCGAACGCGGCTTCTGCGGCTTCGGCGTCGCCGACGCTCCATTCGAAGGCGGTATTGTCGGGGACCGCCTCGTGGAGCCGCGGCGCGCCGGCCTCGTCGGCTGCCGATGGATCCGTGACTGCCTCGAGCCGGTCGTAATCTACCTCGAGGCGGGCCAGCGCATCGTGGGCGACGTACCGGTCGGTGGCGACGACGGCGGCGATGGCTTCTCCCGTGTACCGGGATCGCCCCTGGGCCAGCAGCGGCCGTCGTGGCGTGTGTGGCCCGGCGTGGAGGGTATACGGCCCGCCGCTGTTGGGCGGGTCCAGCCAGACTGGGACCGTTCCCGGGATAGCCGAGGACCGGAGGTCTTCGCCGGTCAGCACCGCCAGCACGCCGTCGAGGGCCTCCGCCCGATCCGTATGGACCTCGCGGAGCTTGGCGTGGGCGACTTGACTCCGCAGGATCGCCAGGTGCGCCAGGTCTGACCCGACGATGTCGTCAATGAACTCGGCAGTACCGGTGAGCAGCCCCCGGTCCTCCCGGCGCTGCCGGCGGGCTCCGATGGCGCCGGTTCCGTCACCGGTCATCGCTCGCGGCCCCCGTGCGTGGCTCCGGGCTATCGATCGAATCCATCGTTCGCCGTGGCCAGGAAACGAGCCCCGCCGGGGTGTAGAGGATGACGCCGATGAGGATGAGACCGTATACGAGGTTCTCGAGGCCCGCTACGTCGAATCCGTGCCGAGCGAGTTCGCTGGCGGCCGTCAGGACGATCGAACCGACGATGGGTCCGACGACCGTCCCGATGCCGCCGACGATGGCGGGTAGCAGGATGTCCACGTTTGTCAAAACATCGAACACGACATTGGGTCGGATGGAGGCGAAATACATGCTCCAGAACGACCCCGCCCAGGCGGTGAAGAACGCGCTCACGGCGAGCGCGGTCACTTTGTACCGGAACGTCGGAATGCCGATCGCGGTGGCCGCCGCCTCGTTGTCACGGATGGCGAAGAGGTGGAGCCCGAGTCGGGACTGTTTAATGACGAGCGAGACCAGCGTGACGACCACTAGGAACGCGAGGATGACGTAGTAGTACGGAAGGGTGTCGCGGAACTGGAACGCGGCGAGTCCGTAGCCCGTCGCGTAGGCCGCCGGGAGCGGCCGGACGTAGCCGCTGGCGCCCCCCAGTTCCTGGGCATTGACGAAAACGTGACGGAGAAGCTCCGAAAAGGCGAGCGTGGCCAGGGTGAAGTAATTTCCGCTCAGCCGGTACCGAAAGCAGAGCGCCCCAATGAGCCCCCCGTAGCCCGCCGCGACGACGCCCCCGATAAGCATGCCCACCCATGGGTTCAGCGTGAACTCGTGGATGAGGAGAACGGGAACGTAAGCGCCCAGCCCGAAGAAGGCGGCGTGGCCCAGCGAGAACTGCCCGACGTATCCTTCCACGATGTTCCACGCCTGCGCCGTATAGGCCCAGACGAGGGTGATGACGAGGATGTGGACGCTGAATACTGTCTTGAGCCCGGCGCCGAAGAGGTTGACGTCGAGCACGTACGGTAGTACCGCCAGCCCGACGAATATCACTGCCAGCAGCAATGGGGTGGCGTACCAGCGCTGCCGGAACGCCCCGTACCACGCCGACATCTTCCGCAAACGCCCACGGAAGTTCCCAGCGAAACCTGCATCAACGGTCGCGTCCGGGGGTTCCCGCCTGGTCATCCGGAGTCACTTCCGAGTAGTCCCGTCGGCTTGAACAGCAGGACGAGGATGAAGAGGAGGAAGATCAGGATCTCGTAGGCGGACCCGGGGAGGAGAAAGGACCCGAAGACGTGGATCATGCCGATGACGAGGCCGCCGAGCAGGGCGCCGGGGATGGATCCGAGGCCTCCGAGCACCACGACGACGAACGCGATGGTCAGATATTGGTTACCCAGGAACGGGTCGAACGGCTGGATGAGCGGGATGAGAGCCCCCGCCAGCCCGGCGAGGGCGGCACCGAGCCCGAAGGTCAGGTAATCGATCCTGGCGACATTGAGGCCGACGTAGATCGCTCCGGCCCGATTGTCCGCGGTCCCCCGAATGGCCCGTCCGAGGTGGGTGCGGTGGAGCAGCAGCCAGACGGCGACGAACGCGGCGAGTGCGATAAGGACCGCGTATAGCTGACCCGTCAGGACGTGGATGTCCCCGACCGCAATCGACCCCGGCTCGTAATCGAGGGACCGGGGCGTCGCCGAGAACCGGAGCTCGACGACGGCGGTGATGACCAGCAGCAGCCCGAGCGTGACGACGAGCGAGCTGGCTGCGGGTTTCTCAATCACCGGGGCGAGCGTCGCCCGGTAGATGACGACGCCCAGCGCGAACGAGAGCACGACCGCGACCGGGATGGCGAGGAATGGAGAGACGCCATACGCGGTCGAGATGTGCCACACCGTGTACATCCCGACGACCATCAACGCGCCATGGGCGACGTTGATGACGTCCATGACGCCGAAGATGATGGTGAGTCCGAGGGCCGTGAACCCGTAGATCCCCCCGAGCAATAGGCCGAACACGAGCAGCTGGGCGAGGATGGTCGGCTCGATCAAGGGGATGGCCATGTCGACGAGGCTACCCAGGTCCGATACGGCCCAAGCTGTTCCGTGGAGCGTTAGCAGCTGGTCGGGGGTGTTGTTCACGGGGATCGGAAGATGTCAGCCGACCGTGGTTCGGTCGGGGGCGCTAGTTTCCGTCGAACGATTTGGGCTCGGCCTGCGCATACCGGTCCGGATAGATGATCTTGGGAATCAAGTTTTGTGCTTGGCGCAGCACCGAGAGGGGATTCTTGTTCTCGCCGTTCTTGGTGAACTCGATGGGCGGCATCGCCATAATGTGGTCGGACACAGTGATCTTCCCAAGCGCCGCATTGAGGGTTTCCTTGTTGGTCGTGCCGGCCTGCTCGAAGGCTTCGATCATGACTTGGGCGGTCGCGAAGGCCATCCCGACGTTCGGATCCATCGGCGCGTCGTAGGTTTCCCTGAACCGTTGTCTGACCGCGGCCGCCCGCTGGCTCGTCGGGTCGATAGCGTATTCCGTCGCGATGGAGCCGTTGATGACCGACCCCATCTTCTCGAAGGTGGGCTGGTTCCACCCCGCGGTCGCACAGCCAGCGAACAACGGGGGCCAGTAGTCCTGGTCCTGCATGGCGCTGACCAGCTCCAGCAGCTGGCTCGTGAACACTGTGGGGATGAGGATATCAGGGTCGGCCTGTCTGAACTTCGTGACCTGCGTGTCCGCCGTGCCGCCGAAGCCGATGGTGGCCTCCTCGACGATCTCGATGTCCGTGTCGCCGACGGCCCGGCGGAGGCCATCCCTGATGGATTGGCCGTAGGTCGTGTCGATGTAAAAAAGCCCGGCGGTCTCGATGGATAGGTCACTACCGGCGACGGCCTGGATGTTCTTGATGTGGTCGGAGGCCTGGGCAAACGAGTTCGGTTGGGCGCGATAAACGTATTCGAGCGGCGTCTCCTGGAGGATCTTCGCGGCCACCGAGATGTCGATAACGAACGGCGTCCCCGTGGACTCCGCGACGCGGGTTGCGGCGTTGGTCACCGGCGAGGAGTAACACCCCGTCAAGATCTGCGCGCCATCGTCGACCAATTCTTGGGCCACCTCGGCCCCGAGCGAGGGGTCGCCCTTGTTGTCGCCCTTGATGACGGTCACTTCGGCGCCGTTCATCGACTGAATGCCGCCGTTCTCGTTCTTGATGGTCGCCGCCAGCTTTACGGCTTGGTGGAGGCGTTTCCCCGTCCAGGCGAGACTGCCAGTCAGCGGGTGGTTCGAGCCGATGACGACCTCGTCCGGGTGGTCCGGCGTCGGCGACGTCGTCGCCGTCGGCGTGGTGGGTCCCTCAGCCGACGGGTCGGTCCCGTCGGCGGTTTCGGTAGGGTCGTCCGTTTCGCCCGATGCAGCCAGGCCGGAACAGCCAGCCAATCCGACCGCTCCGATGGCGGCGGCCTGCCGAAGGAACTGTCGTCTATCGGTCATTGTCCTCGAGCGAGGGTGGTGCTATTGTAGGCTGCGCGTGCCGTCTTTGTCGCTCGGTCGTCGGTGTGCGCCGTGGGGGGATCCCGGGGAAAGCTCGGTCCCCTGGGCCGGGGCCTTCGGTCATGGTTCCACAGGCTGACGTTTCGCCGGTTGGGCCTTAACCCGGGGTCAGTATTCTCAACTCTTAGAACGCGACCTGCCGCGCAGGCAGCATCCAGCTGGCGGATAACGGTGTCGGAATGAAGCAGCCAGACAGGTTGGGTTCTACTTGCCCGACGAAACTTTCGAGGGAGCTATCGCGACGTCAATGTTGCGCCGCTCATCCACGACGATTCGAACGGCCTCGAAATCGGGCATGTATCGCTGCGTGTGGTTCCCATCGGGTCGCACTTCTGTCCGCTCCCGCAGCAGCAGCGTATCGCTCAGAAAGTCGAGCTTGCGGTAGGTCGTTGAGAGCGGCAGATCCGTCGCGGCCGATATCTCCTTGGCCGTCATTGGGTCGTTTATCTCCCGGAGGATGGCTCGACAGGCGGAATCGCCAAGGGCGTCGAGCACCGTTTTGGGAGCGACCTCCTCGTCCGGCCCGCTGGCCGGCTTGCCGGACGAGTCGGCCTCGTGGAGGTCCACGAACGGTGCCCGGTCTGACTGCGACATAGGTTAGAGAAGCGGTCATGAGGTAATGAGCGACTTTGCTTTTCCCAGTATATGAAAATCGGCGCGGCCCGTCGCCCGTCAAATGGGTGGCGTTCGGCGGCGGCTTTCATGGTCATACGGATTCCGGGTGGCTATACCGGGGCAGTACAGGCTTGACAGATCGGATTCCCGACCGCTTACCCTCGTCTGGGGCTCCTCGGCACCACGTATCCGTTTAGCGAGCACCCCGTCGGTGAACGGGGTGTATCTCCCCCGGCTACTCGGTTATTTCGAACGTGAAGTGCATTGCGGGCAGCTGCCGCCCGGGGTGGTTGTCGGCATACGACAGGTGGGGTTTCGTGTCGAAGTCGAGTTCTTCGGTATCGAGGTCGGGGAAGATGCTCGGATAGATGTCAATGAAGTGGTATCCTGGTTCACCGGCCGCACGGATGACCGTCCGCTTCTTCCGGAGGTCCTGGCCGCATAGATAGCCCAGATACCGGTTGTCGTAAACGACGAATGGCGCCATCTCGTACTCGGTCCAGCCGATACCCGACAGCTCGATTTCGATCTCCGTTCCAACGGGCCCCTCGGTCGGAGCGAAGTCGACGATCCAGGGCTGCATCATGAACCCAGTGACGGCGACCGACTGGCCGTCCACTTCGGCGGTAATCGGCCGTGTCGACCCGACGTCCTCGGGAATAGTTATCTCAGCTTGTAACCGGCCGTCCTCGTCGGTGGTCACGGTAGGGAGAACGTCGTGATACGGCTCCGGGGTGACCGGGATCCCCTGGACGTGTTCTCCCTCATGTCGGTACCAGACGAGGTCGACGTCGGTTTCTGGCGGGAAATTCTGGCCCGTGATGGCCGCCGAGATGCCAGGTGGACCCGAACTTGGTGAAATATTGAGGCGCGCCGAGGTCTCCGCGTCGAGTTCGGGGTAGTGGATCGACATGGGCTCCTCGCGCGGGCGGGAATCGACCCACGCCGTCTCCGGCGTAGCATCCGGTTCGGTGACCTCGACCGTCCACACGGACTGCCGCCCGCCGGCAACCGGTCCGTACGGTGATTGCGTGTTGTTTTGGAGATAGGGAATGCCGTGGTAGTTCCGCCAGACCTGGACGATATGCTCTCCTGGCGGCCCGATAGCACGGAACTTCGCCGTCGCCGTTCCGCGGTTCTTCACGCCGGTCATGAAGCCGGTCACCCCGTTATCCCAGGTGATTTGGTAGTTGTTCGTGAGGAAGTTGGGGCCGAGGCCATACCCCATGACCGTGAACTCCCCGCCGAGCGGTTCACTGGTCGACTTTATCTCGAACCACGGCGTGATGGACAGCTGGGTCTCCCCCAGCGTCTTGTCGTCGGGGCCCAGCGCCTCGATGGTGTGGGCACCCCCGTAGTCCTCCGGAATCGTCCACCGCTCGTCGAACCTACCGGCGGCGTCGGTTCGCAGGGTGCCGATGGTTTCGACGCGGGGACTGTACTGCGGCCCGCTGACCTCGTTCCCCGCGATGATGCCCCACTCGCCCTCGGCCGTGTGCCAGCGCAGTTCGAGCTCGAAGTCTGGCGGGAAGTTCCGTCCCTGTATCGTGACGGTGTCCCCGACGTAGGCATCGTCCTCGCTAACCGCCAAGGTCCCGCCTTCACCTTCTTGGGGCTGCTGGAACTCTTCGAGGGTCTCTCGGAGTTCGGAGGAAAGCTCGCCTTCTCCGCTTTCGCTACCCATGGGACACCTACGGGCTTGAAGATACTTAACTCGGTTTCGCTATTCCCAAATCTTGGAATTCCGCGGTGATTCGATTCCAAACTGGACATAGACCGGTCAAGGCCAAATCCCCTAATTTCGGTAGCCCTCGGCGCGTTACGCCTTCAGCCGTCGGCCGCCGCTGGTCGAACCACAATCCCTACTTGCCCAAACATCGAAAAGCAGCCGATGGCTGCCCACGAGGTCACGGTCCTCGCTCGAGACGAGTGTCACCTCTGTGACGAAGCCGTCGAAACCATCGAGCGGGTCGTGTCCGACCTGGACGTCAGCGTCGTCCTCAAGGAGGTCGACGTTGACGCCCACCCGTCGCTCGCCGAGGTGTACGGTACCCGGGTGCCGTACGTCCTCGTGGACGGCCGTCCGAAGTTCAAGTATCGGGTCGACGAGGCCTCGTTACGGTCGCTGTTGGCCGAGTAGCCGGCGACCCCGGCCGGTCCGCAAATGGAGCCTCGGGCCGGCCGTTACGACGCGGACCACTGGTCCGGGTCGCGCTGCTCGACCGCATTCCGGACGTTTTCGAAATAGGCATCGATATCGGATTTGAAGATGCGGCGAAGCATCCGGTTGGGGAGCGATGCAACCCCGCCGGTAAACGACACTGACGCCGAATACGCGAGCTGCACCGAGTCATTGTCGACCATCTCCATCTCCATCGCGGCCAATAGCTCGAAGTCGCTGTGGGTCTTGGGATCGTGCGCCGTCCCGCGGGCGACGATCCAGTCCGGCTCGTTCATCTCGACAAGGTCGACGTCGCCCGACAGCGATATGGTGAGGTGGCTGATCCCCCGGGTTATTTCGCAGGTGTACTTGCGTTTCGACACCCGGGTGACGTCGTCGGCCCCCGGCACGCATCGGGCGAGCGTTTCGGGGTCGGAGATGATCGACCAGACGAGGTCTTTGGTGCCCTGGACGACGACCGAGTCTTCAAACTCGAGGCTGGTGGCCCCGTCGTTTTCGGCAGCGGTCGGGTCGCTGTCGGGTTTGCTCATCGGAAGTGGTTGGCTGCCGTTACCCGGTCGCGTAGTCCGGGGTCAGCCCCCGCTCGGGGTGGGGGTGACCGTGGGCGGGGCTTTGGATGGCTTGAGGATTGTGAAGGTGTTCTCCCAGATACCCACGTACTGGTAGTTCGCGTCGTCGTCGGTGACGTGGACGGTATACTTGTATTGTCCCGGTTTTAGGTCACTCGTGTTCCGCAGCCGGGCACTCCACTGCTGGGCGGCGTGTTCCTTATCGTCGCCGTTCCACTCGAGTTTGAGGTCTTTGACGTCCGACGGGCCTTCAAATGAGATAGTCACCGATTGCACGTCCTCGTCGGTGAGCTGTTTGCCGGTCTCGGGGTCCCAGAGGCCGACCCGGAAGCCGATGAGCTGCCCCGGGACGAACTGGTACTGGGGCGCACACGAGGCGGCGAAATGGGAGTGCTTGAAGTTCCCCACGTCATGGGTCACGTAAACGTGGCTCGTAACCACGTAGTTCGGCGTTTCTTCTTCGGCCGTGCCGGTTTGGTCGCCGCTGGATCCGCCGCCACCTAGCCCCGAGATGCACCCCGAGAGGCTGGCGACGCCCGCCCCGGCGGCACTCGCGACCATGAGCTTCCGTCGGGACACGTCGTGCCCGGCTATTGTCTGCATTGGGCTATCCAAGCCGTTGACCTCCGATTCGTCGGTCTCGTCCATAGGTTCGGTCATCCTACATCCGAAAGCACCCCGCTGCAGGAGTTAAACGGGGGACCGGTTTCCCAGAATCTGGGAATTAGTCACTCCGACGACTCCGGCTTGGGCTGTAACTGGCTATTTTTGGCCTCAAACAGCCCATTATCGCCGACTCTCGATAGGGACGAGCGGTCCATTTTCACGGGTTGGAGTTCGGGCCGGCCGGTGCAACGGCAACGAAAGGCCCAACAGCTTGGGACGAGTACCCGACGTCCAATGAAACCGAATGCGGCGGCGCTCCGCCGGAGGTTTCGGTGAACCGGCGGGTCGCCGACGCCCTGGCGGCGTTTGTAGTAATCCTCCTGCTCGTCGGCGGTCTTACCACCAGTTGGCGAGCTTATCGGCAGGCCCAAACGACGAACGAGATGATGGGCTCCATGATGGGGGGCTCGATGGTCGGGCTGCACCGCACCAGCCCGATTTGGTACGCCCTCGGGACAATCGTGGCCGCGGTCCTGGTCGGCGGGGTCTACGTGGCCGTCCGGGAGGACCTCGTCGACGTCGACGGGCCGTCGACCGGTTCGGCGGGTCCTTCCGACGCCGAGCAGTCGGGAGCCCAGGCGACGGAGCCGGCAACATCGCCGTCCTCGACGGACCGCCAGCTGCTCGATCTCCTGCCCGAGGACGAGCGGCGGGTTCTCGAGCCCGTCCTCGCCTCGCCCGGCCTCACCCAGATCGAGCTCCGGGACCGGGCCGACTTCTCGAAGAGCAAGGTGAGCCAGACCGTCAGCGACCTCGAGAAGCGGGGGCTCCTCTACCGGGAGCGGCAGGGTCGCACGTTCCGGGTCTACCCCGACGCGGCCGTCGCGGAGAACTCGGCCGAGTGAGGGCCCCGCCTCGGTGGCGCGGCCCAGGGGCCTCGAATTCCCCGGCGATGAACGGTCGCATCGAAACGAAACGGTCAGCGAGGCGTAGAAACGGTCTCGGACGTTCTCCGTCGACGGTTCGCGCCCACGGGGGTAAGTCCGGGGGTGGCGTATCCCCGGCTGGAGGCATCCGACAATGACACGACGTAGCCTCGGACTGGTACTGTTCGTCGCCCTCGCGACCCTGGTGGTCGTCGTGGGCGCCGCGACCGCGCACCCCGGTCCCTCGACCGATTCTGGCTGGTGGATGGGAGGCGACAGTCCCGCCCCGGCCGACGACTGGATGGGGACCCACATGGGTGCGCACCACGGGATGACCGGCTACACCGGGGCTGCCTGGGGCCCGTCCGCCTGCCCGGGCGGCTGGTCGACCGGGATGATGGGCGGGGGCTACGGCGGCATGATGGGTGGCGGCTGGGGCATGGGCGGCAGCGGCCTGTGGGGGCTCGGGTTCCTCTGGCCCCTCCTCCTGGTCGGTATCGCCCTCGCCGTCGGATACGTCCTCGTGTCCCGCTCGGCCGGCACCCGGGACGACCGGGCCCTCGACGTCCTGCGCGAGCGCTACGCGCGCGGCGAGCTCTCCGAGGAGGAGTACGCGTCCCGTCGCGAGGCCCTGCAGGGCTGACCGCCGCCCGCGACCGCATTCTGTTTTCGAACGCCCCACTCGATTATCCGTCCTCGCCGACCTGGCGCGGCGGCGTGCGAACGGCTCGCACCCGACGAAAACCGTCGGCTGCCAATCCGGCGGTTTGTCGCCGGCTGTGAAACCGAGTTGGCGACGCGCGCCCGTGGGGCGAGCCTCACGGACCGCCACGGACGATGGGCGGGTGCCTACAGGCTCGCGATGTACGTCCAGTTCCAGACCACCACGGTCGCGCCGTAGAGCGCGAGCCAGACCGGGATGAGCACCCGCGCCGGGTGGTCGATGGCCCGGTAGGCGACGTACGCGATGACCAGCTGGGCCCCGACGGCGACGGCCAGGGCGACCGAGACCGGCAGGTACATGAACAGGAACCGGAAGACGGGGTCGGCCTCGGACCCGCCGATGTGGATCAGGGTGGTCGTCGTGAGGAGGTCTCCGACGCCGAACAGCGCGATGGCTACGACCCACAGGAGGGTCCTGAACCGCGCCGGGACCGGGGACCACTCCCCCACGACCTCGGCGACGGTGCCCTGGTTCGTTGCCATGGCTGTCCTCACGAGGATGTATACCCCCGGGGGAGATAAATCGGGTATCGGGTTCCCGATGCGTGAGTACTGGAATACTGATACGTTCCGCTTGTAACGGGGTGAGAACCGGGAGTCAGCGTCGGCCGACCGGTGGCGGTTGGCGTGGCATGTGTCGGCGTGACATGAAAACCGTGATTTAGCGGAATACTGCAGGAAGAGGGCGTGTAAAGCCGGAATTCTGAATAGCAACTGGCGTTCTCAATTACTGAGAACACCGTTTTCGCCCCGATTCCGATTCGCAGAACCTGGGGAACGTAAACAGTTCGGAACGCTGATAAACAAGTATTGGAAATCTGAGTGGCGGTTCAAGTCGGTCCCTCGGCTATCCCTACCTGGGTGCAACTCCCATGGCAACGCACGCAATCAAACGGACCGCAACGAAACGGTCGGACCGGACCCGGAGGGGGGTCTAACCATGGCCACGAGAACGGCCAACCCCTTCTCGGAGGCGTTCAGCTTCGAGTTCTCGGGTCCGCTGGCCGGCTACTGGCTCGTCATGCTGCGAGTCATCACCGGCTGGTGGTTCCTCCACGCCGGCCTGTCGAAACTCCTCGAGAGCGGGCTGACCTACAGCTACGCCCCCATCTACCTCAAAGGGATGACGGGTACGGCGCTCGGCGGCATCCCGGTCTGGATGGGCACGAACATGGGGCCGTTCCTGCAGGCCTGGGTCCCGCTCGGCGAGTTCCTCATCGGCCTGGGACTCGTCGTCGGCGCGCTGGTCAGGCTGGCCTCCATCTTCGGCGCGATGTTCATGGTGCTGTTCTGGGTGGGCAACGCCGAGTTCGCCCACGGCCTGGTCAACGGCGACCTGATGGGCCTCCTGCTGTTCGTGACGATGATCGTGTTCGCGACGGGGCGGTACTACGGCCTCGACGCGATCATCGAGCGGTGGAGTGTGGTCGAACGATACCCCCGGCTCCGGTACCTGCTCGGCTAAGGAGGTGACACCAATGCAAAACAACTACCACGCACTCGACAAGCTCGCGATGGCCGTCGGCGGCGGGCTGATGCTGCTCGGCATCGTCGTGCTCGGCTTCGTTGAGCTGCTCGACGGGGCGCCCTTCGGCGCCGCACCGCTGACGAATGACGCGGGCGAGATCGTGGCTTCGCCACTGGTCGACCCCAACATCCGCACGGGGCTCGTCATCCTCGGGCTCCTCGTCCTGCTGCTGTGGGGGCTCTACCGGATGGTCCAGCCCACCATGGCGGCAGGCGAGGCCCGCCGGGACGTGGCGGCGCCCGAGTAATCGGACCCGAACGCCCCTGATGGACCCACGGAGCTAACTGATGTACACGAAACCGCCCCCCGGGGACACTGACGGACCGGCGACCGGCCGGCGCCGGCTCCTCGCCTGGCTCGGCGGCCTGGGCGCGGCCGGGCTCGTCGGCTCGGCGGTCGTTCCGGTCGACGACCTGGCCGGCCCGGCGAGCGCTACCCCGGCGACCGGCGACGGGCTCGTCGGCCAACGGCTGGTGTACGCCCACCACGAGCCCGGTGAGCGGGCGGTCGGCGGCCACACCCACGACGACGACCTGTACGTGCGGGCGACCGACTTCGCCCGTCCGTCGGCGCTCGACGCGGTGCTCACCTACCCCGAGCGCCTGGTCGGCGAGGAGTCCTTCGCGGTCCTGCTCCATCGGTTCGACCCCGACACCCTCGGGGCTCCGACGGTGCCGTCGCTGACCGCCGATGGCTTCGTGGCGTACGGCGCGTCCTGTGCCCACTGCGGCACCCTGCTGCGATGGTCCGCGGACGCGGGCGAGGCCGGGCTCGACGTCTGCCCGTACGACGGCTGCCGATTCGACCCGCGACACGGCGGCCGGCCCGTCTGGGGTCCGGCGGAGACGCCGCTCCCCCAGCTCGGCCTGCGAAAGACGTCGGCTGGTACGTTCGAGCTGACGACCGGCTTCCCCGCCGAGGAGGTCGGCACATGACCCAGCCGGCTTCCGAGGCCGTTCCGGGCGATGGTGGTCGGGACGACGCCTCGTCGACCGAGCCAGACCAGCTGTCGTCGGTCCTCGAGGTCCTCGGCGACCGGACCAGCCGGCGGCTCCTCTGGCTGCTCGGCGAGGCCGGGCGTGCCCTGACGGCCCGCGAGCTCGCCGACGTATGCGACGCATCGCTCACCTCCGTCTACCGGAAGCTTGACCGGCTCACCGAAGCCGGCCTGGTCGACGAGGAGGCGGAGGTGGACCCGGACGGACACCGCCGGTCGCGCTACCGACCGGTCGTCGACCAGATCGAGATCGGCCTCGGGGCGGACGACGGCGTCGAGGTCCGCCTCTACCAGGGCGCGACGACCCTCCGGCTCCCGGCGGAGTAGTCCGCCATCCCGAACGGCTCCGGCCCGGAACCGGACCGCGTTTTCACTCGAAGCCGTAGAGCGAGTAGACGATCATGCCGAGCCCGAACGCCATAAACAGCGCCTCGACCAACAGGCCCACCAGGATGTCGTAGCCGAAGAACTGGTACAGACCGCCCCCCACCAGGATGCCGACGGACATCCCACCGAACCCGAGGGCCAGGGCGCCGATTTCCGACCGCGCCGAGCGACGGTACGCGCTAAAGGTCATGTGCGTCAGGACGAGCGCGAGCGCGAGCACGACGAGCTTCACCAGGATGACCGTCGCGACGAGTTGGGTATCTGCCATGGTTGCTGTTCAAGGCCCGACCTGGCGGGCGGTCGTCATCCGAGCAACCATCGGGACCACCGTTTGGGGATCGGGAGGTTCTCCTCCAGGTAGTAGTCCAGGCCCATCACCCGGCCGGCCCCGATGGCGGCCAGGCCGAACATGATCATGACGTAGACGATGTGGTAGTCGACGATGAACCCCCACTCGAGCGGGAGGTGCGCGAAGTAGTACAGCGTCATCATGACGATGCCCATCGCGGCGGCGAACCGGACCAGGGCACCGAGGATGAAGCAGAGCCCAATGAGGGTCTCCCCCCACTCGTTCAGCGGGTTGACGATCCAGAGCCAGTCCTCGGCGAGCACCCGCCAGAGCCCGGCCAGCGGGACGGACTTCGAGCCCGTCTCCACGAGGAGGTACTCCGCGCTCCACGTCGGGTCGAGCAGCTTCGTGATGCCGGCGTAGAACAGGATCCAGCCCATCACGAGCCGGAGCGCGATGACGGCGTAGCCGACCAGCCGGTCCGAATATTTGAGCGAGGCTCGCTGGCCGAACAGTCTCACCTCGGTGGTCCGCTCGGTCATAGCACCCTCTCGGGTCCCCGTTGCCGGGACCCACTAATGAAGCCCGCCCTTTTTCGGCCCGCGGGACCCGCCGCCGGGACCCCTCGGGGTCGGCCGGGCGCGCTGCGGCCCTCACGTTCACCCGCCGGCGCCTCACAGCGCCGGGCTGGTGTGGGTCATCGGCGAGGGCAGCCGCAGGTCCTGGAGCTCCTCGAGCTGCTGGACGTTCATCACGAGCTTGAGTTCGTCGCTCACCGGGACCCCGACGCAGGTCAACCGCGCGTTCAGCCGCTGGACCTGTTCGTCGGTCAGGATGGTCTGGCCGGGCATCGCCACGTCGCCCTCCTTGACGACGACCGCGCAGTTCGCACAGGCGCCGCCGCGGCAGGCGTAGGGCCAATCGATGCCCCGGTTCTCGGCGGCCTCGAGGATGGTCTCGCCCGCGTTCACCAGGAACCGGCCGTACGCCGACGGGTCGAGCCCGGCGGCCGAGGCCTTCTCGAACAGGTCGTCGTCGTCGATGGACCAGCCGTTGGCCTTGATGGCCTCGTAGTCCAGGTAGTGGACCCGCGAGGTCGTCCCGCCGAGCAGGGGACCCGACCGCCGCTGGCTGTACCGCCGGATGATGTCGGCGGCGCGCTCGACGGACTGGTCCTCCAGGGCCTCGAACCACTCCCGGATGGTCGCCCGGCCGAGCCCGGACCGTTCGGCGAGCGCCTCGAACTCCACGCCCTCCCGCTGGGCGATGGACACCGTGAGGGGCTCGGACTCGAGCTCCCGTATCCACTCCTCGACCTCGTCCGTCGATAGGTCGTACCAGTCGGCGAGATCGGCGGCCGACACGCCCTCGTCGTACGCGATGCCGACCATGAGCCACTTCGCCGTCTCGGTCCGGTCGACGTGCTCGAGCCAGCCCCGGAGCTCGTCCCCGCTCACGGACTGCAAGGTCGCCATGACGCTCGGTTGGCCCAGTCGGGCCAAAAGCCATCGTCCCGATTCCCAACGCGTGGGAACCGCGGGGTCGATGGCCCGAAAACGGCCGAACCGGCCGACGTCCGGGATCGTCGTCGCCCTCGGGTCCGCCGGGCGGTCCTTCCGCCGGATTCAGCCCTGGGGGTGGTCGGTGCCGGCGTCGTCGGGGGCCGGTTCGAGGTAGTCCGCCTGGACGGCGACGACCTCGGTCGAATCCGTGCAGTCGGCGTACCGGCGAAGCGGTTCGGCGTTGAGCTCGAGGAACGTCTCGCCCCACGTGAACTTCGCGAGCAGCCGCTCGGCGTGCTCGCGCTCGCCCAGGATGACGAGGGCGGCCGCCAGCGCCTCGGCGGTGGTCAGCCGGAACGGCCGGCCGTAGTTCACCGGGTTGGCGGCGACGAGGAAGGGCAGCGCCCGGCCCTCGCCGGCCAGGTCGAACGCCTCGGGTTCGGCGGACGTCCACGAGGAGTCGAGCGCTATCAGCCGGTCGGCGCCGTCGCGGTCGGCTGGCGAGAGCGCCTGCTCGGCGTGGGGGTCGAGCACCAGGCCGGGCGGCGTGGCCCGGTCGGACCGGTGGAGGGCGACGAGGTCGAAGCGCGCCAGCTTCCGGGCCGTGCACTTCTCGGGGTCGTCGTCGCCGACGTACCGGACGTGGAGCTCCACACCCGGACGCAGGCGGCCGACGGCTAAAAACGCCGCCCAGGGTCAGGAGGCGGGCGATGCGCCCCGGCGGTGCCGGACGAAGAGGGTGTAGGTCAGCCCGACCGTCGCGACCGCGGCGAGGTAGAACGCGGCGACGAGGGCGAACATGAGCCGGTCACCCAGCGTGTCGGCGACGACCCCGAAGAGGACGGGGGCGACGAAGGCCCCGACCGTGACGCCCGTGTAGGCGAGCCCGAAGCTCTTGCCCGTCGCGTCGGCGGTCGAGAACGCCGAGACCAGGCTGTCCCGGGACGGCAGCGCCAGCCCGTGGACGAAGCCCAGGGCGGTGAAGACGGCGAGGACCGCGGCGACGGCCGCCGGGACGACGCCCGAGACGATGACCGCGACGAACCCCGCCGAGGCCGAGAGCGTCAGCGCGATGTTCCGGTAGATATCGTACCGGTCGGCCAGGACGCCACCGGCGAGGACGCCGACGGCCGAGGCGGCGAGGTTGGCGCTGAGGGTGGTGTTCGCGGCGGCGACGCCCAGGCCGAACGTCTCGGTGAGGAACACGACGGTGAACGACTGGATGCCGGTCCCCGCGACGGTCAACAGGACGAAGAAGCCGACGGTGAGGAGGACCCGGGGGTCGGCGAGCTGGGCCACGCTCGAGGCGAGGCCACCGTCGTCGTCGCCGCTGGCCGGGCGTCCCCGGTGGACCGGCGCCAGGGTCAACACCACGGCGGCCGCATAGACGACGCCAACGACGCCGAGCCCGGCCAGGGCGGTCCGCCAGCCGAACCGGACGCCGAGCCCGCCGGCGACGACCGGGCCGGCGGCGAAGCCCAGGAAGCCGGCGAAGGTGTGCGCCCCGAAGCCCTTGCCCCGGTTGGTCGCGTCGGAGACGGTCTCGAGTAACGCGAAGTCAGCCGGGTGGAACGCCGACTGGCCCACGCCGGCCAGCAGCACGAACCCGAGCAGCGCCGGATACGAGCCCGAAAGCGCCGTCGCCGAGGTCCCGAGGCCGGTCAGCGCGATGCCGGCGACGAAGACCGGCTTGGCCCCCGTGCGGTCCACCAGCTCGCCGACGGGGACCTGCAGCAGCGACGGCATCAGGAACAAGAGCGAGAACAGCAGGCCGAGCTGGGTGTTCGACGTGCCGAACTCCGCCGCGAAGAGCGGGAACAGCGGCGGGAACACGAGGTAGTAGAAGTGCGACAGGAAGTGCGCCCCGCTCACGGCACCCACGACGAACCGGCGCGACCGGCGGCGGGTCCCGGGGAGCACGCGCCCCGGTTGGCCGATGGGCGGGAAAGGCCGTTCGGTTCCGGGCGTGGCGGCTGCTGGCGCTCATCAGTCGTACGAGTCAGTCCCGTTCGCCGGCGCCCACGGCGCTCTCGCCCACGGGTGTGTGCCCCTCGATGCGCTCCTGGCCGTCGAGGTAGGGCCGGAGCGCCTCGGGCACGGTCACCGTGCCGTCGTCGTTCTGGTAGTACTCGAGGATGGCCACGACGGTGCGGGGCAGCGCCACGCCGGAGGCGTTCAGCGTGTGGCAGTACTCGGCCGACTCGTGGCGCTCGGGCCGGTAGTGGATGCCGGCCCGCCGGGCCTGGAACGCCTCGAAGTTCGACGCCGAGGAGACCTCCAGCCACCGGCCGCCGACGTCGGGGCCATCGGGCATGTCGTCGGCCGGCGCCCAGACCTCGAGGTCGTACTTCTTCGCCTGGGAGAAGCCCATGTCGCCGGTGCACATGTGCAGCACGCGGTAGGGCAGGCCGAGGCGTTCGAGGACGGTCGCCGCCTCCTCGACGAGGGCCTCCAGCCGGTCGTAGCTCTCCTCGGGCCGGACGAAGTTGACCAGCTCGACCTTGTTGAACTGGTGGACCCGGACGTAGCCCCGGGTCTCGGTGCCGTGCTCGCCGGCCTCCCGCCGGAAGTTGGGCGAGTAGGCGACGTGCTTGAGCGGCAGGTCGTCGTCGAGGAGCACCTCGTCGGCGTACATGTTCGTGACCGGCACCTCGGCCGTCGGCAGCAGCCAGAGGTCGTCGTCGTCGTAGGGCTCGTCGTTCGCCCCGCCGATGCGGTAGGCGTCATCGACGAACTTCGGGAACTGGCCGGCCCCCCGCATCGCCGCCGAGTTGACCGGGATGGGCGGGAAGACGTCGGTGTAGCCCTGCTCGCGGTGGACGTCGAGCATGAACTGAAGCAGCGCGTACTCCAGGCGGGCGCCGTCGCCCTTCAGAAACTGAAAGCCACCGCCGGCGACCTTGGCGCCCCGCTCGAAGTCGATGACGTCGAGGTCCTCGGCGAGGTCGTAGTGGGGGGTCACGGCGTCGGGGTCGACGCGGAGGTCGGCGAAGCCCCACCGGTCGACCTCGACGTTGTCGGCCTCGTCGTCGCCGACCGGCACGCTCTCGTGGGGCACGTTCGGCAGCGCCAGGAACGCCGCCTCGAGCTCGGTCTCGAGCTCCTCGGCCTCGGCCTCGACGGCCTCGAGTTCCGCCTTGAGCTCCTGGGATCGCTCGATGGCCTCCTGGGCCGCCGCCTCCTCGCCGGCCGCCTTCAGCTCACCGATGCGGTCGGAGATCTCGTTGCGCTCGTGGCGCAGGTCGTCGCCGCGGGCCTTCAGCTCGCGCCACCGTTCGTCGACCGCGAGCACCCGGTCGAGGTCGACGCCCTCGACCCCCTTGGTGTCGATGGCGCGGCTGACCGCCTCGGGGTGCTCGCGCACGAACTGCCGACTGAGCATTCCTGGGCTCCGATTCTCGAGGGGTCGGCAAAACCGTGTCGTTCGGGCCTCAGTGTTGGCTGTGGCCACTCGCCGGCGTCTGCAAGCGCTTTTACCGGCTGGTGTCCCCAGTGTGGCCATGGCCATCGGCGACCTCGAGCCCGTGTCGCTCGGCGGCGTCTCGGACGTCTACTACCTGGACACGGGGATGTTCGACGCGCCGGCCTACTCGGCGGTCTACGTCCTCGACGCCGAGCGCCCGGCGGTCGTCGACACCGGCATCGGCACCGAGACCGACCTCGTGCTCGACGCGCTCGACCGGTTGGACATCGCGCCGGGCGAGCTGGCCTACATCGTCCCCACCCACGTCCACCTGGACCACGCCGGGGGCGCCGGCTACCTCGCGGCGGCCTGCCCGGACGCGACCGTGGCGGTCCCCGAGGCGGGCGCGCCCCACCTCGTCGACCCCGGGCAGCTCGTCGCGGGGACGAAGCGGGCCGTCGGCGACGAGTGGGAGTTCTACGCCGAGCCCGCCGCGATCCCTCCAGACCGGGTCCGGTCGCTGGCCGACGGCGACGCCGTCGACCTGGGCGACCGGGAGCTCGTGGCCCACGACGCGCCCGGCCACGCGCCCCACCAGGCCGTCTTCCACGATGCCGCCGACGGCATCGTCTTCACGGCCGACGCGGCCGGCCTCTACCTGCCGTCACCCGACGAGGTCCGCCCGCTGTCGCCCCCGCCGAACTTCGACCTCGAGCAGTGCCTGGCCGACGTCGAGGCCATCGCGTCGCTGGACCCCGCGGTGCTTTGCTACCCCCACTTCGGCCCGGCCCGGCCGGCCGATCGGCTGGACACCTACGCCCGGGTGCTCGATGACTGGGTGGCCGACGTCGACGCGGCCCGGGGACGGTTCGACGATGCCGAGGGGGTCGTCGACCACTTCTACGAACGGGACCACGTCCTCGCCGAGCTCTGGGGCGAGCGACGCGCCCGGGCGAACTTCGACCTCAACGTTCGGGGGGCCATCCACTATCTCGAGCGGCGCGACGGCTGACAGGCCGGAAGCGGGCCGTAGCGGCCACCGACCGGCCGCCACGGCCATCGACGTCAGCCGGGTTCCCCCGGCGCCGCCGCGACCAGGACGGCCAGCCCGGCGAGGCCGGTCAGCGCGAAGCCCCCCGCGCCGTGCCCGTTCGACATCGTGCCGGCGTCGCGGCCGGCGGCTACGAACCGTGGGTTCGGACGACCACGTCGACGTCCGGGGACCCAACCGGTCCGAGGCCGTCAGCGGCCCACCAGGCCCGCGAGCACCCGCCAGTAGGCCCGCGGCGCCCGGCGGCGAGCCCCGGCCAGGGCGTCCCGGACGGCGGTTCCGGCGTCGTCGAGCACCGGCGGGCCGTGGCCCACCAGCAATCGTTCGGGGTCGAGGTCGCCGAGCGGCCCGCGCGGCGGCACCGGCCGGAGGACCGGATGGACGCCGACCCGCTCGCCCGGCGCGCGGAAGAACCTCGCCGTCCCCAGCGCCTCGGGGACGAGGGCGGTCGCGCCGTCGTCGCCGACGAGGGCCGCCTCGCGCCAGACCCGGTTGTCGATGACGGTCCGGGCCCGAAACCCCGTGTCGGCCAGCTCCCCGGCGAACGGCTCGGTCGGCGCGTCGAGGCCGTCGACCCCGCGGTCGACGGGGTCGGGCAGGTGGACGGCGACGCCGGCGCGCTCGGCGAACGCCGCCGCGTCCCGGCGGTGCCGGTCCAGCAGGACGACGACGCCGGCCACCGGCCCCAAGGCCTCGACGGCCTCGTGGATTCCCGGCGCCTCGATCGGGTCGACGAGCCAGACGCCGTCGTCGGTCGCCAGGGCGTGGCTCGCCCGCTGCATCGCCTCATCGGGGTGCGCGAGCCAGGTCAGCCCGCCCGGCCAATCGACGACTCGGGGCTTGCCGGTCGGTTCGGCCACGGGCCCGCGTTGGCGGGCCGGCCCCTAAGGGCACCGGCGAGGACGTCCCTCGCCGGCTGTTCCCGGCACGGCCCGCCGCGTAGGCTTATGTAGCTCGCGGCCCGAACACGGTTATGGATTGGCGCGAAGCGGAGGCCGAGTACGACGACGCCGTCCTGGGGAAGATGCCGCTTCCCCGCATGTTCGCGGACTCGGCCGACCGGAACCGCCACGAGGTCGCCCAGCGGTACAAGGGCGGCATCTACGACCGGACCCTCGCGCCCGACGTGGTGCCGGCCGCCGAGCCGGGCGAGTGGGGCTCGCTCACCTATGCCGAGGTCCACGACATCGTCAAGCGGCTGGCCGCCGGCTTCCGCGAGCTCGGCGTCGCCGACGGCGAGCGGGTCGGGATCTTCGCCGAGACCCGCATGGAGTGGGCCCAGAGCGACTTCGCCGTGCTCGCCGCCGGCGGCGTCGTCACGACGGTCTACACCAGCTCCTCGCCCCGGCAGGTCGAGTACCTGCTGGGCGACTCGGGCGCGATGGGCGTCGTCGTCGAGAACGGCGAGCTGTTCGACCGGGTCCTCGAGGTCGAGGACGCGCTCGACCTCGAGTTCGTCGTCCTGGTCGACGAGACCGACCACGAGGCGATGGACCGGCCGGACGTCTACACGCTGGCCGAGGTCCACGCCATGGGCGACGAGACGTACGACGAGGACGAGTACGAAACCTGGCTCGACGAGCGCGACCCCGACGATCTGGCGAGCCTCATCTACACGTCCGGGACGACCGGCCGGCCGAAGGGCGTCGAGCTGACCCACTGGAACTTCAAGTCGAACGTCGACCAGGTCCGCCGGCGGTACGGCCCCCGGCCGGACAAGGGCGACCTGCCGGTCATCGGCCCCGGCTCGACCACCGTCTCGTTCCTGCCGCTGGCGCACGTCTTCGAGCGCCTGTCGGGCCACTTCCACATGTTCGCCGCCGGGGCGACCGTCGCCTACGCCGAGAGCGCCGACACGCTCCAGGCGGACTTCGCGGCGGTCAGACCGACCACGGGGACGAGCGTCCCGCGGGTCTACGAGAAGATCTTCGCCGCCATCCGCGAGCAGGCGTCGGAGTCGGCGCTGAAGGAGCGCATCTTCGAGTGGGCCATCGAGGTCGGCCGGGCGTACGCCACGGCCGACGACCCCGGTGCGGGGCTCTCGCTGAAGCGGGCCGTCGCCGACCGGCTCGTCTTCTCGACGGTCCGCGAGGCGCTGGGCGGCCGGCTGGAGCTACTCATCTCCGGGGGCGGCAGCCTCTCGGCGGACCTCATCGAGCTCTACCACGGGATGGGCCTGCCGGTGCTGGAAGGGTACGGCCTCACCGAGACCGCGCCCGTGGTGACGGTCAACCCGTTCGAGGCCCCGAAGATCGGCACCATCGGCCCGCCGGTCTACGGCGAGGAGACCGCCCTCGACGGGTCGGTCGTCGACGACGAGGAGTTCGAGGATGCGCCTGGCGCGGTCGGCGAGCTGCTCGTCCGGGGGCCGAACGTGGCCCGGGGGTACTGGAACAAGCCCGAACAGACCGAGCGGGCGTTCATCGACGAGCTGCCGGCCAGCGCTGTCCAGGTCGTCGACCGGCAGCCGGCCGGCGGCGACGACCGGGGCCCGTGGTTCCGCACCGGCGACATCGTGGCCCAGGACGCCGACGGCTACATCACCTTCCTCGAGCGCGTCAAGGAGGTCATCGTCCTCTCGACGGGCAAGAACGTCGCCCCGACGCCCATCGAGGACGCCTTCTCCGAGGTCGAGATCGTCGAGCAGGTCATGGTCGTGGGCGACGGCGAGAAGTTCGTCGGCGCCCTCGTCGTCCCGAACTTCGAGGCCGTGCGCACGTGGGCCGACCGGAACGACGTCGACCTGCCGGATGACCCGGCGGCCATCTGCGCGGACGACCGGGTCCACGACCGTATCGCCGAGGCGGTCGACGCCGTCAACGAGGACTTCGAGTCCCACGAGACCATCAAGCAGTTCCGGCTCGTTCCCGAGGAGTTCACCGAGGACAACGACCTGCTCACCCCGTCGTTGAAGAAGAAGCGCCGGAACATCCTCGACCGCTACGAGACGCAGGTCGAGGCCATCTACGCCGAGGCCTGAGCCCCGGCCATTCGCGCCGGCCGCGACCGCGCTCCTTTAACGCGCCACCCCCGAACGCGCCCCCATGGGAGGTGGCCCATGGCCGGGACGGACCTGATCGCCCTGGTGGCCATCATCCTCGCCGTCGGGGTCGCGGCCCAGGTCGCGGCTGACCGGTTCCGGGTGCCGAGCGTCGTGTTCCTGCTCGCCGCGGGGATCGCCCTCGGGCCCGAGGGCCTGGGCGTGCTCAGCCCGGGTGCCTTCGGCGACGCCCTCTCGGCCATCGTCGGCCTCTCGGTCGCCATCATCGTCTTCGAGGGCGCCTTCCACCTCACCGTCGAGAAGCTCCGGGAGGCCCCGGCGGCCACCCTCCGGCTGGTCACGCTCGGCGCGCTCGTCGCGCTGGTGGGCACCGCCGTCGCCGTCCGGTACGCGCTCGACGTCGACTGGCTCGTCTCGCTGATGGTCGGGGCGCTGCTGGTGGCGACGGGCCCCACCGTCATCGCGCCCATCCTCGAGGTCGTCCCGGTGCGGGACCGGGTCGGCATCGCGCTCGAGACCGAGGGCATCGTCAACGACGTGACGGCGGCCATCCTCGCCGTGGTGCTGTTCGAGGCCGTCATCACCCGGACGACCGACCCCGGCGAGCTGCTGTCGCTGTTCGCCAGCCGGCTCGGCGCGGGGGTGCTGGTCGGGCTCGTGGTCGCGGCGGTCGTCTACTACCTGCTGGCCAACGTCGACCTCTCGCCGGCCAACGCGCCCCAGCACGCCCGGCTGCTCACCCTCGCCGGCGCCCTGGTGGCCTACGCCGGCGCGGAGCTGGTCGCGGCGGAGGCCGGTATCGCGGCCGCCGCGACCGCCGGGGTGGTCCTCGGGAACGCCGACCTGCCCTACGAGGCCGACATCGCGGCGTTCAAGGGCGATATCACCCTGCTGGTGCTCTCCTTCGTCTTCATCGCGCTGGCGGCGCTGCTGCGCGTTGAGACGTTGGTGGCCATCGGCGTGGGCGGCCTCGCGGTCGCGGCCGCTGTGGCGCTCGTCATCCGACCGGCGCTCGTCTTCCTGTCGACCGTCGGGGGCCGCTTTACCGTCAACGAGAAGCTGTTCATGTCGTTCGTCGGCCCCCGGGGCATCATCCCGGCGTCCGTCGCGACCCTGTTCGCCATCCAGCTCCGCGCCCAGAACATGGGCGGGGCCGCCGACGTCCTGGTCGGCACGGTCTTCCTGGTCATCATCGCGACGGTCGTCGTCGAGGCCGGCTTCGCCCGGAAGATCGCGGAAACCCTGGACGTGATTCCCATGCGTGTCATCATCGTCGGAGGCGGAAAGGTGGGCCGCGCGCTCGCCGAACGCCTCGAGGACCGCGGCGAGAACGTGGTCA
>JBDGPL010000114.1:0-4746 GCA_042219705.1 Halobacteriales archaeon | reverse complement strand
GTTACGGCCACCCGAAGGCCGAAGGATACCAAGCTACCCCACCGGCCCGCACCCCGATTGGACGGCCGTGTGGCCTTTAACGCTTCCGAACGCCCCGCGAAGGGCTCGTCGTACCCCGGCGCCCCGGGCGCTCACTCGCCCGGCGGCCGCAGAAACAGCGCCCCGAACCCGGCGGCCACGGCCAGCGCGCCGCCGACCTGGAACGTGGCCGCCCAGCCCACCTGCGTCACGAGCCAGCCGGCGAGGCCCCCGCCGAAGACGCCGCCCCACATCTTCCCGGAGTACAGCAGGGCGTAGTTCGCCGAGGAGTGCCGCGAACCGTAGTAGTCCCCGACGACGCTCGGAAACAACGTGTACTGCGGGCTCCAGAAGAACGTCGCCACCACGACCGCGCCGAGGAACGCCAGCTCGAAGCCGGCTTGCGCGAACCAGACCACCAGGAACAGCCCGATACCACACAGCGCGAACGACGCGGC
This sequence comes from Halobacteriales archaeon, assembly GCA_042219705.1. Lineage (GTDB taxonomy): Archaea > Halobacteriota > Halobacteria > Halobacteriales > Hikarchaeaceae > JBDGPL01. Next base: position 4,270 of record JBDGPL010000114.1, on the reverse strand, counting down.
CATCGCCCGCTCGCGGGACACGCGATCCGAGACGTCGCCGAGGACGAGCCGGCCGACCCCGCCGGCGACCGGCAGCACGGTCGCCGAGGCGGTCGCCACCACCGCCGCGAGCCCGAGCTCCTCGGCGAACGACACCACCTTCGCCGTGAGCATCAGCCCGGCGCCGCTGACCGCGACGAACATCGCGTACATCAGCCAGAACTGCCAGGTCCGGAGCACCGCCCGGGCGCGGTAGTGTTGCCTGGCGACCGACCGGGCCCCCGCCGCGTCGCCGTCGGCCGAGGCCTCGTCGGCACCGTCGGCGGCATCCTCGCCGTACCCCTCGAGGCCGTCGAGCCAGTCCGCCGGGGGGTCCCGCAGCACCAGCGCGCCGACGATGACCCCGACGCCGATGAGCACGCCCATGTTCAGCAGCACGTCGGCGTACCCGCCGGCCGTGGCGTTCGCCCGGACGTAGGGCACGAACAGCGCGGAGCCGCCGGCGAAGGCCATCGTGCCGACGCCGGTGGTCAGCCCGCGGCGGTCCGGGAACCACTTCAGCGCGGTGTTCACCGCCACCGTGTAGACGATCCCGACGCCGACCGCGCCGAGCGTGTACAGCACGTAGAGCTGCCAGACGTCGGTGGCCATCGAGATGCCGACGTATCCCCCGCCGGCGAGCACGCCCGCCAGGAGCGTGAGCTGCCGGGGACCGTACCGGTCGCGCCACCACCCGACCGGGAACTGCGAGCCGGCCTGGAAGACGACGAACAGCGTGAACACGAGCCCGAGTGCGGGCAGCGAGACGCCGAGGCTTTCGGCGAGCGGCCCCTCGATGGACGACCAGACGTACTGGTACGGGCTCACCAGGCCCATCATCACCGCCGCCGCGACGACCTGCCACCACCGGGAGAACCCCAGCACCGCCCGCGCCCGGGCCGCCGGGGTCCCGGCGGCGCTCATGGGGACCCCCACGCCGGGCCGAACGCGCTGGCCAGCACGGCCGCGGCTCCGGCTGTCGGGCCCAAAACGGTGTCCATTCCGGCGGCTTGGAGGGCCGTCGAGTGTCCGGCCAGCGGCCATGTCGCCGGCCGCCGACAACGCGCGATCGGGCTAGTACGAGCTGAATCCCGCGGTATCGAGGTAGTTGTGCGCCACCACCATGGCCTGGTCGGCGTGGAGCCGCTCGGGGCCGAGCCGGACCCGGACGTCGGCATACTCGTCCAGCAAGGACCGCTCCTCCGCGGTGAAGTCCCGGTGGTCGGAGAGCACGAACGTCGCCGCCTCCGGTGGCGCCAGGTCCGTCACCGGCACGCCGTCCTCGTGGAGCTCGACCACCAGGCCCGCCCCGTCGGCCGCCGCGAGTGCCGCCTCGAGGCCCTGGCTGGCGACCGCCACGCCGGGGGAGCTGTCGACCCACTGGGCCCCGACGGCCCCCGCGGCCGCCTCGAGCGCCGACCGCACCAGCCCCGCCACGGCCCGCTCGTCGGGCGCGAGGTTCCGGACCGCCCCGCCGTCGAACCGGACCGTGACCGCGTCCTGCAGGACGAGCCAGACGCTCGCGTCCGGCCGGACGCCGTGAGAGGTCAGCAGCCCGGCGGCCACGCACCGGCAGAGCACGTCGAGCCGGCCGGCGCCGCCGGCGAGGTCGGACAGCGAGAAGTCGGGCGTGGTCGGCGCCTCGTGACCCACGACGACGAAGCGGCGCATGCGGGGCGTTCGCCGGGCGGGGCCGTATGGGTTCCGCCCGCCGATCGGGCCCGGTGGACCAGCCCGTCGCCGACCGCCGGCCGGGCCGCCGACGGCAGGTAGGTTTATCCGGGGCACGCGCCACGGACCGCCAATGCGGTCGACCTGGCTGAAGGCGGCGGTCATCGGCCTCGGGTTGGTGCTCCTGCTCGGCGGCGCCCTCGGCGCGTACGCCCTGTCCGGCGGCGTCCAGCAGCCCACCGTCGAGGACGTGTCGGTCCGGTGGGGCGAGGTCACCCAGGAGACGTCGATCATCCGCGCGACCGTGGTGATCGAGAACCCCAACCCATTCGGCATCCCGGGCGTCATCGACATCGGCTACGAGGCCTCGCTCAACGACGTCACCATCGCCGAGGGCCGGAAACGCGGCGTCGGGCTCTCGCCCGGTCGGAACGAGCTCGAGCTGGCCATCCCGGTCGAGAACGAGAAGATCTCCGACTGGTGGGTGACCCACGTGAACAACGGCGAGCGGTCGACGCTGACCATCCAGCCCACCGTCGAGGGCCCGCTCGGGCTCTCCTATGCGCTCCCGGCGCAGCAGCAGACGGTCGAGACCGACGTCCTCGGGGCGCTCGCCGGGCAGGGTCGCACCGAGGTCGTACTGGCCGGCGAGCCGCTGTTGACCGTCAGCGACTGGACCGCCGCGTGGGGCGACGCCAACGGGACCGTGACGCCGGTGACACTCACCGCCCAGGTGACCAACGCCCACGACCGGCCGGTGACCCTCGACGGCGTCGGCTACCGGGTCGAGATGAACGACGTCACCCTCGGCGAGGGGGTCGACCGGAGCGGCTTCAGCGTCGATCCGGGCGAGACCGAGACCCTCGAGATCCGGGCGGCCCTCCGGACCGAGCGCTTCGACCGGTGGTGGGTGAGCCACCTGCGGCACGACGAGACCACCACCTTGTCCATCGGGACCACCGCCGTCGTCGCCGGTGACGGCGACGACCCGACGGTTCACCTCGACCTCGTCTCGATGCAGCTCGAGCTCTCGACCGACCTGCTCGGTGGCGGCGGCGCGACAACGAGCGACCGCTCGACCCAGGTGGGCCCCCGGGGCCTGGAGCCGCCGTCCGCCGACATCGCCGCCCTGGCGTGGGGTGACGTCTCCGAGGCGGTTACCGAGCTCGAGGCGACCGTCGCGGTCCGGAACCCCAACACGAGATCGGCGCTGAACGAGCTCGTCGACCTGACCATCCGCCAGCGGGCGACCGTCAACGGCGTCCCGGTGGCCAACGGTACCGCCGCCATCGAGGACCTCCCGGCAGGTCAATCGAACGTCACGGTCACGGCCGAGCTCGACAACGGGAAGGTCCCGACCTGGTGGGCCCGGCACGTCAACAACGGCGAGTCGTCCACCGTCACCGTGAACGCGACCGCGCTGGTCGACCTCGGCGCCACGGTGATCGAGCGTCCGCTATCGGTCCAGGACCGCCGGTTCTCGACCGACCTGCTCGCCGGCATGAACCGCGACCTTGACCGGACGCTCGCCGTCCGGGGGCGGACCGTGGCGACGGTGCTGTCGACCGACGCCGCGTGGGGCCACGCCGACGCCCAGGCCGCGCCCATCGACGCGAGCGTCACCCTCAGGAACGAGCGCCGGCGGGTCCCGCTTTCCGTCTCGGACGTCAGCTACGCCATCACGATGAACGACGTGACCGTCGCCAACGGCACCGATCCGGCCTCGGTGACCCTGCGACCGGGCCGGACCGGCACCCTCGAGTTCACCATGGTGCTCGACTCCGGGCGGATGGACGAGTGGTGGGTCAGCCACGTCGAGAACGGCGAGCGGACCGCCCTCAACGCCACGGTGACCGTGACCCTCGAGGCCGGCGGGGAGACCGAGCGGGTCACCCTCGACCTGCTGGGCGGGAACGCGACGATCGAGACCGACGTCCTCGGCGTGGACTGAGGCGTCGGCGGCCGGGCGAACGGCCCGGCCGCCGGCCCGCCGATGGCAACGCTGTTAGGCGGTGGCCCGCCATCCAGGCCATGGACCTGCTCGCGGCCGCCCGGGCGGTGCTCGCGCAGGCCCCGGTCTGTGACTCCTGTCTGGGCCGGCCGTTCGCCGACCGGAGCCACGGCCTGTCGGTCGCCGAGCGCGGCCGGGCGCTCCGGGTCGCCGTGGCGCTGGCCGACGACGAGCCCTTCGAACCGTACGGCGGCGGGTGCTGGGTGTGTGAGGACCTCTGTGCGGCCTTCGACGACTGGGCCGACCGCGTCGTCGACGCCGTCGAGGGCTACACCTTCGAGACCTACCAGATCGGCTCCCGCGTGCCACCCCTGTACGAGGAGAACGAGCGGCTGCTCCGGGAGGAGGCCGGCCTCCCCGAGGACGCCGGCGAGCCCCTCCGCCGGGAGGTCAACCGCGAGGTCGGCAAGCGGGCCGGCGCGGCCCTGGGCGCGGAGGTCGACCTCGAGCGCCCGGACGTGCTCGCCGTCCTCGACCTCGAGGCCGACCTGGTCGAGCTGACCGTCAACTCCGCGTTCGTCTACGGCCGGTACCGCAAGCTCGAACGTGGCCTGCCCCAGACCGAGTGGC
>JBDGPL010000113.1:0-16865 GCA_042219705.1 Halobacteriales archaeon | reverse complement strand
ACGAGCACGACCTCTGGACGACGAGCGTCCTCAGCGGCAACCGGAACTTCGAGGCCCGCATTCACCCGAAGATCCGCGCGAACTACCTCGCGAGCCCGCCGCTGGTCGTCGCCTACGGCCTCGCCGGGCGGATGGACATCGACCTCGACTCGGAGCCCGTCGGCTACGACGACGCCGGCGAGCCGGTCTACCTCGACGACCTCTGGCCCGACCCCGAGGCGGTCCGCGACGCCATCCACGACAACGTCGACCCGTCCATGTTCGAGGCGAAGTACGCCGAGGTCTACGAGGGCGACGAGCGTTGGGACGCCCTCGACGCGCCGACGGGCGACGTCTACGAGTGGGACGAGGAGTCGACCTACATCCGCGAGCCGCCCTTCTTCAAGGACTTCCCCCTCCAGAAGCCCGGCGTCGACGACATCGACGACGCCCGGTGTCTGATGCTGCTGGGCGACACCGTGACGACCGACCACATCAGCCCGGCCGGGCCGTTCGGCCCCGACCTCCCGGCCGGCCAGTGGCTGGCCGAGCGCGGCGTCGAGCCCCACGAGTTCAACACCTACGGGGCCCGGCGGGGCAACCACGAGGTCATGATGCGGGGGACCTTCGCCAACGTCCGCATCGAGAACGAGATGCTCGACGACGTCGAGGGCGGATACACCGTCCACCACCCGTCGGGCGAGCACACCACGGTCTACGACGCCGCCATGCGCTACAAGGAGGCGGACATCCCCCTCGTCGTCCTGGCCGGCGAGGAGCTCGGCACCGGCTCCAGCCGGGACTGGGCGGCCAAGGGCACCGACCTGCTGGGCGTCCGCGCGACCATCGCCGAGAGCTACGAGCGCATCTACCGGGACAACCTGCTCGGCATGGGCGTCCTGCCGCTGCAGTTTCAGGCGGGCGACTCCTGGGAGTCGCTCGGCCTCGACGGCACCGAGCACTACCACATCCGGGGCCTCGAGGACGGCCTCGACGTCAACGACGAGCTGACCGTGGTCGCCGAGGACGACGGCGAGGCCGTCGAGTTCCCGGTCACCGCCCAGGTCCCGACGCCCGCCGCGGTCCGGTACGTCGAGCACGGCGGCATCCTGCACTACGTGCTTCGGCGGCTGCTGACCGAGTAACCCCGACCCCGGCCGAACCGCCGGGATATCCCCCCGCTTATTCCCCTCCGTCGTGTCGACCCGCCCATGAGCGACGGGCGACCGGCATCCGGATCCCTGGCGGCCGTCGCCGTCGGGCTCACGGTCGTCGGGATGCTGGTCGGGACGGCGCTGCTGTTCGCGACGCCCTACCGGACCATCGGGTGGCTGCTCTTCATCTTGAGCTTCGGCGGGTGGCTGGCCGCGGCCCTGCTCGCGCTGCGGGAGGGCTGGCACCGCGGCTGGTTCGACCGGTGATCCCGGTCGGGAGCGACCGACCACCTCATACTTACTCGGCGGACCCGGTATCGACCATATGCTCACCTTCGTCGGCCTCGGGCTCTACGACGAGCGGTCGGTCACGCTCGCGGGGCGCGATGCCATCCGGGCGGCGGACCGCGTCTTCATGGAGCAGTACACGAGCCGGCTCGCCGGCGCGACGGTCGCCGACCTCGAGGCGTTTCACGGCGTCGACATCGAGGTCAGGGACCGCGACGGCGTCGAAGGCGAGCCCGACCCCGTCATCGACGCGGCGGCCGCGGGCCACGCCGCCTTCCTGGTCCCCGGCGACCCGCTCGTCGCCACGACGCACGTCGACCTCCGGCTGCGGGCCCACGACCGCGGCCTCGCGACGCGGGTCGTCCACGGGACCAGCGCTCAGACCGCCGCCTGTGGGCTCACAGGCCTGCAGAACTACCGGTTCGGCCCGGCCACGACGCTGCCGTTCCCGGGGTCCCGTGGTTCCGATGTTCCGGCGAGCGTCCTGGACATGATCGGCGAGAACCGCGACCGCGGCTTGCACACCCTGGTCTACCTCGATATCGAGGCGGCCGAGGGCCGCTACCTCACCGCCGACGCCGCCGCGTCGGTGCTGGCGGCCCACATCGGCGACGCCCTCGGGGTCGCGGTCGCGCGCGCCGGAAGCGAGGACCCGACGGTGGTGGCCGACCGGCTCTCCGCGCTCGCCGAGCGGGACTTCGGCGAGCCGCTGCACCTGCTGGTGCTGCCCGGCGCGCTCCACGAGCTCGAAGCCGACGCGCTCCGGGCGTTCGCCGACGCGCCGGCCGGGGTGCTCGCTGAACGGGATTGACCGGCCCCGGCGACAAGCGCAAGACCGATGCCGGCGGCGCCCGAGGTTCGACCCGGAATGTCCGTCAGCGACCGGCCGACCGAGTGGCTGGCCATGGCCCGGCGACGCCACCGCTACCTCGTGAGCGCGGGCGTCGGGCTGGGGGCCCTGGGGGCCCTCCTGGCGGTCTGGATCGCCTACGAGTGGTTCGCCCGGGGCATCAGCCACGAGGTGCTCGCGCTGGTCGCCGGGTTCGCCATCCTGCTGGGCGTCCAGCTGCTCGTGCTCTCGACACTGACGAGCCTGCTGGTCACGCTGCACGAGACGGAGCTCGAGTGACCGGCCGGCGGTGGACGGCCCCGCGGGCGGTCGGACGCGGCTCGGCTACCGGACGACGACCTCGACCTCGTGGCCGTCAGGGTCCTTCGTGAACGCGTAGTTGTGGTCGCAGCTCTCGGGGTCGCGGTAGTCCTCGGCCTCCCGGGTCATGAGCCGCTCCCAGTAGCCCTCGAGATCGTCGGTGCGGACCGCCAGGTGGCCCCACGCGTCCCCGAGGTCGTACGACCGGTCGCCGTAGTTGTAGGTGAGCTCGACCGTCATCGCCTCGTCGGGCGCCCCCGCGGGCTTGACGAAGTAGTTCGCGAAGGTGTCGGCCTCCCAGCGGCCGGCCGGCGCATAGCCGAGCTTCCGGACGAACCAGCCGAGCGACCGGTCGGCGTCCTCGACCCGTAGCATCGTGTGGTCGAGGCTCCACCGGGCGCCGTAGTCGCGTTCGACGATCTCGATCTCGTGGCCGTCCGGGTCCTTCACGAAGGCGTACCCCGGGTTGTCCTCCGGGCGGCGGTAGTCCTCGACGCCCTCGTCCATCAACTCGTAGTAGGCGTCGTGGACGTCCTCGACCCGCACCGCGACGTGGCCCCAGGCGTCGCCCATGTCGTACGACCGGCCGTCGTGGTTGTAGGTGAGCTCGAGGACCGCGCCCTGGTCGTGGCCGTCCTCGGGCCCGAGGAAGACCAGGGTGAAGGTGTCGTGTTCCGACCGGCGTTTCACCTCGTAATCGAGGTGGGTCGTGTACCAGTCGACCGACGTCGCCAGGTCCTCGACCCGGAGCATCGTGTGGTCGATGACGCCGTCCAGGGTCATGTCCGAAGCAAGCCGGAGCGGCCCGAAAAGCCTACCGTCCGCGACCGAGCGACCGCCGCGACTATCGACCGCCGGCCCCGCCTGCGGTCACGATCCGGCGGAGCGCGTGCCGGTAGGCCCACCAGGCGGCAAGCCAGCCCGCCGCGGTGCCGACCGGGAGCGCGACGACGCCGGCGGGCCGGCCCAACGCCAGGCTCAGCGGCAGGAGGCTCGCCCCGACGAGCACCAGCAGCCCCCCGGTGATCCGGAGGTCCTCCCGGCCAGTCGACCAGCCCGACGCGGCGCTTCCCAGCGCGACCGCGTAGAGCAGCGAGGCCACCGGCCAGGCCAGCAGCGAGGCCGGCAGCCCCCGCGTGAGCTCGAAGAGGTAGGTGGTCACGAGCGTGACGCGGCCCGTCGCCGGGGCGATCAGCCCGAAGGAGGCCACCAGGCTGGCCGGCGCGTCGGGGGTCCGGACCACGACCCAGGGCACGGCCCCGACGGCCGCGACGACCGCCAGCCGCCGCCCCGGCCTCATTGCCGGGTGACGATGCGGAGGACGTCCTCGTCTGCCAGCTCGTGGTCCAGCCCCACCTGCTGGTCGTCGTGCTTGGCGCTCGGACCGGTAACCCGGGCGAACCGGAACCGCTCGCGGAACGCGCCGCCCAGCTGCTCGCAGGCGTCCCCCACGGTGTCGCCCGCCCGGAGGACGAGCGGCTCCTCCTCGTCGACGCCGCGACCCGGCTTGTCCATGTAGACCCGGACCAGGCCGAGCGCATCCCAGAGCCGCTCACAGAGGGCGTCGAGGCCCGCGCCGGTCTCGGCGCTGACGAAGACGACATCGTCGGGGTCGAGGCCCACCTCGCGCAGCTCGGCCACGACCGTCTCGCGGTAGTCTGCGTCGACCAGGTCGACCTTGTTGACCGCGACGAGCGACGGCAGGTAGACCCGGTTGTCCATCACGCCGTCGACCAGCCGGTCGACGTCGAGGTCCTCCCGGATGGCGACGTCCGCATTGACGATACCCCGCTCCCGGAGAACCTCCTTGATCGTCTCCTCGCCCAGCGAGAGGTCGTCCGGCGCGGTCAGCCGGATGCCGCCCCGGCCGGTCTTGGTGACCGACACCTTAGGCGGCTCGGCGTCGAGCCGGACGTTGTTGGCGTAGAGCTCCTCGACCAGCGGCTCGTAGCGCTCGACCTCGAACGGCGACAGGAGGACCAGCACCAGGTCGGCCGCCCGGACGACGGAGAGCACCTCCCGGCCCCGACCGCGGCCCCCGGCCGCCCCTTCGATGAGTCCCGGGACGTCCAGGAGCTGGACCTTCGCGCCGCGGTACTCGAGCATGCCGGGGTTGACGTCGAGCGTCGTGAACTCGTAATCGCCGACCTCGCTGTCGGCGTTGGTGAGGGCGTTGAGGAGGGTCGACTTGCCGACGCTGGGAAAGCCCACCAGCGCCACCGTGGCGTCGCCGGTCTTCTGGACGGCGTAGCCCGGGCCGCCGCCCGAGCCGGACTGCTGGCGCTCGAGCCGCTCCTTCTTCTCGGCCAGCTTGGCCTTCAGCCGGCCGATGTGCTCCTCGGTGGACTTGTTGTACGGGGTCTCGCGGATCTCCTCCTCGATCGCCTCGATCTCCTCCTCGAGCCCCATGTGGGCGTGGCTGGGCCACCGCGGGCGAAAAGCGCTACGGAACGCGGGGTATGGAGGGGCAGCGGTACGGTCGGCGATGCCATCGTAGCCGCACGCCGCGGCGCCTGATCGGAGCCGCGACGTCACCTACTTGTCGCTGCGGCCGGACACCGCGGACATGGCCGACGACCAGCCCGACGTCCCCACCCCGACCCTCGAACGCGTCCTCGAGCTCGACGTCGAGGTCGCCGACCCCATCGACATCGGCGAGACCGGGAACGGCCGCCGGCGCATCGTGCCCATCGAGCGCGGCACGGTTTCGGGCCGCGTCGAGGGCCACATCCTGCCGGGCGGCGCCGACTACCAGCTGTTCCGGCTCGACCGGCCGACGCTGCTCGTCGCGCACTACGGCTTCGAGACGGCCGACGGCGACCGCGTCTACGTCGAGAACCGGGGGCTGCGACACGCCGACCGACGCGTCAAGGAGCGGCTCCGCGACGGCAAGCCGGTCGACCCGGACGACGTCTACTTCCAGTCGGTCCCGCAGTTCGAGACCGCCGCGCCCGAGCTGGAGTGGCTCGCCAATCGCGTCTTCGTCGCCGGCGGCACCCGCCGGCCCAACGGCGTGAAGCTGGCCGTCTTCCAGGTCGGGTAATCCGCCGGACTCGGCGTCGAGAGCGACGCGCCCGACATACGTGTGCGACGGGCCAGTGGGGTTGCGTGCCCCGCGGCGGCGTCGGGGAACCGGCGGTAGCGCCGGCGAGGTCCCGACCTTCGCCCCGGCCGGCGACGCCGGCGACCGGCAAACGACAACCCTTTCATCCGCCGACCTGCTTCGACCGGGTATGGCTGGAACCATCGAGATCCTCGTCCCCGGCGGGCAGGCCACGCCCGGGCCGCCGCTCGGGCCCGAGCTCGGGCCGACCCCGGTAGACGTCCAGGCGGTCGTCCAGGAGATCAACGACCGGACGGACGCCTTCGACGGGACCGAGGTGCCCGTCACCGTCACCTACGAGGACGACGGCAGCTTCGAGATCGAGGTCGGGGTCCCGCCGACGGCGGCCCTCATCAAGGACGTCGCCGGCTTCGAGACCGGCAGCGGCCGGCCCCAGTCCGACTTCGTCGCCGACATCTCCGTCGAGGACGTCCGGCAGGTCGCCGAGCAGAAACTGCCCGATCTCCTGGCCTACGACCTCAAGAACGCGGCCAAGGAGGTCGCCGGCACCTGCGTCTCCCTGGGCGTGACCATCGACGGCGAGGACGCCCGGACGTTCAAGGAGCGCGTGGAGGCCGGCGAGTACGACGACGTCCTAGCCGAAGAGGCCGAAGCGTAGCGAAGCCGAAGCGGCCAACGCTCGTCAGGCGAACGAAGTGAGCCTGATGGCGTCCTGGCCGAGGAAGCCGAGGCGCAGCTGGGGCTGACGGGGCCAGCGGTCGGCGGACGAGCGGGGCGTGTTGGCTGAGCGGCACGGAGCCGACGCATGTGACGCGAGCGAAGCGAGGGCCGTTGACCGGGCGATGGGAGGGGACTCAGTTCGCCCCATCGGAACCGCCCCGATCGACGGCGTCCGAGCCGTCCCCCGTCCCGCCCGGAACCCGGCCGTAGAGCCGGTCGGCGAGCCCGCCGAGGGCCTTCAGGGTGAGGTTGACGTAGAGCCCGACCAGGAACGCCACGCCCGCGATGGCGCTGCCGCTCACGCCCGACAGGCCGAGCATGCCGGCGAGGAGGTAGACGCCGCCAGCCAGCGGCAGCGCCGCCAGCGCTCTGAGGCCAACGCGAAGAACCCCGGTTGGGCCCCGCTCGAACTTGGCGACGATGCTCGTGAAGGCGTACGCCATCGCCCCGAGGAAGCCATAGAGGTAGACGGCGGGCGGCACCCGCGTCGACGGGCCGGTCAACGACGAGGTGTTGACGCCGAGATAGCCGTCGCCGAGCGCCGCCGGCTCCGTCGAGACGGCGAGCGCAACCAGGGTCAGCAGTCCGTAGATGACGACGACGGCGATGCCGCGGCCGCTCCGGTACCAGGGCGGTTCCTCGGGCATCGGGGCGACCCCTCGTGGCCCCCCGACTTGAAGGTAGCTGAGGGTTCAGCGGCCGACCGCCGCCGATGGTCGACGCCAGCGGGCCGACGGACCACGCGCGGAGACCCTGTGCCGAGCCCCGGTTCGACGGCCTTAAGTGGACGATTCCCGACGTTTCGGATGAACAGGCGAGCGCCTGTTTCCCCGTAGCAGCCACGTTGGCGCACTACGGAGGTGAACGATGGCAGACCAGGACATAGAAACCGCTGTCTCCCGTGCGATCGAGGCGGCGCCGGACCGCAACTTCCGCGAGACGGTCGACCTCGCCGTCAACCTGCGCGACCTCAACCTCGACGACCCGGCCAACCGGGTCGACGAGGCGGTGGTCCTCCCGGCCGGCACCGGCCAGGAGACGACCATCGTGGTCTTCGCCGAAGGCGAGACCGCCGTCCGCGCCGAGTCCGTCGCCGACGCCGTCTATGGCACCGACGAGCTCGAGGATCTTGCTGACGACGAGGACGCCGCGAAGGACCTCGCCGACGAGACCGACTTCTTCATCGCCGAGGCGAACCTGATGCAGGACATCGGCCGCGAGCTCGGGACCGTGCTCGGGCCGCGGGGCAAGATGCCCACGCCGCTTTCGCCCGACGACGACGTCGTCGAGGTCGTGAATCGGATGAAGAACACCGTCCAGCTCCGGAGCCGCGACCGGCGCACGTTCCACACCCGCGTCGGCGCCGAGGACATGTCGGCCGAGGAGATCGCCGACAACGTCGACGTCATCCTCCGGCGGCTGCACGCCACCCTCGAGAAGGGGCCCCTGAACGTCGACTCGGTATACGTCAAGACCACGATGGGCCCCGCGGAGCGCGTCGCATGAGCGCCGAGACCGAACGCAAGACGGAGCACGTCCCGGAGTGGAAGCGCGAGGAGGTCGACGCGCTCGTCGACTTCCTCGAGCGCCACGACAGCGTCGGCGTCGTGGACGTCACCGGCATCCCGAGCCGGCAGCTGCAGGCCATGCGGGCCGACCTGCACGGCAGCGCGGCCGTCCGAATGAGCCGGAACTCGCTCATCAGCCGCGCCCTGGACCGGGTCGACGAGGGCCTGGAGGTCCTCGACGACTACGTCGCCGGCCAGGTCGGGCTCATCGGCACCGACGACAACCCCTTCGGGCTCTATCGGAAGCTGGAGGCCTCGAAGACGCCCGCCCCCATCAACGAGGGCGAGGTGGCGCCGAACGACATCGTCATCCCCGAAGGCGACACCGGGATGGATCCCGGCCCGTTCGTGGGCGAGCTCCAGAACGTCGGCGCGGCCGCCCAGATCATCGAGGGCTCCATCAAGGTGACCGCCGACAGCACGGTCGCCGAGGCCGGCGAGACCGTCTCGGCCGAGCTGGCGAACGTGCTCGCCGAGCTGGGCATCGAGCCCAAGGAGGTCGGCCTCGACCTGCGCGCCGTCTACGCCGACGGGACGCTCTTCGGGCCCGAGGAGCTCGCCATCGACGTCGACGAGTACCGGGCCGACCTCGAGGCCGCGGCGGCCCGCGGCCGGAACCTCGCCGTCAACGCCGCCATCCCGACGGCCCGTTCGGCACCCCTGCTGCTCTCGAAGGCCCGCGGCGCGGCCATGAGCCTGGGCCTGTACGCCGCCGTCGAAACGCCCGACCTCGCGGACGAGCTCGTCCGCCGGGCCGACGCCCAGGTCCGGGCGCTCGCGGCGCGCATCGACGACGAGGCGCTCCCCGAGGAGCTGCGCGGCGGGGCCGAGCCGGCCGACGCCGCGCCCGAAACCGCACCGACCGACGACCAGCCCGACGACACCGAATCGCCAACCGGCGATACCGACTCCGACCAGGCCGCCGAGGCCGACGACGCCGACGCGTCCGACGCAGAAGAGGACGACGAGACCGGCGCCGACGCCCTCGGCGACATGTTCGGGTGATCCAACCATGGAATACGTCTACGCAGCCCTCATCCTGCACGAAACCGGCGAAGAGCTCAACGAAGACAACCTGACGGCCGTCCTCGAGGCGGCCGGCGCCGACGTCGAGGACTCCCGCGTGAAGGCGCTCGTCGCCGCGCTGGAGGACGTCGACATCGAGGAGGCCGTCGAGCAAGCGGCCGCCGTCCCGGCCGGCGGGGCCGAGGCCGGCGCCACCGCGGGCGGCCAGGCCGAGGAAGCCGAAGAAGCCGAGGAGGCGGCCGAGGCCGCCGAGGAGGCCGAGGAAGCGGCCGCCGCCGAGGAAGAGGACGAGGAGGTCTCCGGCGAGGGCCTCGGCGACCTGTTCGGCTGACGGCGTCCCCGTTTCGGGCCACCACCCCGGACGAGCGGCGGGTATGCCGGTTCCGGCCACGCGGGGGCGGCCCCGAACGCCATCGGGGGTAGGCTTATCCCGCCAACCACAGTATTGTATTCATGGCACAATCAGAAGGCGGCCGCCTCGAGACCGCCTCGGTCCCGACGCTCGGCTGGGTGGCGGTCGGCCTCGCCGTCGTCACCGGCGTCCTGCACCTCTACGCCGGCGCCGTCGAGGGGCGGCTGCCGGTGCTCCTGGCCGGCCTCGGGTTCCTCGTAGCCGTCGTCCTCTACCTCGTCGATTACCGTCGCCGGCAGCTCTACCTCGCCGGCGTGGTCTACACCGCCGTCCAGCTGCCGCTGTGGTACGTGGTGAAGGCCGGCGAGTACACGGTCGTCGGCTACGTCGACAAGACCGTGCAGGTCCTGCTCATCGCGACGCTGGCCGTCCTGTACTGGCGCGCCCGGACGGCGTCGTCGTGAGCCCGCTGGCGGTCGGCCGAGCCCGCACCGGCCGGCGGATCCGGTTCCCGACACCGACCGCGCCATCGCCGGCTACGTAGGTTGAAATACCAGCACGGGCCCATCCCACCCCGATGGAGGTCGCGGGCGTCGCCGTGGTCGTCGACCCCGCGTTGGCCGGCCGGGTGCTCCTGTTCGCGCTGGGCGGCGTCGCCGTCGGGACCGTCACCGGCCTGATTCCCGGGCTGCACGCCAACAACTTCGCGCTGCTGCTGGCGTCGGTGGCGCCGTCGATTCCGGGACCGCCCGCGCTCGTCGGGGCGGCCATGCTGGCCGCCGGGGTCGCCCACACCTTCCTCGACGTGGTTCCCTCGGTCTCGCTGGGCGTCCCGGACGCCGCGATGGCGGCCGCGGCGCTGCCCGGCCACCAGCTCGTCATCGACGGCCGCGGACGCGAGGCGCTCCGGCTATCGGCGCTGGGGAGCGGCCTGGCCGCCCTGCTGGCGCTCCCGCTGGCCTGGCCCGTTACCGAGGTGATGGTTCGAGTGTACCCGCTGCTTCGGCCGAACATCGCGACCGTGCTCGTGGCGGCGGCGGTGTTCCTGGTCGCCACCGAGCCGACGCCGCGGGCGCGCCTCGGCGGTCTCGCCGCGGTCGCCGCGAGCGGCGTCCTCGGGGTGGTCGCGCTCGACGTCGACCCTGGCGCCCCGCTGGACGCCGGCGGCATGCTCGCCCCGCTGTTCGCGGGCCTGTTCGGCGCGCCGGTGCTGCTCGACGCGATGGGCGGCGAGGGCGTGCCGCCCCAGGCCGACGCCGTCGTTACCGTCCCCCGGGCCGTGGTCGCGACGACCGCGCTGTCCGGAACCGTGGCGGGCGCCGCCGTCGGCTACCTCCCCGGCATCTCGAGCGCCATCGCCGCCGTGCTGGTGCTCACGTTCGTGCCGTCGACCGCCGGCCCCCGGGGCTTTCTGGTGACCACGAGCGGCGTCAACACGGCCAACACCATCTTCGCGATCTTCTCGCTCGTCGCGCTCGGCTCACCCCGCACCGGGGTCCTCGTCGCGCTCGACTCCGCGAACGTGCCGCTGAACCTGCCGCTCCTGCTCGGCGCGGTGGCGGTCGCGGCCGCCATCTCGTTCCCGCTGGTGTGGGTCGTCGGCGACCGGTACCTGCGGGCGGTCGGTCGCATCGACTACACCCGGCTCTCGCTGGCGATCCTCGCCGGGCTCGTCGTCATCGCCTACCTGTTCGCAGGGCCGCTCGGCGTGCTGGCGTTCGTCGCCGCCGCCGGGCTCGGGCTGCTCCCGCCCCGGACCGGCAGCAAGCGGGTCCACCTGATGGGCGTGTTGATGGTCCCGATCATCCTCGGCCCGTGACCTCGTTGCGCTACAGGTACCCCTGCCGGCGGAACGAGTAGAGCATCAACAGCCCCACGAGCAGCATCCCCAGCATCACGGCCGGATAGCCGTAGGTCCAGGCGAGCTCCGGCATGTTGTAGGGGCTGTCCGCGAAGTTCATCCCGTAGACGCCGACCACGAACGTCAGCGGGAGGAAGACCGTGGCGATGACCGTCAGGACCTTCATCACCTCGTTGGTCGACTGGGAGAGCGAGTTGAGGTAGATGTCGCGGGCGCCGATGACGAGGTCGCGGTAGGTCTCGATGAGGTCGACCACCTGGACGAGGTGGTCGTAGACGTCCCGGAAGTACTTCTCCGTCCGTTCCTCGATCTGGGCCGGGTCGCCCCGGGCGAGCACGCCCACGGCCTCCCGGGCCGGCCAGGCGACCTTCCGGAACGAGAGCAGGTCCCGGCGGACCCCGTTGATGCGTTCGAGGGTGTCGATGTCAGTCGAGACGAGCACCTGCTCCTCGACCGCCTCGATCTGGGTCTCGACCCGGTCGAGGAGCGAGAAGTACTCGTCGACGATGGCGTCGATGACGCGGTAGGCCGTGAAGTCAGCGCCCCGTTCGAGCAATCGCTCGTCGCCGCGGGCGACCGCTTGCCAGACGCGGTCGACGGGGTCGTCGGGCCCCGTCGACAGCGTGAGGACCCAGTCCTCGCCGATGAACACGCCCACGGCCTCGGTACGGATCTCCTCCTCGAAGGTGGTCTCCCCGCGGGCCAGCTCGGCCGTCTTCACGAGCGAGAAGGTGTGCGCCCCGAATTCCTCGGTCTTCGGGCGGACGTCGTTCACGACGTCCTCGATGGCCAGCGCGTGAATGTCGAAGGCCTCGGCCACCGCCGATAACTCGGCCTCCGATGCCTCGGCCGCCCGCACCCAGGTCGTCCCCTCGGCCGCCCGGGCCGCGGCGAAGTCGTCGAACTCGGTGGCGCCACCGGCGTCGAAGACGACGGCGTCGATCACCGGTCGACCTCCGTCCCGTCGAAGGCCCGGCGCATCGCCACGAGGGCGATACCGACCATGAGCGCCGTGAGCGAGAAGGCCCGGCCCGGGTAGGACTGGACCAGTCCCAGCAGGTAGCCGCCGAGGCCGACCCCCGTGAGCGCCAGCCCAGTGCCGAAGACGCGGTTCACGGCCCCGGCGTCGCCGGCAGCGGAGAAAAACCCTCGGCCCCGGCCGTCGAGGGTCGGAGGCCGTCGGATTCTCGACCCCTCAGCGCCGGTAGGTCGGGCCGTCGTCGGTGTCCTGAACCTCCACGCCGAGGTCCTCGAGGCGGGCGCGGAGCTCGTCGGCGCGGTCGTAGTGCCCCGCGGCCCGCTCCTCCTCGCGGACGGCGAGAACGAGCTCGACCAACTCGTCGGCGAGCCCGACGTCAGTGGCGGGGGCCGCCTCGAACTCGAGGCCGAGTACGTCGCCGCCGAGCGCCTCGAACGTCTCGATGGCCCGGCGCAGACCGCGGTAGTCGTACTCGTCGCGGCCGTCGACGTGTCGGTTCACGGCGCCGGCGAGGTCGAACAGCGCGGCGATGGCCTCCCGGGTGTTGAAGTCGTCGTTCATGGCCGCCCGGAAGTCGGCCCGGGCGTCCGCCACGGCTCCGCGGAGGGCTTGATCGTCGACCTTCGTCCGGGCGTCGGGGCTGTCGGCCGCCGCGACGGCCGCGTCGTAGGCCCGGGCGAGCCGGTCGGCGCGCTCGGTTGCCTCCGCGATGGCCTCGTCGCTGTAGGTCTGGGTCGCGTTGTAGGTGCCCGAGAGCAGGAACATCCGCACGGCGTTCGTCCCGTGGTCCGCGACCGCGTCGGCGACCGTCACGAAGTTCCCGAGGCTCGATGACATCTTCTCCTCGCCGAACTCGAAGAGGCTGCAGTGCAGCCAGTACCGGGCGAACGGCTGGCCGGTCGCGGCCTCGCTCTGGGCGATCTCGTTCTCGTGGTGGGGAAAGACCAGGTCCCGGCCGCCGACGTGGAGGTCGATGGTCGAATCGAGGTGGGTCATCGCCATCGCCGAGCACTCGATGTGCCAGCCGGGCCGGCCGGGTCCCCACGGCGAGTCGTAGGTCAGGGCCGTCTCGGCCGCCGCCTCGGCGGGCGCCGCCCCCTCGTGGCGGTGCTCCTCGACCGCGTCGGCGTCGACGCCGTCGGCCTTCCAGAGCGCGAAGTCGGCCGGGTGGCGCTTCTCGGCCCGCTCGTCGGGGTCGCCCTGGGACTCGATGTCCTCGAGGCGCTGGTTCGACAGCGCGCCGTAGTCGTCGAAGGTCGTGACGTCGAAGTAAACCGAGCCGTTTGACTCGTAGGCGTAGCCCTTCTCGATGAGGGTCTCGACCAGGTCGACGATCTCCGGGACGTGCTCGGAGACGCGGGGGTAGACCTCGGCGCGGAGCAGGTTGAGCGCCCGCATCGCCTCGATAGTCTCGGCGATGTAGTGGCGGGCGACCGCGGCCTCGGCGTCGCCGTCCTCGCCGACCCGGGCGACGATCTTCTCGTTGACGTCGGTGAAGTTCTCGACGTGGCGCACGCCGTAGCCCAGGTGCTCGAGCCACCGGTGCATCACGTCGACGTGGACCCACGACCGGGCGTGGCCGAGGTGCGGCGGGTCCGAAACCGTCAGGCCACAGTAGTACAGGAGCACGTCGTCGGGGTCGGCCGGCTCGAACGGCTCCTGCTCGCCCGTGAGGGTGTTCGTGACCTGCAGGGGCATCGGGCCACCTTCGCCCCGCGCCATTAGTTAAACCGTCGGGTCCGGGACGGCCTCGAGGGCGGCCTCGACGGCCTGCAGCGCGCCGGGGCCGTCCCGGCGTTCGACGACGACACACAGGGACTCGCCGGCGACGCCCGCGGCCGTGGGCGCAACCCCCGCTGACGCCAGCCGCCCGAGCACGTGCCCGAGCGCGGCCGCGTCGACCTCGCCCGTCGCCAGCACCCCAGTCAGGTTCCCCTCGGCCGCGGCGAACCCCTGGCCGTTGACCGACAGCAGGGCCTCGGCTCCCTCGGCGTGAGCCAGCCCGCTGTGCATGGTGACGGTCGCCGCCCGGGACTGGACCGCCCGGTCGGGCAGCCGGTCGGCGTACCGACGGAGCGCGGTGGCGACCGCCGAGACGTCGTCGGCGATGTCGATGGCCCGCGCCGCGGCCGAGTAGTTCACGACGCCGGCCCGGAGCGCCTCGCGGAGGAACGGCCGCTCGTCCACCGCCGCCCGGGCATCGGCCGCTAGCGACATGGCCGACCGCGGGACACCGGCCGGCATAAACCGTGCGGCTTCGGCCCGCGGGGTCGCGTCAGTCCCGCCACGGTTCGGGGGCGATGCCGAGCCGCTTGACGACCGGCCGGTAGGCGAACACGATGACGAAGACGATGGCGAACTCCCCCACGAGGCTCAGTTCGCCGACGGCGGTCCGCCAGACGGCGAGCCCGGCGAAGACGAGCAGCAGCATGGCGAGGTAGTGGGGCGCGAGGGCGAGGATGGTGTCACGGTCCATGCACACCGCTCGGGCGGCCGACGGATATACTGTCGTCCCCGACGGGGCCTCGCCAGCGATACCGGGCGAACCGCACCCGTTTTGGCCGGGGACCGGCTACCGGTGGCCGTGGAGAACGTCACGGAGGCGGTCAGCAACCCGTTCGGCATGCGGCCGCCGTGTCCCCACGCGTGTCCGGACGGCGACGGCCGCCGGGCGGTCTTCGGCTACGGCGACGCCAACGCCGACTTCCACGTCATCGGCAACCACAGCGGCGTCCACGGCGGCGCCGCGACGGGCGTGCCGTTCACCGACCACCCGGCCGGCGAGCGGGTGCTCGGCGTGCTCGAGGCGACCGGGTTCCTCCTCGACCGCGACGGCGCCGACCTGACGCTCGAGAACTGCTTCTGTTCGTACCGGTACCTCTGCTGCGTCCCGCCTGGGGAGTCACCATCGCCGGCCCAGTTCCGCGAGTTCGAGCGCTTCTTCGACGCCGAGCTCCGGGCCATCGCCGCGGACGTCCTCGTGCCGGTGGGGGCGGGCGCGACCCGGCACGTGGTCGAGCATTACGCGGCCCGGCCGGATAGGTTCGACGCCACGACCGGCGGCTGGCACGCCCGGCCGGTCCGGGGTCGCGGGTTCATCGTGCTGCCGCTCGCCGACCCGAACGGGTGGGACGAGGACGACGCCGACGCCGCCGTCGAGGCCATCGAGGCGCTCCTCGCGACGGACTACCGCCAGCAAGCCGACCTCGGCCGTTTCGGGCCGGGCGGCGACCCCTACTACGTGCGGTGACCGGCGACGTCACCGACCGCGCGGTCGGCCGGCCTGGCAACGCCTAAGACGGGGCCCCACAATCGGCCGCCAATGCGCCTGCAGGAGTACTGGGGCGTCGGCCCGAAGACGGCCGAGCAGCTCACGGACACGCTCGGGGAAACCGCCGCGATCCGGGCCATCGAGTCGGCCGACGTCCGGGCGCTAACCGACGCCGGGCTCAGCCGCGGCCGGGCCACGGCCATCCTGCGACGGGCGGAGGACGGCGAGGGCATGGCGGTCATCGCGACGCCCGACACCCGCTCGGTGTACAAGGACCTGCTCGCCCTGGCCGGCGAGTACGCCGTCACGGAGCACGCCGCCGACCGCATCAACGTGCTCACCCCGCTGCGGAGCCGTGACGCCATCGAGGACCGCCTCGACGCGGTCGAGACGGCCGTCGCGTCCTGGCGGGGGCTAGATAGCGAGACGCGGGAGGCCGTCATGGCTGCCTTCGACGCCTACGACAGCCTGGCCGGCGACCGGGCCGCGGTCCAGGCCGCCCTCGAGCTCCGGGAGACCGGGGTCGAAGGCGGGGTGTTCGCCCCGCTCGACGACCTCGACCCCGGGGCCCTCGAGGACGCCGCCGCCTCGCTCGGCCACCTCGAGGACGGCGACGTGGTCGATGGAGCCGACGCCGAGCTCGACCGGCTCCGCGCCAACCTCGCCGAGGTCGAGCGCCTCTCGGGCAGCGCCTTCGACGTCCTCGACGAGATCCGCGAGCGGGGGGTGCGTAGCGGCGAGGAGCTCCAGCAGGCGGTCGCCCAGTACCTCGCCCGGGAGACCGATCTCGACCTCGACACCATCCGCCGGGCGGCGCCGGACGAGGCGGCCGACGCCGCTGACTTCGTGGGCGAGACGCTCCGGACGCTCGCGGCGAACCTCCGAGAGGCGGTCGAGGAGCGCGAGTCGACCGTCGTCGCGGACCTCGAAGCGGCGCTCGATGACGCCGAGGCCGCGGTGGCCGCCGCCGTCGACGCCGTCGAGCACGTCACGCTGTTCGTCTCGCTAGCGCGGTTCGCCATCGACCTCGACCTGACCCGGCCGACGCTCCTCGAGCACGGCGACGCCGTCGCGGTCGAGGACGCCCGGAACCTCGGCCTCGCGACCGCCGAGGGCCAGCCCGTCCAGCCGGTCACGTACGCCGTCGGCGACCACGGGCTCGAGGGCCCGCCGGCCACGGAGCAGGTCGCCGTCCTGACCGGCGCCAACAGCGGCGGCAAGACGACCCTGCTCGAGACGGCCTGCCAGGTCGCGCTGCTGGCCGCGATGGGGCTTCCGGTCCCCGCCGCGCGGGCCGAGGTGAGCCGGTTCGACGCCGTCGTGTTCCACCGCCGCCACGCCTCGTTCAACGCCGGCGTTCTCGAGGCCACGCTCAAGACCGTGGTGCCGCCGCTGACGGGCGAGGGCCGGACGCTGATGCTCGTCGACGAGTTCGAGGCCATCACCGAACCCG
>JBDGPL010000112.1:0-4064 GCA_042219705.1 Halobacteriales archaeon | reverse complement strand
TGAGGACCGCCGGGTCCCGGTAGACCTCCCGGCCGACGATGAGCTTCTGCATGTTTCCCCCGGAGAGGTCGCCGGCCTCGACCGACCCGACGTCCTGGATGCCCCGGACATCGAAGGCGTCGACGACCTCGTTCGCGTAGGCCTCGAGCTCGCCGTAGTCCAGGAGGAACCGCGACCCGAAACGGTCGTCGCGATACTCCTTCATGCCCGCGTTGTGCATCACCGATAGGGAGGTCGCCAGCCCGTACCGCAGCCGGTCCTCCGGGATGAACGAGACCCCGGCGTCGACGAAGGCCCGCGGACGGGCGCCGGTCAGGTCCTCGCCGAGCACCTCGATGTGGCCCGCCTCCACGTCCCGGAGACCGACGAGGGACTCCGCGAGCTCCTTCTGGCCGTTCCCGCTGACGCCCGCGATTCCGACGATTTCGCCCGCCCGGACGGTAAGGTCGACCCCGCCGAGCGCGGGGAGCCCGCGCTGGTCCCGGGCATGGACGTCCCGGGCCTCGAGGACCGGCTCGCCCGGCTCGACCGGCGACTTCTCGACCGTGAAGAGCACCTCCCGGCCCACCATCATCTCCGCGAGCTCGGCCCGGGAGACGTCGGTTGTGGGGACGGTGTCGACGCGTGCGCCGCCGCGGAGGATCGTGACCCGGTCCGTCACCGCCTGTATCTCCTTGAGCTTGTGGGTGATGAAGATGATGGACAGGCCGTCGTCGGCGAGCCGGCGGATGGTCGAGAAGAGCCGGTCGGCCTCGTTCGGGGTGAGGACGGCGGTGGGCTCGTCGAGGATGAGGAGGTCCACGTCGCGGTAGAGGGCTTTTAGGATTTCGACGCGCTGCTGCTCGCCGACCTCGAGGTCCCGGACCCGCTGGTCCGGGTCGATCCGGAAGCCGTACTCCTCGGCGAGGGACTCGATGCGCTCGGCGGGCCCCTCCCGGTCGATGCTGAACAGCGCCCCGAGCCGGCCGAGGGGCGACCGTCCGCCGTCCCGGCCGACGTCAGCGGAGCCCAGGACGCCGCTGGCCTCCCGGCGGCCGAGGACGACGTTCTCGGTCACGGTCAGCTTCGGAATCAGCATGAAGTGCTGGTGGACCATCCCGATGCCGGCGTCGATGGCCTGCTGGGGTGACTCGATCTCGACCCGCTCGCCGTCGAGGTAGATGTCGCCCCCGTCCGCGTTGTAGAGCCCGTAGAGGATCTTCATCAGGGTGCTCTTGCCGGCCCCGTTCTCCCCGAGGAGGCCGTGGATTTCCCCCCGCCGGACCTCGAAGTCGATGTGGTCGTTCGCGACGACCCCCGGAAACTCCTTGACGATTCCCGCCATCCTGAGGAACGGCGGTCGATCCCGGTCGGACATCCCTTCGGCAGCCCTTGGGGGAAACCCCATAATAAGCTTCCCACTACCCGAACTCGATGGCCGGAGACTCCGGCAAGCGAAACCGGATAGCCCCGCGCGTCGCCGTTTCGACCCGGCCGGGCGAGGGCCGGGGCTGCGCGTAGCTATCACCCGGCTGAACGGTAGCCGCAGCTTTTTGTATCGGTCCTGAAAAGCCTACTACCTGTGGCACCGCAAGCATGAGCCGAGACACCTCCTACACGTCCAGGCGCCAGCTCGTGAAGGCGGCGGGGGCCGCCGGACTCGCTGGATTCGCCGGCTGCCTCGGCGGAGGCGGTCAGGGGACCGAGTCGCCGACCGAGCCGGCCGATACCGCCTCCCCCACGCCGGAGCCGATCCGGGCCGCATGGGTCTACATCTCCGAGGTCGGCGATCTCGGGTGGTCGTGGGCGCACGACCAGGGCCGGAAGTACGTCGACGACCAGTTCGACTGGCTGGAGACCGCGTTCTCGGAGGCCGTGGTCCCGGCCGACTCGAAGCGCGTCTTCGAGGAGTACACGAACCAGGGATACGACATCATCTTCGGGACGACCTTCGGCTACATGGACCCCATGTTCCAGGTGGCCAAGGCCAACCCCGACACCCTCTACGAGCACTGTTCGGGCTACCGGACCCGGGAGAACATGGGCCGATACTTCGGCCGGATGTACCAGGCCCGCTACCTCGCTGGCGTCGCCGCGGGGATGATCACCGAGGCCGACGCGCTCGGGTACGTGGCGGCGTTCCCGACGGCCGAGGTCGTCCGGGGGATCAACGCGTTCACCCACGGTGCCCGGTCGGTGAACGACGCGGTCACGACCAAGGTCCGCTGGACCAACGCCTGGTTCGACCCCGGCAAGTCCCGGCAGGCCGCCCAGAGCCTCATCGACGCCGGCGTTGACGTCATGGCCCAGCACCAGGACTCGCCGGCCGCCGTGAAGGCCGCCGCCGAGGCGGGTATCTGGTCGACCGGTTACGACGCGCCGATGAAGGAGTTCGGCGGCGAGAAGTACATCACCTCGCCGATCTGGCACTGGGAGGTCTTCTACGTGCCAACACTCATGGCGGTCAAGAACGGCAATTGGACGTCCGACGCCTACTGGAAGGGGCTGAACGCCGCCCTGGAGGGCGTCGGGTCCATCGTCGACCTCGACGAGTGGGGACCGAACGTCCCGTCGGACGTCAAGTCGAGCGTCGAGGGCAAGCGATCGCAGATCAAGAACGGCGAGCTCGACCCCTGGGCGGGCACGAAGTTCGAGGGCTGGAGCGACAAACAGCTGTTCCAGGACATGAGCAGCTACGTCGAGGGTGTCGAGGGCTCGGTCCCGAGCTAGCCGACCCGACCGCCGACCGCGATCCGTTCGTCGGTCGCCAACCGACAGTTGGCGGAACCTATTTGCGAGTAACGGGAAAACCACCGCGGGACCAGCATGCGCCTCGAGAGCCTGCGGCCGGCGATCGACGATTGGGTCGCCCGACACCGCGAGGACTGTATCGGCTTCCTCCAGGACCTCGTTGCCATTCCCAGTGCGACGACCGCCGGGGAAGACGAGGCCGCGATCGCCGACCGCCTCGTCGAGGAGCTCGAGGCGCTCGACTACGACGACGTCCGGGTCGACGGCATCGGGAACGTCCACGGCGTCATCCACGGCGAGCACCAGGACGAGGGGGCGGTCATGCTCAACGCACACATCGACACGGTCGGCGTCGGCGACGCCGAGCAGTGGACCCACGACCCCTACGGCGGCGAGATCGAAGCCGGCCAGCTCTACGGCCTCGGGGCGGCCGACATGCTCTGTGCGATGGCGGCGATGGTCTACGGCGGCGGGGCGCTCGCCGCCCTCGACGTCACCCCGACCCACGACGTCTACGTCACCGGCGAGGTGCTCGAGGAGGTCCACGAGGGCCACGCCATGCGGTACGCCATCGAGGAGGACGGCCTCGACCTCGGCGCGGTCGTCATCGGCGAGGCCACCGAGATGGACGTCAAGCGGGGCCACCGGGGGCGATGCGAACTCCAGATCGAACTCGAGGGGTCGTCGTGCCACGCTAGCGCGCCCGAGCGTGGCGTCAACCCGCTGTACCATGCTGACGACCTGCTTCAACGCATCGAGGCCGCCAACGGGGAGACGGCCGACGACGACTTCCTCGGCAAGGGCACCGTCGCCGCGACGAACCTCGAGGTCGACACGCCGTCGAACAACGCCGTGCCGGCCGGCGCGACGCTCTACGTCGACCGCCGGCTGACCGTCGGCGAGGACGAGGACGGCGCCGACGCCGAACTCGAGGCCGCCGTGGCGGCGGCGCGGGAGGCCCACGGCGACGAGGTGGCCGCCCGCGTCGAAACGCTCACCTTCGATGGGGCATCGTATACCGGCTACGCGAAGGAGACCCCGAAGTACTACCCGACCTGGGTGCTCGAGCCGGACCATCCGCTCGTCCTGGACACGGTCGACGTGGTGGCGACGATGCTCGACCGCGAACCCGCGATTCGGAAGTGGACCTTCTCGACGAGCGGGAACTACACCAGGGGCGTCGCCGGCATCCCGACCGTCGGATTCGGGCCGTCCCGGGAGGAGCACGCCCACGCCCCCGACGAGCGGGTCGCCGTCGACGATGTCGTCGACGCCGTCGGGGTGTACGCCGGGCTGGCCGCGGAACTGTAGGTCCGAGCCACCGGCCGCAGTTA
>JBDGPL010000111.1:0-2628 GCA_042219705.1 Halobacteriales archaeon | reverse complement strand
ACCTCGTCTACAACAAGGAGCAGCTCAAGAACGTCCCCTGGTACAAGGACCTCGACCCGCTGGCCTCCCGCGAGCCCGACCGCGGCTCCTGGGTGGGCGAGGGCGAGGGCGCGGTCGACTACCAGTAGCCGGCGACGTCGGCCGGCGGTTCGCGACCCTTTTTTGTCGGTTCGGCCGCACGTCGGTTCGATGCCGACGTACGACGTGACGGAGACCGACGCCCGGACCCTCGCCCGGCTCGTCAAGACGGCCGTCTCGCCCCGCCCCGTCGCGTGGGTCAGCACCCGGAGCCCCGACGGCGTCGACAACCTGGCGCCGTACAGCTCCTACAACTACCTCTGCCTGGCCCCGCCGGTCCTCCAGGTGAACGCCTCGCCCCGGGCGGACGGCCGGCGCAAGGACACGCCGCGGAACGCCGTCGAGAGCGGCGCGTTCGCCGTGAACGTGGTCACGGCTGCCGACCTCGAGCGGATGGACCGGACCTCGGAAGCGGTGCCGCCGGACCGGAGCGAGTTCGACCTCGCCGGCGTCGACCGGGCGCCCTGCCGGACGATCGCGGCCCCACGTGTCGCGGGGGCGGCGGTCACCCTCGAATGCACGCTCCACGACACGCTCGAGGTCCACGACCGGACGTCGCTGCTGGGCGACGTGCGGTTCGTCCACGTCGACCCGGC
The DNA here is from genome assembly GCA_042219705.1 of Halobacteriales archaeon. Taxonomy (GTDB): domain Archaea; phylum Halobacteriota; class Halobacteria; order Halobacteriales; family Hikarchaeaceae; genus JBDGPL01. The sequence goes on along the minus strand of JBDGPL010000111.1, from coordinate 1,954 downwards.
GGTGACGACCGACGGCGACATCGACGCCACCGAGCTGGCGTCCGTCGGCCGCCTGGGCGGGCCCTACTACACGGTCGCCGAGCCGGTCCCGTACGAGCGGCAGTACTGAGGGCTCGACGCGAGGTTACGCGGCTCCGATCGGTCCCGTCACACGGGAGCCGGACGTCACGCCCCGGGCGGTCACCGGTATCAGGCCGGCCGTCCCGCCGCCGAGCGGTATTTAGAAATCTTCAAAGGCCGCCGATTAGAAGGGGCCTCAAATGGCTGCTACCACGTACGAGTTAGCCGCGTTCGGGCTCTTCGCCGCCGTGACCGTGGGGGCGAGCCTCGGGGTCGTGCTCGTGCGGGACGTCTGGCACTCCGCGCTCCTGCTCGGCGTCGCGCTGTTGTCCGTGGCCGTCCACTTCGTGATGCTCCGGGCCGAGTTCGTCGCGGCGATGCAGATCCTCGTCTACGTCGGCGGCGTGCTCATCCTCATCAGCTTCGCCGTGATGCTCGTCCGGCGCCAGACCGACGACCCGGCCCTGACCACGTCGCCACAGCTCAATCTCGGGGGCCACCTCTGGCGGGGCGTCGGGGCGGTCGCCCTGTTCGCCGTGCTCGCCGTGGTGGCGCTCAGGGCCGCCCTCGGCACGGCGGCCGGGTTCGGCGCCGACGCCAGCATCACCGCCTCCATCGGCTACGCGATGTTCGCGCTGTCCGGGGCCGACGTCCCCGCCGAGCCGTTCCTCGTCGCCTTCGAGATCATCGACGTGGTGCTCGTCGCCGCGCTGGTGGCCGCCGTGATGCTCGCCCGGCGCGAGACCGGCGGGAGCCTGCTCGACGCGCTCCGCATCGAGGGGGGCGAGGAGCCGTGATTCCCCCGACCTACTACCTCCTGCTCGCCGCCCTGGTGTTCTGCATCGGCGTCTTCGGCATCCTGACCCGACGGAACGCGCTGGTCTTCCTGATGGCCGTCGAGCTCATGCTCAACGCGGCCAACATCAACCTCATCGCGTTCAGCCAGTACTGGGGGAACCTCACCGGCCAGACCTTCGCGCTGTTCACCATGGCGCTGGCCGCCGCCGAGGTCGCCGTCGGCATCGGCATCATCCTCGTGCTGTTCCGGAACTTCGAGGGCATCGACGTGACCGAGGCCGCGACCATGAGGTGGTAAGATGGTCGGGGCCTTCGACTTCGCGCCGGCCATCCCGCTGCTGCCGCTCGCGTCGTTCCTCGTCGTCCTGACGCTCGGCTACCTCGCCCCACGGATGCTGCCCCGCGGCGGGGCGCTGCCGGGCATCATCGCCCTGCTCGGCTCCCTGGCGCTCTCGCTCTGGGTACTGCTGGCCGTCCGGACCGGCGCCTACGCCAACGAGGTGCTCTACACCTGGGTGACCGGCGACGGCACCCTCAGCCTGCACTTCGGGATGCTCCTGGACCCGTTGAGCTCGCTGATGCTGGTCGTCGTCTCGCTGGTCGCGCTGCTCGTGTTCGTCCACAGCCTCGGCTACATGAACGACGAGGACGAGCCGGGTCTGCCCCGGTACTACGCCGGCCTGTCGCTGTTCGCCTTCTCGATGCTCGCCTTCACGCTGGCCGACAACCTCCTGATGGCCTTCGCCTTCTTCGAGCTCGTCGGGCTCTGCTCGTGGTGGCTCATCGGCCACTGGTTCCGCGAGCCCGGCCCGCCCAGCGCGGCGAAGAAGGCGTTCCTCGTGACCCGCTTCGGGGACTACTTCTTCCTCGTGGGCACCGTCGCGGTCCTCGTCACCTTCGGCACGGCCCGGTTCGCCGGCGACCCCTCGTTCCCGGCCATGGCCGAGGCGGCCCTCGCCGGCGAGGCGACGGTGATGACGCCGGGCGTCTCCGCCCAGACCTGGTTCACGGTCATCGGCCTGCTCGTCCTCGGCGGCGTCATCGGCAAGTCCGCGCAGTTCCCGCTGCACACCTGGCTGCCCGACGCCATGGAGGG
>JBDGPL010000110.1:0-3489 GCA_042219705.1 Halobacteriales archaeon | reverse complement strand
GGCCTCGGAATCCTCGTCGCCAGCGTCGGCGGAACCGCGGTTGGCCTCGCGTCGGGGTATCTGGTCTACCGGGTGATGGTCAACCTCGACGAGCACATGACCGAGATCGTGCTCACGGCCATCCTGGCGTACGGGAGCTTCCTGGTCGCCGAGCACTACCTCGGCGTGTCGGGCGTCATCGCGACCGTCGTCGCGGGCCTGTTCATCGGGAACCGCGGGGCCGAGTACGCGATGAGCGCCCGGACGAAGATCTCCATCTTCAACACCTGGGAGACGGCGGCGTTCGTCGTCAATACCTTCATCTTCGTCGCCATCGGGACCACGACGCCCGTGGGGCAGCTCCTCGCCCACGGCCGGCTCATCGTCGTCGCGGTCGTCCTCGTCCTCGCCGCCCGGGCCGTGGCGGTCTACCCCGTCACCGCCCTGCTGAACCGGGTCCTGGCCCGCGACGTCTCCCTCGCGTATCGACACGTCCTGGTCTGGGGCGGCCTCCACGGCTCGATTCCCATCGCGCTGGTGCTCGGCCTGCCCCGGACCCTCCCGTCCGGGGCGCCGTTCCCGTTCCGGGAGGAGCTCCGGGCGATGGTGTTCGGCGTCGCGGCCTTCAGCCTCGTCGTGCAGGGGCTGACGATGGGGCGGCTGCTCGACCGGCTCGGCATCGTCACCCGCTCGGCCGCGGCCGAGCTCTACGAGCTGCTCGTCGGGCGGGCCCGGGCGGTCGACGGCGCGCTCGAGGCGGCCGAACGGCTCCGCTCGGCGGGCCAGCTCTCCCCGTCGACCTACGAGGACTTCACCGCGGAGTACGCACGCGAGAAGGACGACCTCGACGCCGCCATCGGCGAGCTCCTGACCGAGCACCCCGAGATCCGGCGCCGGGAGCTCCTGGCCGGCGAGCGCCAGCTCCTCCGGCGGGAGAAGAGTGCCATCATGGACGCCGTCCGGTCTGGGGTCGTCTCCGACGACGTCGGCGACCGGCTGCTCCAGGAGGTCGACCTCAAGCTCGACCGCGTCCATGCGGGCGAGAGCACCGTTCGGGAGCGGGGGGAGGGGTACGAGGAGTTCTGGCGGCGGCGCGCCGACGAGTTCGGCCTCGAGGCGGCTCGACTGGACGACGGGCCACACTAGCGATGCCGAGTCCGGTGCTCCGATCACCTGCAATCTTTATGGGATTTGATACCCCTTGGTGTCGACGTGGTGATTTGACGTGGCAACCTCCGAAGCGACCGAACGGACGGGGGAGCGGTTTCAAGTATCGGCGACCTGGTTCGGACCGTCGCTCGTCGTCTTACGGTTGCTCCTGGGCTGGCACTTCCTTTACGCCGGCCTGACCAAGCTGCTCAATCCGGGGTGGAGCGCTTCGGGGTTTCTCCTCCATGGCATTCCACCGGGGAACCCGATTCCGGGTTTCTGGCCCTACCTGGCGAACAACTGGCTTGGCGTCATCGACCCGCTGAACGCCTGGGGGCTGACGCTCGTCGGCGTCGGCCTCATCGTGGGCGGTGCCGTGCGCTGGAACGCGTTCTGGGGCAGCGTGATGATGGCGTTCTACTGGGCGGCGAGCCTCCCGCTCGCCCACAGCATCCTGATCGACGACCACGTCATCTACATCGTGACGCTGTTCGCCCTCGGAGCGTTCGGGGCGGGCCGGTACTACGGCATCGACGAGTACGTCGAACAATGGGGCATCGTCCAGCGTCATTCCTGGCTGCAGTACCTCCTCGGGTGATTCAGCATGGCAACGGAATCCGAACAAACCGTTCCGATCCGAACCGGGCGCGAGACGTTCCTCGAGGTCTCCGAGCGCTGGTCCGGGCCGGCGATGCTGGTCCTGCGGGTGCTCATCGGGTGGCACTTCTTCTTCGCCGGCGTGACCAAGCTCCTCGACCCGAGCTGGTCGTCGCGGGGCTACCTGATGAACGCGGTCGGCGAGGCCAACCCGTTTACCGGTTTCTTCCACGCGATGGCGACCAGCAGCTGGCTTCCCGTGGTCGACTTTCTCAACATGTGGGGGTTGACCCTCGTCGGGCTCGGTCTCATCGTGGGTGCCGCCGTTCGATGGAACGCCTTCTGGGGGAGCATCATGATGTGGTTCTACTGGGCGTCGAGCCTTCCGCTGGCCCACAGCGTGTTCGTCGACGACCACGTCATATACATCGCCCTGCTGTTCGGTCTCGGGGCGTTCGGCGCGGGGCGGTACTACGGCCTGGACAGGTACGTCGAGCAAACGAGCTTCGTGCAGCGGTACCCGTGGTTACGCTATCTGTTGGGGTGATTGGCAACAGCTCCCTCTTCGCAAGCCCCGACCACCAACGCCGTTTTCCCGGCCGCCGCCGAACCGCCGGCCGATGAAGCTCCGGGGGCGCCGGGAGTGTGCCGACTGCGGCGAGCGCTGGTCGTACTTCGAGACCGGGGGCGTCGCGTGTCCGGCCTGCGGCAGCGTCCGGAGCGTCGCCGTCGACGACGAGCCCGCGCTCCACACCGACGGGGACCCGACGCTCGATTTGACCGGGACCCGGGCCGCCGTCGACGACCGGCCGCTCACCGAGGTGGCCACGCTGGCTGCCGACGCCTGTCGGGCGTACCTCGCCGAACGGGGGTTCATCGACGCGGGCGAGCTGCTCGCGCTCGACGAGGTTACCGTCGCAGCGGCGGAGCTCCGTGCGGTGGCCGACCGCGTCCGTCGCGGCCTCACGACGGACGAGGCGGCCGAGCGCCACCTGTTGGCGCTGCTCGAGGGCGCCCCCGAGGGCGAGCGGCCCGCCGACGTCCCGGACGCGCTCCGCGCCGCGCGGGGGCTCGGCGTCGCGGCGGCCGTCGAGCAATACCGGGCCGACGTGGCTCGCTACCTCGACGCCCACCCGGACCCGGACGCCCGCCGGCAGCTCGGCACGCTCCGGGACCACCTCCGTCGCGTCGAGGCCCTCGACGGCGACGTCCCGACCGAGACCGCGTCGCGACTCCTCGCCGCGGCCCGGGACATCGGCGCGTACCTCGACGGGGACGACGCGGGCTTGGCTCGGGCCGAGGACCGGCTGTCGCGGCGCTGAGCGACCCGACTGCCGACGGGCCGGGGGCTGCCCCGGCTCAGTTCTCCTCGTCCAGCGTGATGGTGCGTACCTCGGTGATGCGGTCGTCGTCGAGCAGCCGGTCGATGGCCGCCTGCGGGACGGGGTCGTCGACGTTGTAGACCGTCATGGCCTCCCCGCCCAGGTTCTCTCTGGCGTTGAACATCCCGGCGATGTTCACGTCGTGCTCGCCCATCACCGTCCCGATGAGCCCGATGACGCCGGGGACGTCGGCGTTCCGGGTGACGACCATCCGGCCATGGGGGATGGCGTCGACGCGGTAGCCGTCGATGCGGACGATGCGGGAGTCGCCGTCGGCGAAGCGGGTGCCGCTCACCGAGAGCTCCTGGCCGCCGCCGGCGACCGTCACGGTCACGAGGCTCTGGAACTCCTCGGTCTGCCGGGACTTCACCTCGGTGACCTC
>JBDGPL010000011.1:0-24594 GCA_042219705.1 Halobacteriales archaeon | reverse complement strand
CCGGTCTTCTCCGGGCCGTACGCCTCGGTCATCGTCGCGTCGAGGCCGGCGTGGATGCTCGCGGCGTGCCCCACGATGTGGGCCATCGTGATGACGCCCTGGCCGCCGAAGCCGGAGAACCGGAACTCGGTACGGCTCATGCGCCACCCCCCGCGCCGTTGGCGGCGAGGTGGCGGTCCTTGACCTCCAGGTACGACTCGCTATCCTCGTCGACGAAGTCGCCGACGACGAGCGGTTCGCCCCCGAGGTCGATACCGACGTCCGCGAGGTCGGCGTCGTCGTCGACGACGCCGTGTTCCTCGATGTACTCGAGGAAGTCCAGGCCCTCGGGGAAGCCGTTCCGCTTGCCGTAGTTCGGCGGACACGGCGAGATGACCTCGACGAAGCCGAGGCCGTCCTTGGCCATGGCGGCCTCGATGGCCCGGGCCAGTCGCCGGGGGTGCAGGGTGCTCCACCGGGCGACGTAGGGCACCCCGAGGCTCGCCGCCAGCCGCGGCAGGTTGAACGAGCGCTCGAAGTTGCCATGGGGCGTCGTGGAGGTGTTGGCCTCCTGGGGGGTCGTCGCGCCGAACTGGCCGCCGGTCATGCCGTAGTTGAAGTTGTTCACGCAGAGCACCGTCATGTCGAGGTTCCGCCTGGCGGCGTGGATGAAGTGGTTGCCGCCGATGTTGAACAGGTCGCCATCTCCCGAGAACACCGCCACCTCGAGGTCCGGGTTGGCGACCTTGATGCCCGTCGCGTACGGGATGGCCCGGCCGTGGGTCGTGTGGTAGGAGTCGACGTTGATGTAGCCCGCCGACCGGCCGGTACACCCGATGCCGCTGACGACGACGTGCTCGTCGAGGGTGAGCGGCGAGCGGTCGATGGCCTCGGCGTAGGCCTTCACCGCCGAGCCGATGCCACACCCCGGACACCAGATGTGGGGGATGCGGTCGGCCCGGAGCAGCGTGTCGTTCGGGTGCTCCTCGACGACCTGCTCCGGCGACTTGGGGGCGCTCACGGGGCCACCTCCCGGACCGTGGTCGCGATGTCGGCCGGCTGGGGGATCTCCCCGCCGGCGTGGGTGTGGCCGACGACCGCCGCGTCGGCGTGTTCGCGCACCGGGTGGACGTACTGGCCGAGGTTCATCTCGGCGACCACGATGGTCTCGACCTGCTCGGCCAGGGCCTCGATGGCCGCCTCGGGGAACGGCCAGACCGTCCGGACCCGCAGCAGCCCCGCCGCGACGCCGTCCTCGCGGAGCTCCCGGACCGCCTGGCGCGCCGCCCGGCCGGTCGAGCCGTAAGCCACGACCCCGACCTCGGCGTCGTCGAGTCGGAAGCGTTCGAGGTCGACGATGTCGTCGCGGTTGTCCCGGATCTTCGCCATCATCCGGCCGAGCATCCGCTCCTGGGTCGCCGGGTCGATGTCAGGGTAGCCCCGGTCGTCGTGGGTCAACCCGGTGACGTGGACCCGGTAGCCGTCGCCGGCGGCGGCCATCGGCGGGACCGCCTCGTCGCTGTCGAAGGGTTCGAACGCGGTCGGGTCCGGGTCGCCCGTCGGCCGGGGGCGCTCGGCGGTCTCGACCGCGTCGGGAATCTCCACCCGGCCGGTCATGTGGCCGACCGTCTGATCGGCGAGGACGAGGACGGGGGTCCGGTAGCGCTCGGCCGTGTTGAACGCCGCCACCGTGAGATCGAACATCTCCTGGGGACCGTCCGGCGCGTACGCCACGATGGGGTAGTCGCCGTGGCTGCCGTAGCGGGCCTGCATCACGTCGCCCTGGGCCGGCAGCGTCGGCATGCCCGTCGACGGGCCGCCCCGCTGGACGTTGACGATGACGCAGGGCGTCTCCGTGATGGCCGCCAGTCCGAGGTTCTCCGCCATGAGGCTCACCCCGGGGCCGCTGGTGGCGGTCATGCTCTTGGCGCCGGCGTTGCTCGCGCCGACGACCGCCGCCATGCTGGCCAGCTCGTCCTCCATCTGGATGTAGTCGCCGTCGAGCGCGGGCAGCCGGTGGCTCATGCGCTCGGCGACCTCACTGGCCGGGGTGATGGGATAGCCCGCGAAGAAGCGACACCCGGCCGCGATGGCCCCTTCGGCACAGGCGATGTCGCCCTTCATGAAGTGGCCGCCCGAGAGCAGCGCGTCGTCGGTCGCCGCCGCCATCAGTCCTCCCCCTCCTGGGCCACGGGTTGGCGCCCGCCTTCCTCGGTGAAGATGGCGAACTCCGGACAGACCCACGTACACATGCCACAGTCCACGCAGGCGTCCTCCTTGCCCTCGGCCACGCGCGGATGGCGGTAGCCCTTCGCGTTGGCCTCGTCGCTGCGCTCGAGGACGTCCTTCGGGCAGTACTCCCAGCAGTACCCACACTCCTTGCACCGACCGGGCAGGAGGTAGATGTCGCCGCTGGGGACCAGTACCTGTGGGGCGTCCACGGGGTCCCGGGTCGTCTCCCGGGCCCGCCGGGCGTAGTCCGCGAGTCCTTCGAACCGCCCGGCGCCCTCGGAGGGCCACGTCGGATTGGAGGTGTCCTGGGACAACATGGGATGACCTTGTCTAGGGGATAGCCGCCTAGGGGCTTTATAGCGAGAACCTAACCCGTGTGGTCATTTATACCGAGGACCACGTTTCCAGGAACTGGGAACGACCGCCGTATGGTGATTCTCCCCGGCTGGCCCCCGCGACGGCCCCACGCGTGACCGACCCGGTTTCCGACCGCCTGGCCGAGGGAACGGCCGTCGCGGGGCGCCACGGGTGACTCGGGCGGTCGCCGGAACCGGCCGATTCGACCCGCGGTACGCATCAGCTCGACCGTCCGGGGGCGGAGACCGCCCGCAACGAGGCCGGAAGCGACCCGTCGCGGTAGCTCAGTACGGGCCCTCGATGACCTCGCCGAAGGCGAAGTTCTCCCGGACCTGGGTGACCTCCACCGTCACCCGGTCGCCGATGTCCGTGTCGGGCACGAACACGATGTAGCCGGGGCCGACGCGGGCGATGCCGTCGCCCTGCTCGCCGATATCCTCGATCTCCACCTCGACGGTCTCGCCCTCCGCCACCGGCGGCCCGCGCCCGCCGCGGTCCCGACCGCGGTCGGAGGTCGGCGACGACGCGGACTGTGCGGCCGGTGGCAGGACGGCGACGCGATAGGACCGGCCGGCCTCGACGCCGCCGAGGTCGACCTCCCGGGCCGGTACCTCGAACTGGTAGGTCCCGCCCGCCTCCTCGAGCTGTGCGTGGAACAGACAGATGGTCTCGTCAGGAAACGTCATACGAGTGCCTCGCCCTTACGACCCGCTCATATCACCTTGAGTGTACTGCATTCGGCGCGCCGGCGGTCCCAAGAGAAGTCACCCCGACCGCCGCCGGCGGTCAGGTCGTCACGGGGATGGTTCGACCGCAGTCGCACCGGCCGTCGAGGTCGACCTCGACCCGGACGTCGTAGCCACGGCGGCGGATCCAGGGACGGCCGCAGTCCGGACAGTACGTCGAGTTTCGCTCGTGGCCGGGGACGTTCCCGACGTAGACGAACGCCAGGCCGACGTCGGCGGCGATGTCGTGGGCCCGCTCGAGCGTCTCGACGGGGGTCCGGGGCCGGTCGCGCATCTCGTGGTCGGGGTGGAACTGGGTGAAGTGGACCGGCAGCTCCGGGTCGAGCCCGTGGGCCCACTCGGCGAACTCGCGGATCTCCGCCGGGTCGTCGTTGAGGTCCGGGATGGTCAGGTAGGTGAGCTCGACGTGGACGTCCTGCTCGAGGAGCCGCTCGGCGCCCTCGAGCGTGGGCTCGAGCTTGCCGCCCATGACGCGGATGTGGGGCCGCTCGCGGAACCCCTTGATGTCGACGTTGGCCGCGTCGAGGTGGGGGCCGACCTCCTCGACGAACTCGGGGGTGACGTAGCCGTTGGTGACGGCGGCGGCGTAGAGGCCGGCGTCGTGCGCGGCCGTCGCGCCGTCGCGGACGTACTCCGCGTAGATGGTGGGCTCGTTGTACGTCCAGGCCAGCCCCTGACACCCCTGGCGGCGGGCGGCCTCGACCGCCTCGTCGGGCGACACCGACCGCAGCGTGAGGTCGTCGGGCGCGGAGAACGACAGGTGGTTGTTCTGACAGAAGTCACACGAGAAGTTACACGAGGCGCCGCCGAAGCTGCAGATGCGCGTGCCCGGTTTGAAGTGGTACAGCGGCTTCTTCTCCACCGGGTCGGGGGTCCCCGGCGGGCCGGTCGGCGGGGCGTACACCTGCCCGTAGGTCAGCAGCCGGAGCTCGCCGTCGACGTTCCGGCGCACCCGGCAGATCCCCCGCTGGCCCGGCTCCAGCCGACACCGGTGGGCGCAGGCGGTACACCGGACGGCGCCGTCGCCGGTCGGCTCGGCGAGCGTCGCCCGGACGCCCGGGGCCTCCTCGTCGTCGGTGGCGATGGCGGGCGTGTCCATCGACTCGGGCTACGGGCTCGAACCGGTTAACTCCCGGCCCGGCCGTCGGGGCTCAGTCTTCCGGGGCACCCGGGCCCGCCTCCGGGTCGGCCTCGCCCGTCCGCTCGGCTGGCTCCGGCGACACCTCTTGGTGGATGGGGTCGACCGCCCCTGGCTCGATGGGCACGCCGGCGACCAGCTCGGGCAGCACCAACCGGACGAATTGCACGACGAGCACGAGCAGCATCGGCCCCAGGAAGATGCCGTACCAGCCGAACAGCAGGGGGCCGAAGATGTACGCGAACATCAGCATACCGACGTGGAGGTTCCGGCCCGAGATGTACGGCCGGAGGACGAGGTCGGGGATGGAGTCGACGATCACGAAGGACAGCACGAGGAAGGCGACCGGGTACCACAGCGCGTCGACCCCGCCGACGAGGAACGTCCGACCGAGCAGGTAGAGCCCGGCTGGGAAGTAGACCAGCTTCATCCCGACGATGGGCACGAGGCTGGCGACGCCCGCGAGCAGCCCGAGGACCGTGGGGTACGGAATCCCCCCGGGCAGCGGGGCCGGCGGGACGAGGTCGAGGGCGCTGTAGGTAATGGCGCCGATGGTGCCCGTGAGCGCCGCGTTGAGGATGTTCCCGAAGAAGACCTGGTGGAAGCTCCGGTCGACGGCCGTCCAGTAGCTGGCCAGGACGCCCGCGTCGTCGGCGAACCGCCGGCGGGCCCACCGCGCGAGCTTGTAGTCGTCCCGGAGCAGGTAGAACGCGATGGCGATCATCACGAACAGGTGGAGGGCGCCGGTTCCGAGGAACCCGACGTAGGTGGTCGCGGACTCGACGGCGCTGGTGATCGCCGCCAGCCCGTCGCCGGTGGCCAGCTCGGCGGGCGTGGCGGGGATGGCCGAGACGTCCAGGTAGGGGCCGAACACCGACTCGAGGGCCATGAGGTCGTACACGTCCGCCAGCCGCGAGAGCTCCTGCAGGGCGATGGCGAGCGCGTAGGTCATCAAGAGGATGGCCGGCAGCGCCAGCGCGAACAGCGACAGCCCCGCGGCGAGGCTCGGCGGCCGGATCCGCCGTCGGAGCCGCGCGTAGATGGGCCGCGTCGCGTAGTAGAGGAACAGGCCGAACACGAACGTCCCGATGAACGCGTAGACGACGAACCCGAGGACGCCGGCCAGGGCAAGGCCGAGGAGCCACCAGCCGGCCCGCTGTCGGTCCTCGGGCACGAACCGTGCCATACCGTAGCGGGCCCCGCGGCGAGCAAAAAGCTACCGCGGGCGGGAGCAGTCCTTAAGGGCCGCTCTCGCGAACGGCCGGCGGTGCCAGGCCTCGTCGAGACCCTCGCGTCGGCCCCGCTTGACAGCCCAGTCGTCCGGCTGGTCCTGGCGGCCGCGCTGGGGCTCTTCCTCGGTCTCGAGCGCGAGTGGTCAGAGAAGTCCGCCGGCATCAGGACGTTCTCGCTCATCAGCCTCCTGGGAGCCGTCTTCACGATCCTCGACCGGGAGGTCCTGCTCGTCATCGGGGGCCTGCTCGTCATCGCCCAGGGCGTGCTCCTCGCCGTCCAGGGGCTCCGGCAGGCCGACGGCGGGCTCTCGCTGACGACGTCGGTGTCGATGCTCGTCGCCTACGGGGTCGGGGCGATGATCGCCCACGGGCGCATCCTCGAGGGGGTCGCCGTGGCCGTGCTCTCCTCGCTGCTGCTCGTCCTCAAGCGGGAGCTGCACACCTTCGCCTGGGGCCTCACCCGAGAGGAGCTCCGGTCGGCCAGCGAGTTCGCCATCCTCGCGTTCGTCGTCTTCCCGCTCCTGCCCGCGGAGTCGACCGTCACCGTCGGCTCGCTGACGCTGACCATCGAGCCGCGGGTGGTCTGGCTGATGGTCGTGACCGTGGCCGGGATCGGCCTGGTCAACTACGCCCTGGTGTCGGCCTACGGCGGCCGGGGGCTGGCTATCACCGGCTTCTTCGGGGGCCTGGCGTCCTCGACCGCGGTCGTCGGGACCGTCCTCGAGCGCGTGCGCCGCCAGGCCGACCTCGCGTCGTACGGGGTGGCCGCCATCCTGCTCGCCGACGCCGCGATGGCGGTCCGGAACCTCGTCATCGCGGTGGCGTTCACCCTCCCCGACCGACCGCTCCTCGAGGCGGTCCTTCCACTGGGGGCCGTCGTCGCGGGCGCCATCGCCATCGCCGCCGCGACGGCCGACTGGTCGGCGTCGTTCGAGCTCGAGCTCGAGAGCCCGTTCTCCATGCGGTACGTGCTGGGGTTCGGCGGGGTCTTCCTGTTCATCGTCGTCGCCGGCGCGGTCGCCCAGGCCGAGTTCGGCGCCGGCGGGCTGTACCTCGCCGCCGCGCTCTCCGGCTTGGTCTCGAGCGCCGGGGCGACGACCTCGGCGGTCGTGCTCTACCGGGCGGGGACCATCGATGCCGTCGTCGCGACGACGGCCGTCCTCCTGGCGACCGTCGCGAGCATCGCGGTCAAGGCGGCGCTGACCCTCGGCGTCCCGGATCGACGCTTCGCGCTGACGGTGGGCGCCTGGAGCGCCGGGCTCGTGGTCGCGAGCACCGTCGGGTACCTCGCCGTCGTATAGCGGGGTTTACGTCCGCGCTGCCCGTAGCCGACCGCATGGACCGGGAGACCGCGGAGCCGCGCGTCGACGACCTGCCGGGCCCCCGCGCCCGCCGGCACGCCGAGCGCCACCGGGCCGTCGCCGCCCCCAGCACCTACCTCTACGACTTCGTGTGGGACCCGACCGCCCCGGCGACGGGGCCCTTCTGTACCGACGTCGACGGCAACGTGCTGCTGGACTTCACCTGCCACGTCGCCGCGGCCCCGCTGGGGTACAACCACCCCGAGCTCCGCGAGCGCCTGGCCGAGTTCGACCTCGTCGACCCGCTCAAGACCGCCGGCCAGGACTTCTACGCGTCAATCGGCGCCGCGGACCCGCTCCCCGGCCCGACCGAGCTCATGGAGCGGCTGGTCGGGCTGACCGAGGAGTACGGCCTCGACACCGTCTTCCTGTCGAACTCCGGGGCGGAGGCCGTCGAGAACGCCGTCAAGGTCTGCCACGACGCCCGGCCGGGCGCGAAGTACGGCGTCACGTTCACGGGGGCCTTCCACGGCCGCACCCTCGGGGCACTGTCGCTGAACCGCTCGAAGGCCGTTCACCGACGCGACTTCCCGGAGCTCGCGGGCATCGTGGAACTGCCATACTGCGACGACCCGGACTGCACCGGCGAGACCTGCTCGTGTGGGTTCTTCCCCGACGGCGGCGCGTCGATGCTCCGGCGCCGGCTCGCCGACCCCGGCGGCAACATGGCCCCCGAAGACGTCGCCTACGTGATACTCGAGCCGGTCCAGGGCGAGGGCGGCTACCGGCTGCCGAGCGAGGCCTTCGCCGCCGAGGTGGCCGCCGTCTGTGCCGACCACGGCATCCCGCTGGTCGTCGACGAGATCCAGACCGGGCTCGGTCGGTCGGGCGAGTGGTGGGCCTCGGACCACTACGCGTTCGAGCCAGACGTCCTGACGGCCGCCAAGGGCCTCCGCGTCGGCGCGACCGTCGCCGCCGAGGCGACGTTTCCCGAGGAGCGTGGCCGGCTGTCATCGACCTGGGGCGGCGGCGACCTCCTGTCGGCCTTCGTGGGCGCGGCGACCATCGACGTCATTCGCGAGCAGGGCCTGCGCGCGAACGCGGCCCGGCGCGGGCCGGCCCTCCGAGAGCGGCTGCAGGGACTGGACGCGCCGGTCGTCGAGGACGTCCGTGGGCTCGGCTTGCTGGTCGGGGTCGAGTTCGACAGTCGGGCCCGGCGGGACGCCGCGCTCGAGGCGGCCTTCGAGCGGGGGCTGCTCCTGCTGCCCGCCGGCGTGAAGACGCTCCGGGTCCTGCCGCCCCTCGACGTGACCGAGCGCGAGCTCGAGCTCGGCGTCTCGGTGTTCGCCGACGCCCTCGCCGACGACCGGGTGGCCGCGGCCGCTCCCGGCCGATCGCTCGGCGACGACGCGTCGTGAGCCCGGCCGGCTAGAACTGGTACCGACGGTCGTCGTCCGTCTGGGGGAACTGGTCGGCGCCGGTCATCTCGTCGTAGGTCATCCCGGCGAGGTACTCGTCGTAGGTGACGCCGTACTCGCTCCGCAGGTGGAAGTCCAGCTTGCCGGTGTCCACGGTCGTCTGGAACAGCAGGTGGATCCCACGCCGGAGGAGCTCCGGCGGGTCGGCGGCGAGCACGGCCGTCAACAGCGCCAGCTCGTGCTTGGTCTCGCGGTCCAGGGCCACGCTCATCGAGTCGTCGAGCTCGCCGTACGTCGCCTCGACGTCGTCGCCGAGGGCATCCAGGCTCATGGCCGCCCGGTGGGGCCTCGCGGCCATACCCCTTCTGCTTCCGGCCGAGGCCAGGGTCGCCGGGACCGCCACGCCTAACCGGGCGGTGGCGGAACCCCGCGGCGATGAGCGCCGGCCGGGTCGAGGACCGCCTACCTGACGACCTCGAGGGCGTACGTCGGGCCCTGCTCGACTGGTACGCGGCCGAGCATCGGGCGTTCCCCTGGCGGGACACCGACGACCCGTACGCCATCCTGGTCTGTGAGGTGATGAGCCAGCAGACCCAGCTCGACCGGATCGCAGAGCCCTGGGCGGCGTTCCTCGATCGGTGGCCGACGGTCGAGGCCCTGGCCGCCGCAGACCGGGCCGACGTCGTCGGCTTCTGGTCGGCCCACCGGCTCGGCTACAACAACCGGGCCCGGTACCTCCACGAGGCCGCGACGATGCTGGTCGAGGAGTTCGATGGGACGTTCCCGGAAACGGCCGACGGCCTGCAGGCCCTCCCCGGCGTCGGCCCCTACACCGCGACCGCCGTCGCCTCGTTCGCCTTCGGCGAGGCCACGGCCGTCGTCGACACGAACGTCAAACGGGTCCTCCACCGCGCCTTCGACGTCCCGGACGACGACGGGGCGTTCGAGTCGGTCGCCGAGGCGCTGCTGCCCGACGACGCCCCACGGGCCTGGAACGAGGCGATGATGGAGCTCGGCGGCACGGTCTGTTCGACGACCCCTCGCTGTGACGCGGCGCCATGCCCGTGGCGCGATCAGTGTGGAGCCTACGCGACCGGCGACTTCTCGGCGCCCGACGTGCCCACCCAGGCGCCCTTCGACGGCAGCCGGCGGCAGTTCCGTGGCCGGGTCGTCCGGGCCCTCGAGGCGAACGGCGAGCTGACGCTGGCGGCGCTCGGCCCGCGGGTCCGGGTCGATTACGCGCCCGACGGGGACCACGGCCGAGGCTGGCTCCGGGAGCTGCTCGCCGACCTGGCCGACGACGGCCTGGTCGAGGTCGAGGAGCGCGACGGCGAGACGGTGGCCCGGCTGGCGCGGTGAGGGGGCGCCGGGTGCCCCGACGCGACCCGGGGATTATGGCCCCGGCGGTGCTCGGGCCCCCATGGCCGATGGACCCCACGTCGTGGCCGTCTGTGGCAGCCTGCGCGAGGAGAGCTATACGCGGGTCGCCCTCGGCCGGGCCCTCGCGGCCGCCGACGACGTCGGCGCTTCCACCGAGCTGCTCGACCTCCGCGACTACGACCTCCCCGTCTTCGACGCCGACCACCGCGAGGCGGGCGACGCCTCGACCGTGAAGGCCGCGATCCGCGCCGGCGACGCCGTCCTGCTGGGGACGCCGATGTACCACGGCTCCTACGGCGCGCCCCTGAAGAACGCCCTCGACTACACGGGTTTCGACGAGTTCGAGCACACGACCGTGGGCCTGCTCGCCGTGGGCGGCGGGCAGTTCCCCGTGACGGCCCTCGAGCACCTCCGGTCGGTCTGCCGAGCCCTCGACGCCTGGGTGTTGCCCTACCAGGCCGCCGTCCCGCGCGCCAGGGACGCCATCGACGGTGAGGCCTTCGTCGACCCGGACCTCGAGACCCGGGTCGCCACACTCGGCCGGCGGGCGGTCCAGTTCGCCAGCATCGAGCCCGACCCGGCCACCTTCGAGAGCGACCAGAACGTCGGCGCGGGCGACTGAGCAGCTTTTTCCCCGCCCGCGCCGTCCGACTCGGCGTGGTCGAGTACCGCCCCGTCCCCGAGTCAGACGTCGAGGCCTTCCGGCGCGTGCTCGACTACGCGTTCCGCGCGGAGGTCGGCCCCGACCCCGACCGCGAGGCGGACGAGCCCGCCCGGATCGGCGACCGCCGGGCCCTCTACGACGGTGACGACGTGGTCACCACGGCCGTCCACCTCCCGCTTTCGGTCTCGGTGCGGGACCGGTGGCTCGACGTCGCCGGGCTGAGCGCGGTCGCCACCCGGCCTGAGGACCGCCACCGGGGGCTCGTGGGGCGGCTGCTGGCGGAGTCCCTCGCGGAGTACCGCGAGCGCGGCCAGTCCTTCTGTCTCCTCTGGCCGTTCAAGCACCCGTTCTACCGGCGGTTCGGCTGGGGCCGGCTCGGGACCCACGGCCGGTTCGAGCTCGAGCCGGCGGCCCTGTCGGCGCTCGCCGACCACCCGCTGGCCGGCGGCCGCTTCGAACCCCTCGCAGTCGACGACTCCGCGGCGCTGCAGGCGCTCGACGAGCGATTCGCGGCGGCATACGACCTCGCGATGCGGCGGACCGACGCCTGGTACCGCCACCGGTTCTTCGAGGGCCAGCGCACCGATCCGTACGTCTACGGCTGGTACCGGGACGGCGAGCTCCGTGGCTACCTGCGCTACGACGTCGACGAGGCGGACGAGGAACGACGGCTGCGGGTGTGGGAGTTCGGCGCCCCCGACCCGGACGCCGCGGTCAACCTCCTGCGGTTCCTCCACCGCCACGAGGCCCAGGTCGACGCGGTCAGGCTGCACGCCCCGGCGGACGACCGGCTGTTCGACCTCGTCGATGACCCCGGCGAGGTCGAACTCGCCGTCCGGCCGGGGCCGATGGGCCGCCTCGTGGACGTGGCGGCCGGGCTAGAATCGCTGCCCGCCCCGCCGGGCGTCGAGGCGAGGGTCACCCTCGCGGTCGAGGACGGCCTGGCGGGCTGGAACGACGGGTCGTTCACGCTGACGGCGGAGGACGGCGACCTCGCGGTCGAACCGGCCGCCGAGGGGGCCGACCGGGACGCGACCTTGCCGGTCGAGACGCTCTCGCGGCTGGCCCTCGGCGCGACGACCGTCGAGCGGGCGGCCGTCGCCGGCGGCCTGAACGCCGACGATGCCGCCCGGGCCGACCTCGCGGCGGTGTTCCCACCGCGGGCGCTGTTCCTCCGGGAGTTCTTCTGACCATCCCCTTGGAGCGGGCCGGCGTCAACGACCGATCAGGGGCCGACTGAAGCACGGATCTGCACCGCCGTTCCGAAGCTACTTGCCGGCCGTCGGCCAGCACCGGTCATGGTCGAGCCGAGCCTCCTGGGCACGAACGTCGGAACGGGGTTCCTCGTCGGGGCCGTGGTCGGGACTCGGCACGCGTTCGAGGCCGACCATCTGGCCGCGGTCGCCACGCTCGTCGGCGCCGAGGGTCGCGCGGCCGCGACCGGGGCCGCCTGGGGCGTCGGCCACACGTTCGTGGTGGTCTCCCTCGGCGGCGGGCTGCTGGTCGCCGGGGTCGGGCTTCCGGCCGCCGTCGCCGCGGCCGCGGAGGCCGTCGTCGCGCTCCTCCTCGTCGGCCTCGGGCTGCGCGCCCTGGCCGGCCGCACGCCGGTCGGGCTCGGCCTCCTGCGCCACCTCCACGACCAGCAGACTGACCGTCCTGCGACCGGCCACCTCCACGTCACGCTCCGAGGGCGGCTGCTCGGGGTCGGCCACGCCCACCTCGACGGGGAGTCGTTTGCCGTGGGCCTGTGCCACGGCGTCGCCGGCAGCGGCGTGATCCTGGTCGTGCTTGCGTCGACGGCCCCGACGCTCGCCCACGGCGCCGCGTTCCTGCTCGGGTTCGCGGTCGCGAGCGTCGGCGCGATGGCGGCCGTCGCGTGGGCGTGGGGTCGCGCCGGGGGCCACACCGGCCGCCTCCGCCGCGCGGCCGGGCTGGCGAGCCTCGCCGCCGGCGGGCTCCTGCTGGCGGAGCTGGCGAGTGCCCCCGGCCTCGCGGCCTGGTAGCCGCCGGACGGAACCGTTTTGATTCCGCTCGCCCGGCGTGGCGGCATGTTCCGGAGGAGCCCGAGTTGACGGGGGGACCGGCGGCCCCGGGACCCGACCGGCGCCAGGGCCTGCTCGACCCCCTCCCGACCTGGATCGTACTGCTCGTCCGCCCCCGACGGTTCTTCCGGGCCGCCGTCACCCCGGGCGAGCAGGCCACCGGCGTGGTCGTCGCCGGCCTCGTCGTCGCCGTCGAGGAGGCCACGCGGCTGGCGCTCGTGCCGGACGCCGTCCCGGCGCTGGCCGGCGGCCGGCTGGCGTCGGCGGCGCTGGTCGTCGGCCTCGCGGCCCTGCTGGTCGCCCCCGTCGGGCTGCACTTGGTGGCGGCCCTCCAGACGCTGCTCCTCTGGCCCGTCGTCGGCGACCGGGCGGGCGTGTCCGAGACGGTGCAGGTGCTCGCCTACGCGTCGGTGCCCTGCGTACTGGCCGGCGTCCCGGTGCCCTGGGTCCGGGTCCTCTGTACGGCGGCCGGCACCTGGCTGCTCGTCGTCGGACTCGAGACGGTCCACGGGACCACCCGCGGGCGCGCCGCCGTCGCCGCGGCCGTCCCGGCGGGGGTCGTCTTCGGCTACGGCTTCCGGGGCTTCGGAGCCCTCGTCGAGCAGCTCGCGGCCTGGTACATCATCTGAGCCGGGTGACCGGAGGTCGTGGCGCGCGGCCCGGGACGACCGGCAGCCCCCCGCCGCGCCGGACGGGCAGCTTCTTTTCCCGGCCGGACGAAACGACGGTCATGATCACCGTCTCGCTGTCGGAGTTCATGCTCGAGCTGAAGGACGGCGTCGTCAAGCACGTCGGGGCCTCGAACAAGACGGCCGAGGTCAAGCTCTACGACGTCGAGCGCGCCGAGGTCCGGGCGTTCGGCGACGAGCGCGTGAAGCTCGTCTTCGAGGACGACGCCGGCTCGACGGTCCACGTCGCGGTCGACCCCGACGACGCGGTGGCGGTCGCCGACGAGGTCGACCGGCTCGCCGCGGAGAGCCCCGTCTTCGACTGAGCCGCCGCCCGCGTTCCGACAACCGTTTAGGGACGCGTCCGCTTCGTTCGCACAAATGGGGACCTGCGTTATCTGCGGGACCGAGGTCGACGGCCACATCTGTGCGAGCCACGAGGAGGACGTCTACTTCGAGTTCACCGGTACCCGCCCGGACCAGCTCGAGTCGAACCGGTTCTACCAGGGGACGGTCGACGGCTACGCCGACTTCGGCGTCTTCGTCGACATCGGCGACCACGTGACGGGGCTGCTGCACCGCAGCGAGCTCCCGGGGCGCCTCGAGGGGCTCGACTGGGAGCCCGGCGACGAGGTCTTCGTCCAGGTCACCAACGTCCGGGACAACGGCAACGTCGACCTGGCGTGGTCCATCCGACAGGCCCCCGAGGAGTTCCGCGGGCATCTCGTTCACACGCCCGAGGGCGACGAGCTACCCGGCGAGGGCGACGGCGCCGACGACGAACCCGAACCCGCGGAGGCGTCCGGCTCGCGGGAGGCCCGCGAAGCGGGAAATGAGCAACCGGCTGGGGGCGCGCCCCCAGCCGGATCCGCCGACGAGGCGACGGCCACGCCGCCCGGCGACGAGGCCAGCGAGCCTTCGACAGCGACCGGCGCGGCGACCTCCGCCGAGCCGTCCGGGAGCCAGGGTACCGACGCCGAACCGGCCGGTGGCGGGCCCACCGATACCGAGCCGGCGGCCGAGACGACCGACGAGGGAGCCCCGTCAGGCGGCGCGGTGATGGAGTCGCCGCTCTCGCGCTCGACGGTCGAGGCGCTGGCCGACGCGGCTGGCTCGCCAGTCCGCCTCGAGGGCGAGGTGGTCGACGTCCGCCAGACGGGTGGGCCGACCATCTTCGAGGTGCGCGACGAGACCGGCACGGTCGACTGCGCCGCGTTCGAGTCGGCCGGCGTCCGGGCCTATCCCGACGTCGACGTGGGCGACGTGGTCCGCGTCGACGGCGTCGTCGAGGACCACCGCGGCGAGGTCCAGGTCGAGGCCGAGACGGTGTCGGCCCTCGAGGGCGAATCGCGGGCGGCGGTCGTCGAGCGCCTCGAGCGGGCCATCGAGGAGCGGGCCCGCCCCGAGGGGCTGTCGCCCCTGGCCGACCACCCGGCGGTGACCGCCGTGGCGGACGGGCTCCTCGAGGCCGCGACGGCGATCCGACGGGCCGTCTTCGAGGCCCGACCGGTCGTCATCAGGCACCGCAACACCGCCGACGGCTACGTCGCCGCGGCCGCCCTGGAACACGCCGCCCTCCCGCTGGTCCGCGGCGAGCACGAGGAGCCCGACGCGGAGTACCACTTCGTCGACCGGCGGCCGCTCGAGGGCCGCGTGTACGGGCTAGCCGACGCCATGCGGGACGTCACCCGCCTGCTCGACGCCCGGGAGCGCCACGCCGAGAAGACGCCGCTGTTCGTCTTCGTCGGCGCCGGCTCGACGGCCGAGTCCCTCGACGCGCTGGATCTGCTGGGCGTGTACGACGCCGAGCGGGTCATCGTCGACGGCGGCTTCCCCGACGCCGAGGCCGCCGGCGCGGCCGACGTCTTCGTCAGCCCCCACCTGGCCGAGGCCGAGGACGCCGAGTCGGCCAGCACGGCGGCCCTCTGTGCCACCCTCGCCGCGGCCGTCAACCCCGACGTACGGGCCGAGCTCCGCCACCTGCCGGCCGTGAGCTACTGGCGTGACCCGCCGGCGGCCTACGTCGAGCTCGCCGCCGAGGCCGGCTACGACGCCGAGGCGACCGCCCGGCTCCGGGAAGCCGTCGCCCTGGAGGCGTTCTACCAGGTCTACGAGGACAAGCGCGAGCTGGTGGCCGACCTGCTGTTCGGCGACGCCGGCCTGGCCGAGCCCGCGAGCGACCAGTTCCGGACCCGCCTCGACGAGGCGGTCCGGACGGCCGAGCCCCATCTGGAGTCGTGGAGCGTCGAGGGCGCCACCCTGGGTGTGCTCGACGTCGACGCCTACACCCACCGGTACGACTTCCCGCCGACGGACGTCCTGCTGGCCGAGTTGGCCGAGCGCGACGGCGACCTCGACGCCGTGTTGGGCGTCGACGCCGACGAGCTGACCGTCTGGAGCCGCGGCGTGGTCGACCTCCGCGCGGTCGCCGAGGCCGTCGACGAGGCCGCCCCCGAGGCGGGCGCCGAGGTCCGCGGCGGCCGGGACGGCTCGCTGGTCTTCCTCGCCGGCGAGCGCGACGCCGTGCTCGAGGCGGCCATCGCCGCGGTCGCCGAGCGGCTGTAGCCGGGGATACCCTCTTGTCGCGCCGGCCCTTCCGCCCCGACGAGCCGCCGTCCACATGAGCTCCGACGCCCCCGCCGACCGGGACCCGCCGGCCGAGTCGGCGGCCTTCCGGGCCGCCTGCGAGGAGCTGGTCGACCGGCTGCTCGACGGCGACCTCGACCCCGACGACCTCGAGGCGGCGAAGGTCGAGGTCTGCGGCCGGGTGTCGGCACCGAAGGTGCCGCAGAATACGGAGCTGCTCGACTTCGCCCCCGAGGACCGCCGCGGGGAGCTCCGGTCGCTCGTGTCCAGAAAGCCCGTCCGCACGGCCTCTGGCGTCTCGCCGGTGGCCGTCATGACCTCGCCGGCCCCGTGTCCGCACGGGAAGTGTCGCTACTGTCCGGGCGGGCCGGGCAGCGAGTTCTCGAGCGCGCAGTCGTACACGGGCGAGGAGCCCGCGGCCGCCCGGGCCGAGCAGAACGACTACGACCCCTACGGCCAGGTGCGCCTCCGGCTGCATCAGCTCCGCCACATCGGCCACCCGGTCGACAAGGTCGAGCTCATCCTGATGGGCGGCACGATGACCGCCCGCTCGGCCGACTACCAGGCGTGGTTCGTCAAACGCGCGCTGTCGGCGATGAACGACCACGACGTCGACGCCGAACCCGACCCCGCCGAGGGGCGGTCGTTCGCCCCCGACCCCACCGAGGTCGAGTTCCGGTACCTCGAGGACGTGAAGGCCGCGAACGAGACGGCCGACGTCCGCTGCATCGGGACCACGTTCGAGACCAAGCCCGACTGGTGTGACCCCGAGCAGATCGACCGGATGCTCCGGCTCGGCGGCACGAAGGTCGAGGTCGGCGTCCAGACGACCTACGACGAGATCAACCGGGCCATGCACCGCGGCCACGGCGTCGACGCGTCGCTCGACGCCAACCGCCGGCTCCGGGACGCCGCGTTCAAGGTCGGCTTCCACATGATGCCGGGCCAGCCCGGCATGGACGCCGAGATGAACCGCGAGGACTTCCGCCGGCTGTTCGCGGAGCCCGCCTGGCGGCCGGACTACCTCAAGATCTACCCCACGCTCGTGGTCCGGGGCACGGCGACCTACGACCGGTGGCACCGGGGCGACTACGAGCCGCTGACGAACGAGGAGGCGGCCGAGCTCGTGGCTGACATCAAAGCCGACCTTCCCCGGTACGTCCGGCTGCAGCGCGTCCAGCGCGACATCCCGGCGGACTACATCGACGCCGGGGTCTGGAAGTCGAACCTCCGGCAGCTGGCCCGGGAGCGCCTCGAGGCGCGCGGGGAAACCTGCGACTGCATCCGTTGCCGCGAGGTGGGGCACAACGACGCCGAGCCCGAGCGCGTCGAGCTCGACGTCCTCACCTACGAGGCCGCCGGCGGCACCGAGCACTTCATCGAGCTGGCCGACCCCGAGCAGGACCTGCTGGTCGGCTTCTGCCGGCTGCGGTTTCCCGGCGACGTCCGCCGCCGCGCGCTCGACGGCGCCGCCCTCGTCCGGGAGCTCCACGTCTACGGCAGCGAGGTCGGCGTCGGGCGCGAGGGCGGGGACGGCCAGCACCAGCACCGGGGGCACGGCCGGCGGTTGATGGCCGAGGCCGAGCGGCTGGCGGCCGAGGCGGGCTACGACCGCGTCGCGGTCATCAGCGGCATCGGCGCCCGCGCGTACTACCGCGAGCAGCTCGGCTACCGCCAGGACGGGCCCTACGTCGTGACCCGATTGTGACCGGGAGACGGGCCCGAGGACCGCCGCGTCACCCGAGGGTCACGTCGAGGTAGAGCATCACGACGACGCCGAGCATCGTGCCGGCCGTCGCGGCCCGCTCGTGGCCCCGGACGTGGGTCTCGGGGATGATCTCGTCGGAGATGACGAACAGCATGCCGCCGGCGGCGAAGCCCATCGCGTAGGGCAAGAGCGGCGACGCGACGGCGACGGCCGCCGCGCCCAGGACGGCGAGGGGAATCTCGACGACGCCGGCCCGGATGCCGGCCAGCGCGGCGTAGAACCGGCGGTCGAAGCCGGCGTTGATGGCGGCCACCGAGACCGCCAGGCCCTCGGGGACGTTCTGGAGGCCGATGGCGAGCATCAGCGAGAGCGCGTTCGCCACGTCGCCGGAGCCGAAGCCGACGCCTACCGCGAGCCCCTCTGGCATGTTGTGCAGCGTGATGGCGACGATGAACAGCACCACCGAGGTCCGGAGGCCGTCGGCCTCCCCGCGGTCGGCCCGGGCCCGACCCGTCACGAGCACGTGGACGTGGGGTACCCACCGGTCGGCCTGGTCGAGGAGGAGGGCGCCGAGGACGATGCCGGCCAGGACCGGCAGCACCCCGCCGTCCGGGTGTTCGATGCCCGGGATGATGAGGCTCGTGAACGACGCCGCGAGCATCACGCCGGCGGCGAAGCCGAGCGCGCCGTCGAGCGACCGTTTCGAGGGGTGCCGATAGACCAGCACGAGCACCGCCCCGAGCAGGTTCAGGGCCGCGATGACCGTGCCGCCGACGAGGGCCTGGACGACCGGGTTCGTGCCGACGAGGTCGACGAAGAGCTCCTCGAGGGCCATCAGGCTCGCCCCGGTTCGGCCGGTCGCATGGCGGCCGTCGTCGGCCGGGTGGCAAAAAGCCGCCGGCCCGGTCGTAACGAGGCTTCCGCCCGACGGCCCCCTGCCGTCGGCCGTGGGCGACCGACAACGACAGCCCTTTTCGCCGGCGGCGTCCACCCCGTATCGCATGGAGGCCAAGCGGGAGCTCTCGAGCGTCGACATCGCCGCCGTCGCCCGGGAGCTGTCGGCCCACGCCGGCGCCCGCCTCGACAAGGCCTACCTCTACGGCGACGACCTCGTCCGGCTGCGGCTGCGGGACTTCGACGTCGGGCGGGTCGAGCTCCTCTGTGAGGTCGGCGAGACCAAGCGCGTCCACCGGGCCGACCCGAAGCGGGTGCCCGACGCCCCCGGCCGGCCGCCCGACTTCGCGATGATGCTCCGCAGCCGGCTCGGCAATGCCGAGCTGACCGGCGTCGAGCAGTACGAGTTCGATCGCATCGTCGAGTTCACCTTCGCGGGGGAGGACGCGAGCCACACCCTCGTCGTGGAGCTGTTCGGCGACGGGAACGTGGCCGTCGTCGACGGTACCGGCCGGGTCGTCGACTGCCTGCGGACGGTGCGGCTCAAGTCCCGGACCGTCGTCTCCGGCGCGCAGTACGAACACCCGTCGTCGCGAATCAACCCGCTGGCGGTCGACGCCGACGCGTTCGCGGCCCACATGGCGGACTCCGACACCGACGTCGTCCGGACGCTAGCGACCCAGCTCAACCTCGGCGGCCGGTGGGCCGAGGAACTGTGCACGCGCGCCGGCGTCGAGAAGACCCTGGCCATCGCCGACGCCGGCGAGGCCGTCTACGAGGCCCTCTACGCCGAGCTCGAGGC
This sequence comes from Halobacteriales archaeon, assembly GCA_042219705.1. Taxonomy (GTDB): domain Archaea; phylum Halobacteriota; class Halobacteria; order Halobacteriales; family Hikarchaeaceae; genus JBDGPL01. The sequence goes on along the minus strand of JBDGPL010000011.1, from coordinate 5,447 downwards.
CGTCGCCGACGCCATCGCGGCCGGCGACGTCGACCCTCGGCTCTACCGCGACGACGGCGAGCCCGTCGACGTCGCCCCGTTCCCGCTCGAGGAACGCGCCGGGCTCGACGCCGAGGCCTTCGACGACTTCCAGGCGGCGCTCGACGCCTACTTCCACGAGCTCGAGTCGGCCGGCGAGGACCAGCCCGACCGGCCGGACTTCGAGGCGGAGGTGGCGAGGTACGAGCGCATCATCGACCAGCAGGAGGCGGCCATCGACGACTTCGAGCGGCAGGCCGCGGCCGAGCGCGAGAAGGCCGAGGCGCTGTACGCCCATTACGACCTCGTCGACGAGGTCCTCACCACCGTGCGCGAGGCCCGGGCGAACGACGTCGGCTGGGAGGACATCGAGGCCCGCCTGGCCGAGGGTGCCGAACGGGGCATCGCCGCCGCCGAGGCCGTCGTCGATGTCGACCACGCGGCGGGCCTGGTGACCCTCGAGCTCGACGGCCACCGGGTCGCCGTCGACCCCGACGTCGGCGTCGAGAAGAACGCCGACCGGCGCTACCGCGAGGCCAAGGACATCGAAGCCAAGCGCGAGGGCGCCCTCGAGGCGCTCGAGGAGACCCGCGAGTCGCTTTCGGCCGTCCGGGAGCGCCGGGAGGCCTGGGAGGCCGACGACGAGGCGGCCGAGCCGGCCGCCGACGCGGGCGATGACGAGCCGACCGACTGGTGCTCGATGGCGTCGGTGCCGGTCCGCAAGCCCGAGCACTGGTACGACCGGTTCCGGTGGTTCCACACCACCGACGGCTTCCTCGTGCTCGGCGGCCGGAACGCCGACCAGAACGAGGAGCTCGTCAAGAAGTACCTCGAGCCGGGCGACCGGTTCGTCCACTCCGACGCCCACGGCGCGCCGGTGACCGTTATCAAGGCCACCGGGCCGTCGGAGGCCGCCCGGGACGTCGACATTCCCGCGTCGACCGAGCGACAGGCCGCCCGGTTCGCCGTCTCCTACTCGTCGGTCTGGAAGGACGGCCACTTCTCCGGGGACGCCTACGCGGTCGACCCCGACCAGGTCAGCAAGTCGCCAGAGTCCGGCGAGTACCTCGCCAAGGGCTCGTTCGTGGTCCGCGGCGACCGGGACTACTACCGGGACGTGGCCGTCGGCGCCGCGGTCGGCATCCAGTGCGAACCGGAGACCCGGGTCGTCGGCGGCCCGCCGGAGGCCATCGAGGACCGGGTCGAGGTCGGCGCCGCGGTCGAGCCCGGGCGGTACGCCCAGGCCGACGTCGCCAAGCGGCTCTACCGGCGGTTCCGGGCGGCGTTCGCCGACGAGTCGTTCGTCCGCTCCATCGCCAGCCCGGACGAGATCGCCCGGTTCCTCCCGCCGGGCGGCAGCCGCATCCTCGACGGGGAGTGAGCGGCCCGCGAGCCACGACGTGTCGTAACACTGAGGTAACCCCGGGTCCACCCGACGGGCATGCTCGACGAGGCGCTCGCGTTCCCGCGGGCCGACGACGACTGGCTCGAGACCGTCCTCATCGGCGGCGTGTTGTCGCTGCTCGGCTTCCTGGTCGTGCCGACCATCATCGTCAACGGCTACCTGCTCCGGGTCATGCGGGCCGCGGTGGCGGGCGACGCCACGCCGCCGCGGTTCGGGGACTGGGCCGACCTGTTCGTCGACGGCCTCCTGCTGTGGATCGTCCAGTTCGTCTACATGGGCATCCCCGCCGCCCTCCTGGCCACCGTCATGGCCTCGTTCGCGGTCGTCGCGAGCGTCGGCGCCTCGACCGGCGCCGACCCCACGGGGGCGGCCACCGCGGCCGGCGGCCTCGTGGCGCTGCTCGTCCTGCTGGCGGTCGGGCTGCTGTTCGTCGTCGCGACGTATCTGCTGCCCGCCGCGCTGGCCAACTTCGCGCGGACCGGCGAGTTCGCGGCCGCGTTCCACCTCCGGACCGTGGCCCGGGCCGCGTTCAGCGTCGACTACCTCGTCGCCGTCCTCTTGGTCATCGTCGTCTCGCTGGTCCTCGGCCTCGTCGGCGGCCTGCTCGTCGTCGTGCTCGTCGGTATCTTCGTGCTGTTCTACTTGCAGATGGTGGTCTATCACCTGTTCGGCCAGGGATTCGCGCGCGGACTCGGCCTCGAAGGTACGGGCGAACCGAGCGCCGATCCGGCCGGCTGACCGGCATCGGCAGCCACTTTACCGGCGGCCCGCGTGGGCCCCGACATGCAGATCCGGGGGCGCGAGCCGCTCGAGGGCGAGCGCGAGCGCGTCACGCTCGTCCCCGAACACGTCGACGACCTCTGGCACCTGCAGTACGTCGTCGAGCCCGGCGACCGGGTCGCCGGGGAGACCTCCCGGCGCATCCAGCGCGACGACGACCGGCTGCGCGAGACCGGCGGCCAGCGCGAGCCCATGTCGGTGACGCTCGCCGTCGACGACGTCGAGTTCCACGGGTTCGCCAACCGGCTGCGGGTGAGCGGCGAGATCGTCGCCTGCTCCCGGGAGGACCAGCTCGGCCACCACCATACCTTGAACGTCGAGCCGTTCGACGAGATCAGCGTCGAGAAGGTCTGGAAGCCCGACCAGGACGACCGGCTGGCCGAGGCCGAGGCCGCCGCCGACCGGCCGGACGTGGCCGTCGCCACCGTCGAGGAGGGCGCGGCGCACGTCCACACCGTCTCGCCGTCCGGGGCCGACGAGCACGCCTCGCTCGCCGGCCCGACCGGCAAGGGCGAGTACGCCCGCGACCGCTCGGAGCTCTTCGAGGAGCTGGCGGCGGTCCTGGCCCACCTCGACCCCGACGCCATCATCCTCGCCGGTCCCGGCTTCACCAAGGAGGACGCCCGCGACTACCTGGTCGACGCCCACCCGGAGCTGGCCGACCGCGTCGCCATGGTCGACACCAGCAGCGTCGGCGACCGCGGCGTCCACGAGGTCCTCGCCCGGGGCGCCGTCGACGAGGTGCTCGCCGAGAGCCGCCTGGCCGACGAGGCCGAGGCCATCGACGAGCTGATGCGGCGCGTGAAGGACGGCGAGAAGGCGGCCTACGGGCCCGAGGCGGTCGCGCGGGCGGCCGAGTACGGCGCCGTCGAGGAGCTGCTCGTGCTCGACGAGCGGCTCCGGGCCGAGCGCGGCGGCGACGGCGAGTGGCCCATCGACGTCGACGACGTCATCGAGACCGTCGAGCAGCAGGGCGGGGCGGTGACGGTCTTCTCGAGCGCGGGCGACCCCGGCCGCCGGCTCGAGGGTCTGGGCGGCATCGCCGCGCTGCTGCGCTACCGCATCGACTAGGCCACCCCGCCGCGGGCGAGCCGACCGGAATCGACCGGGCCGTCAGTCCTCGAGGACGTCCTCGATCCAGGACATGGCGGCCATCGCCCGGGGGAACCCGAGCGTCGTGATGGCGAGGAGCGCCACGTGCCGGATGTCCTCGCGCCCCACGCCCTCCTCGCGGGCCCGCCGGACGTGGGAGTGGACGGCCCCCTCGGAGCCGGCGCCGACGGCCAGGCCGAGCTTCACGAGCCGCTTCGTCTCGCCGTCGAGGGGGCCGGCTTCGGCGGTCTGCTCGCCGAGGTCGGCGTAAGCCGCCCAGACCTCGGGGTACGCCGCCGCCAGGTCACCCGCCGTCGACGGGAGGTCGGTCTCGGGATCGTCGACCGTGTCGCTCATAGCTTGGCCGGACCGACGGCCGGGCGCGGGAAAACCGTGTCCCCCGTCATCGGGCCGGCTCGAGCAGGCTGAACCGGTTGCCGTAGAGGTCCTCGAAGACGGCCTCGGTTCCGTAGGGCCGCGGTTCGGGCTCCTGGACGAAGGTGACCCCTTCGTCGCGGAGCCCCTCGAAGGCGGCCTGGCAGTCCTCGGTGTGGAACGACCAGGGCGGGTTCTTGCCCACCTGCTCGCGGAGCTGCTCGGCCCCCTCCTCGCCGTGGAGCTCGGGATCGGGCGCCTGGAGGTGGATCTCGACCTCCCGCTGGTCTGGCGGCGCGACCGTGACCCAGCGGGCGCCGGGCCCGAACGTCTCGTCGCGTCGTAGCTCGAGGCCGAGCCGGCCGGTGTAGAACTCGATGGCCTCGTCCTGGTCCTCGACGACGATGGTTACGACGGCGAGCCGGTCGATCATGGGTCCACCCGGGTATCGGCGAGCGAGGGGAAGTACGTTGTCCCAGCCAACCCGGCCGGCTCAGACCTCGACCGTGAGGCCGTCCGCGGCGAACCGGACCTCGCCGTCGTAGTGCTCGGCGAGGGAGGCCCGCATGGCCTCGTGCTCCCCGTCGGTGTGGGGGTAGAGGTGGGTCAGGTAGACGGTGCCGTAGTCGTGGCCCGACAGCGCCGCGCCGAGCTGGCTGGGGGTCGGGTGGTTGGAGACGTCGACGTCGTCCGGGAACGAGCAGTCGTGGGCGAGGACGTCGACGCCGTCGGCGAAAGCCGCCAGCTCGTCGAAGGCCTCCGAGTCGCCGCTGTAGGCGAACGCGTCGCCGAACCGGTAGGCCAGGCAGGGAAGCGAGTGGCGGGTCTCCATGGCCGCGAGGTCCCAGCCGGCGAACGACCACTCGCCGGCGTCGACCTCGGTCACCGGCGTGGCCAGCCGGTCCTGCATGTAGGCGTGGACCCCGAACAGGCCGTCGACCAGCTCGGCGGTGCCCCCGGGGCCCGCGATGGGGAGGTCGCCCGCGCCGGCGAGCCACCGGGCCTTGAGGAGGGCCATGAGGTCGGAGACGTGGTCGAGGTGGTGGTGGGTGAGCAGCACCGCGTCGAGGCCCTCATAGCCCGTCTCCGTGGCGGCGAGGTTCCCCAGGACGCCGCTGCCGCAGTCGACGAGCAGCGAGCGGTCGTCGGCCTCGACGAGCAGCCCGGTCTGGGCCCGGCGGCCGTTCGGCATCGCGCTCCCGGTGCCCAGGAAGGTGACCTGCATGCGGGACGGGCCGGCCGATGGCCGGTTAATCCTGTCGGCGGGCCCGGCGGCCCCCGACCACTTCCACCCCGCTATCCCAACGCCTTATCCCGCGCGCCCCGAATCCTGGGCCGAATGGCCGCCACGGAGGTCCCCGCGGACCTCGACCCCGACGACGCCGCCGTCCTCGACCGGTTCGAGCCGCGGCTGCGCGAGTGGTGGCTCGACCGCTTCGGCGACCTCGACGGCCCGCTGTTCACGCCGCCCCAGCGGGAGGCCATCCCGAAGATCCACGCCGGGACCAACACGCTGGTCTGCAGCCCGACCGGTAGTGGCAAAACTTTGTCAAGTTTTAGTGCCATCATCAACGAGCTCTACCGCCGCGAACGCGACGAGGGCCTCGACAACACCGTCTACTGCCTCTACGTCTCGCCGCTGCGGTCGCTCGCCAACGACATCCACCGGAACCTCGAGGTGCCGCTCTCGGCCATCACGGACGACGACGTCGAGATCCGCCACGCCATCCGCCACGGCGACACCGACGAGTACGACCGCCAGCGGATGCTCGAGGAG
>JBDGPL010000109.1:0-3456 GCA_042219705.1 Halobacteriales archaeon | reverse complement strand
ACCGGTTGCCGACGGCCTTGATGCCTTCCCACATCCAGTCGTCGTCCTCCCCGGCGATGCTGTCGCCGGTGGCGTGCTCGCCCTCGACGACCTCGGCGACCTCGATGATGTCCACCTCGGTGAGGATGCCGGCCATGTCGCCGTCCTCGTCGAGGATGATGGTGTAGGGGACGTTCGCGTAGTAGAGCTCCTGGGCGGCCGCGGGCAGCGGCACCTCGCAGTAGGTCGTGTTGATGTCGCGGGTCGCGACCTCGTCGACCGTCGCGTCGACGTCGACCTCGCCCTCGGCGATGGCGCGGATGACGTCGGTGATGGTGACGATGCCCTCGAGTTCGCTGTCGACGACCGGCACGCGCCGGGTGTGTTCGCCGACCATCAGCCCGGCGAGATCCCGGACGGCCGTCTCGGCGGTCGTCGTCGGGACCTCCCGCATCAGGAGCGCGAGCTGGTCCTCGTCGGGCCGCTCGATGAGGTCGTCCCGGGAGACCAACCCCCGGAAGGCCTCCCGGCCGTCCTCCTGTTTCACCACCGGGACGGACGAGAACTCCCGATCCTGGAAGTACTCCAACACGTCGTCGCGGGTCCCCGGCAGCTCGGCGACCACGAGGTCGCTGCGGGGCGTCATCGCATCGGCGACCTTCATACTACCCCCGCGTTTGCCTTCACGGGTCTTGTACCCTACGACCGGTGGTTCCGGCGACTCGGCGGCCCGATGGCCGGGCCTGACGGTCATTCCGGCGCGTTTCGACGGGTTTATACACCGTGGCAATCAGTGGCATAGTATGGGTGACGACGCCGCGACCGTGGGGGGGTCCGCGGTCCCCGAGGTGATGGCCGCCATCGACAGCGATGGCCACGGGCCGCGGCTCGTCATCGCGGACGTCACCACCGACGGCTCATGGCTCTCGGTCGCCGCCACGGAGGCGGCGTGCCTGGCCGACTGGCGGTAGGCTGGTCCGCTCCTGTTCGGAGTAGCGGCATCGCCGCGCCGTCGGCAGCCCCAACTGCTCGGCCAATTCTCGACCATCGCCAACCAGCGACGACACGGACTCCAGGCCGACTCCTGGCGGACGTGTGAAGTGGTGGCCGTCCCCGTGGATTGATTTGGGGGAGACCGGCCAGGCCGGTTGGCGAAACCGTCGTGCAATCACCCCGAATGGCCGGTCTGCCTCGGGCGTCTCGACCGTCCCGGGCGCCACGCCACGAGCGGGGGCCGTCGGGCAGCAGAATGGAGCGGCGCACTCGGCCCGTCGTTTGGACCGGCGTGGTTATGGAGCCCACCCGTGGTCGTTCGACCATGGCTCTCAGTACCGATTCGCTCCTGTTCAGTATCGTGCTCGTTCTCGCCGCCATCCAGACGTCGTTGCCGTCCACCGAGGGCTCGACGAACGTGCTGCTTGTCGGGCTCGGTCTCGCCGTTTTAGCCCTGCTGGGGAGCGTCGTGACGACGATGAGGCTGGGGTCGGGGACGACGGCCGTCGCACCCCCTGAGCGATAGCTCCGGCTTCCTCGTTCGCGACGCGGAAACGGCGCGGCCGCCATCGTCCGTGAGCGTCGCGCCCGCCTACCCCCGGGCCGACCGGCGGCCCCATTCCCCGACCGACCACGCCGCCTCGAGACCGACAACCCGGGACTCCGCTTCGGCTCGGCCCCGATTCCCTCCGTCCCCGGTCCAAGCAGTCCCCTCAAGTAGGTCCGTCGCCAACCGGGGCCACCGTGAGCGAGACCGGCTCCGGCGCGCTCTCGCCGGACGAGCCCGGCGCCGAACGGCAGCTGCGCGTCGACGCCCCCTTCGAGCCCGCCGGCGACCAGCCCGACGCCATCGAGCAGCTCGTCGACGGATTCGAGGCCGGGATGGAGAAGCAGACGCTGCTGGGCGTCACCGGCTCGGGGAAGACCAACACCGTCTCCTGGGTCGTCGAGGAGCTGCAGGTGCCGACGCTGGTCCTCGCGCACAACAAGACGCTCGCCGCCCAGCTCTACGAGGAGTTCCGGAACCTCTTTCCGGACAACGCGGTCGAGTACTTCGTCTCCTACTACGACTACTACCAGCCCGAGGCGTACATCGAGCAGACCGACACCTACATCGACAAGGACGCCGACGTCAACGAGCAGATCGACCGGCTGCGCCACTCCGCGACCCGCTCGCTCCTGACCCGCGACGACGTCATCGTGGTGGCCTCGGTCTCGGCCATCTACGGCCTGGGGGACCCGGCCAACTACGAGTCGATGGCCCTCCGGCTCGAGGTCGGCGACGAGCTCGACCGCGACGAGCTGCTCGCCCGGCTCGTCGACCTCAACTACGACCGCAACGACGTCGATTTCACCCACGGCACCTTTCGGGTGCGCGGCGACACCGTCGAAGTCTACCCGATGTACGGCCGACACGCCGTGCGGGTGGAGTTCTGGGGCGACGAGATCGACCGGCTCACGACCCTGGACCCGCTCGAGGGGGAGCTCAAAGGCGAGCAGCCCGCCGTCCTCGTCCACCCTGCCGAGCACTACGCCTACGAACAGTCACAGCTCGAGACGGCCATCGAGGAGATCGAGGACCTCCTCGAGGAGCGGGTCCGGTACTTCGAGCGCCAGGGCGACCTCGTCGCCGCCCAGCGCCTCGAGGAGCGCACCACGTTCGACCTCGAGATGCTGCGGGAGACGGGCCACGTCAAGGGCATCGAGAACTACTCGGTTCACCTCGGTGACCGCGAGCCGGGCGACCCGCCGTACACGCTGCTCGACTACTTCCCCGACGACTTCCTCACCGTCGTCGACGAGTCCCACCAGACCATTCCCCAGGTGAAGGGACAGTTCGAGGGCGACCGGTCCCGGAAGGAGTCGCTCGTGGACAACGGCTTCCGGCTCCCGACGGCCTACGACAACCGGCCGCTGACCTTCGAGGAGTTCGAGGAACGGACGGGGAAGACGCTCTACGTCTCGGCCACGCCCAGCGACTACGAGCGGGAGGTCTCGGAGCAGGTGGTCGAGCAGATCGTCCGGCCGACCTACCTCGTCGATCCGAAGGTCGAGGTCGCGCCGGCCGAGGGCCAGGTCGACGACCTGATGGCCCGGCTCACCGAGCGCGTCGAACGCGACGAACGGGTGCTCGTCACGACCCTCACCAAGCGGATGGCCGAGGACCTCACCGAGTACCTCGACGAGGCCGGCTTCGCCGTCGAGTACATGCACGACGAGACCAACACCCTCGAGCGCCACGAGATCATCCGGTCGCTCCGGCTGGGCGAGATCGAGGTACTGGTGGGCATCAACCTGCTTCGGGAGGGCCTCGACATCCCGGAAGTCTCGCTGGTGGCCATCCTCGACGCCGACCAGGAGGGATTCCTGCGCTCGGAGACGACGCTCGTCCAGACGATGGGCCGGGCGGCCCGGAACGTCAACGGCTCGGTCGTGCTCTACGCCGACGACGTCACCGACGCCATGCAGCGGGCCATCGACGAG
>JBDGPL010000108.1:0-9489 GCA_042219705.1 Halobacteriales archaeon | reverse complement strand
GCGTTGAGGGCGCTGTCCCGCAGGGGTCCGCCGGTTCAAATCCGGTCCCACGCATCATCCTGCGGCCGGCTGTGAGCCACGCTCGTCGAACTCCCCGACGTGGGGAGCCGATGGGTGTCACCAGCGTGTTGGTACAGGTCAGTATGATCCGGTACAGTCCAGTGCAGCGATGCAGTCGAGGGAGAACGGCGGAGCCGGTTGCCGTCGGCCTGCCTACTCCATCGCCAGGCCGGCGTACGCGGCGAGGACGGCCGCCACGATGCCGGCGATCGCGTTGCTGTACATCGGGTTGCCCGCCGCGATGGACCCGGACAGGACGAACGGCGAGGCGAGGATCCAGAGGCCGGCCAGGGCGGCGATCCAGCCGCTCCACTCGCTCGCGGCGCTCGCGTGGGTCGTCGACCGGAGCTCGAACGCGCCGTAGGCCGCCAGCACGAGGACCACGATCCCGGCGACGACGTTGCTCCACATGGCGGTCCCGCTCGCGATGGATCCGCTCAGGACGAACGGGGAGACCAGCACCCACAGTCCGACCAGCGCGGCGAGCCAGCTCGCCCACTTCGCGAGCGACCCGGACTCGGTCGGGACTGACGAGGCTTGCTCGGTTGCCATGGGAACCACTCCAAGCGACAGATATGGTGGTAAAAACACTTAATCGTAATGGTATTTCTTTGCCGGATTACACGTCTAGCGGCCGCTCGCCGGGGTTCGCGGTCATTTGGCGGCCTACAGCGGGGCCGCGACCGACGCGTCAATTGCCACTTAATGAATCGATATCTGGAGTACCAAGTCAGCCGATACAAGTGGTTTGTAACCGTCCCGATAACAAGTTTTATTATGAACCGTGCACAATGTGTTATCGAACGCGAGGTGAACAGCAATGGCCCTGCCGACAACCCCCGCGAGTTCCTGGCTGCAGAGCACGGACTTCCCGAGCCGACTCTTCGAGATGGGCCGCGAGGACTACGAGCTGTTCGAGGAGGACGACGAGTTCGTCCTCAGCGTCGAGATGCCGGGCTTCGACCGCGAGGAGATCACGGTCTCGTGGGACGAAGGGGTCCTCAACATCGCCGCCGAGCACGATGACCCCGACCGCGGCCAGCGCAAGACCTACCACCGGCGGTTCCGGTTCCCGAAGGACGTCGACGACGAGGACATCACTGCGCAGTACCGGAACGGCATCCTCGAGGTCCGGCTGCCGGTGGTGACCGGCGCGACCGTCAGCGGTACCGAGATCCCGGTCCAGGGCTGAGGCCCTGACGGTCGGCCAGCTGCCACCCCACCCTCGTTCTCTCGACGCGGTTCGATCGTCCAGCGATTCCCGTCCCCGAGACCGGGTTTTAGCTGGCGACCGATCGATATACCTGGCTCGCCGCGCGAGCGACGGCGAGCGACCGCATGGATCCCCTGCTGACCCACGAGGGCGAGCTGCGCGCCGGCACGGTCGTCGACCGGCCGAACCGGTTCGTGGTCCGGGTCCGTTTTGACGGCGACGCCGACGCGGCCCTCGAGCGGGCGTTCCTCGGCGACCCCGGGGCGCTGGCCGCTCTCCAACCCGGCCGGACGGTGCTCTGCTCGCCCGCGGACGACCCGGAGCGGAAGACGGACTACGACGCCATCGCGGTCGACGCCGACGGGGTTCTCGTCAGCCTCCGGGCGGCCCTGGCGAACGACCTCGTCGAGCGGGCGCTCGAGCGGGACGCCCTGCCGGCCTTCGACGGCTACGCCGTCGACCGGCGCGAGCCGCCCCTGCCCGACCACGGCCGGGCCGACTTCCGGCTCGAGACGCCCGCCGGCGCCACCGCCTACGTCGAGGTCAAGTCCTGCACCCACGTCGAGGACGGCGTCGGGAAGTTCCCCGACCGACAGACCGAGCGGGGCCGACGGCACCTGCGGAGCCTGCGGGGCCTGGTCGAGGACGGCCAGGAGGCTCACGTCGCCTTCGTCATCCAGCGGCCCGACGCCGAGGTGCTCCGGCCCTTCCGGGCCGTCGACCCCGACTTCGCGGACCTGCTGGGCGAGGTGCGAACGGCGGGCGTCGGGGTCCACGCGATGGCCGTCGCGTTCGACCCGCCACACTACCGGCTGGCCGACCCCGAGGTGCCGGTCGAGCTCGCGTAGCCCGACCGACGCGGCATCCCAGCGTCCGGGCACCGCCGACCCCTTTAGGAGCCTCGATCCCCTACCCGCCGTCGAGATGGCCGACGAGCCGGACTGGCAGTGCGGCGACTGCGGAACGCTCATCGACGGCCCGGAGACGCGGCTGTGCCCGAACTGCGGCGGCAGCAACTGCTACCCGCTCGCCGACGAGGTGCCGGGCGGCGAGCAGGCCTGCCTCGTCGTGGCCGGCGACGTCGAGCGGGCCCTCGACCGGCTTGACGACACGGACGGCTGAGACGCCGCCTCATCCCACCCGTGCCCGACAACCTCCTCGTCACCGGCCCGCCCAGAAGCGGCAAGACCACGGTGGTCGAGCGCGTGGTCGACCGGCTCGAGCAGCGGGGCTACCGGGTCGGCGGCTTGTACAGCCCAGAGGTCCGCGAGGACGGCGAGCGAATCGGCTTCGATATCCGGGACGCGATGACCGTCGAAACCCGGGTCCTCGCCCGGGTCGACCGCGAGGCCGGCCCCTCCGTCGGCAAGTACCGGGTCGCCGTCGAGCACGTCGACGCCCTGGCCGAGGCGGCCATCGACCGGGCCCTCGAAGCCGCCGACGTCGTCGTGGTCGACGAGATCGCCCCGATGGAGGTCGAGAGCGACAGCTTCGTCCGGGCGGTCCGCCGGGCGCTCGAGGCCGAGACCCCGGTCCTGGCGGCCGTCCACCATCGGTCCCAACGCGGGTTCGTCGGGGCCGTCAAGGACCGCGACGACGCCGAGCGGTTCGAGGTCACGCCGGACACCCGTGACGCTCTCCCCGGTGAGCTTTTCGGCCGGCTCGACCGACAGCTCGTGGATTGATCCACCGAAAGCGCTTTTCTCGCCCGGCGGGGAGCCGTGGGCGATGCCCGTCTCGCGCGCCGCCGCCGAGCCCGACGTCACGTCGTTCGAGGCCGCCGTCGCCAGCGTCGACGACCGGGCGGTCGTCCTCGAGGAGACCTACTTCTACCCCGAGGGCGGCGGCCAGCCCCCCGACCGGGGGACCGTCGGCGGCGTCCCGGTCGCCGACGTCCAGGCCCGCGACGGCGAGGTCGTCCACGTCCTCGAGTCGGCCCCGGCCGTCGAGCCGGGCGAGGTCGTCGCCTGCCAGGTCGACCCCGCGTTCCGGACCTACTGCCGGCGGGCCCACACCGCCAGCCACGTGCTCTACGGCGCCGGCCGCCGGCTGCTCGACGACCTCGGCTACGGCGGCTTCGGCATCACGCCGGCGAAGGTCCGCGTGGACTTCGAGACGACCACCGACGTCGACGACGACGTGCTCGTCGAGCTCGAGCGGCTCGTCAACCGGACCGTCTGGGACGCCCGACCCGTCGACTGGGACGTCCGGCCGGCCGAGGCGGCCCTCGACGACCCCGAGATCGCGTTCAACACCAAGACCGAGGAGGGCATCGCCGGCGACGACGTGCGGGTGGTGACCGTCGAGGGCTGGGACGTCGCGGCCTGCGGGGGGACCCACGTCGAGAACACCCTCCACGTCGGGCCGGTCTCGGTCCTCGAGCGCTCGAACCCCGGCGAGGGGCTCACCCGCGTCGAGTTCGCGGTCGGCCCGGACGGCATCGGCCACCGGACCGACGAGAAGGCCGCGCTCCTCGCGGCGGCCCGAACGCTCGGCACCGCTCCCGAGGACGTCCCCGACGAGGTCGACCGGCTCGCGGAGCGCGTCGAGACCGTCGAGAACGAGGTGGCCGACCTCGAGGCCCGGCTGGCCGAGGCCCAGCTCGCCGAGCTCCGCGAGGCGACGGTCGAGCGCGACGGGCGGGCGTGGCTCGTCGGCGCCGTCGAGGGGCTGGACGCCGACGCCCTCGGCGAGCACGCCGAGGCGCTCGCCGGCGACGACGCCGATGTCGTCGCGCTGGTCGGCCGGGACGACCGTACCTTCGTCGCGGTGGCCGACGGGGGCGACGGCGACGCCGCCGCGGTCGTCCACTCGGTCACCGATGAGTTCGGCGGCGGGGGCGGCGGCTCGGCGCGGTTCGCCCAGGCCGGCGGCATCGACGCCGACCCGGCGGCAGTCGTCGCCTTCCTCCGGGACTGAATCAGGACCGGTCGTCGACGCGGAACCGTACCTCGCCGTCGGCCGCGACCGTCACGCGGACCGGCCGGGTGAGCCGTCGACTGTCCAGGGCCTCCCGGGCGGCCTCGGTGAGCCGCTCGATGACCCCGACGGCGGAGAGGGAGACCTTGACGTCCGCCTCGTCGGCCGCCCGGTAGACGCGGTCGGGAATCTCGTAGACGTCGGTGCCGGGCTCGACCGTGAGCCGGACCGGGGCCCGGATGGCGTCGACGAAGTCGACCGTGGCCCGGGCCCGGCGGACGTTCTCGCGGGCGCTGGCCTCGATGCCGGCGACGTTCGCCCGGCTGGTGCCCAGCCGCTCGGCGATGTCGGCCTGGGCGACGTCCCGCTCACGGAGCGCGAGGACCTCGGCCTGCCGGCGGGTGAGGACGCTCTCCTCGGGGTCGAACCCGGCCCGGTCGAGCAGCGCCTCACCGTCCTCGGTCACGCGCGGACCCCCCTCACGTCGCCCCCGCGCCGAACCAGTCGCGCCGGCGACCGAGCCGCCAGGCGGCCAGGCCGGCGAGGAAGGCCACGCCGATGCCGGCGAGGAACCCGACCGCGCCGACGAGGACCGCCAGCCCGCGGCGGTCGATGGCGACGGCCGTCCGGGCGAGCTGCGCGCCGACCAGGACCAGCACCACCCCGAGGACGGCCATGGGGAACGCGGCGACCAGCTCGGTCGCGAGGAGCGCGGCCCCGGCGTACAGGCCGCCGAGGATGACGTTCGCCCCGGCGGTGCGCGCGCCGAAGGCGTGCTTCCCCGCCACGCCGCCGCTGCCGTGGCACATCGGCAGCCCGCCCAGCGGGACGACGGCGAGGTTCATCGCCCCCATGCTCGTCGCGAGCTCGTCGGCCGTGACGTCCGCGCGGTAGTACTCGCCGAGCAGCAGCGACGTGGCGACGGCCGCGTTCCCGACCGTCATGGCCAGCTGGCCGCCGGTCGCCGCGAGGACGGCCGGGTCGACCGCCAGGGACGGGGCCGGGAGGGTGAGGCCGACCGTCGGGAGCGCCGGCGAGGGGAGCCCGACCTCCGCCAACGCGACGAGCACCCCCAGGCCGAGCACGACCAGCGCGCCCGCCCGGCGGTGACCCAGGACCGCCACGGCGCCGACCAGCAGGGCCGCGAGGCCGGCGAGCACCGGGTCGCCGAGGCCCAGCCGCAGCCCCGTCTCGAGCAGGACGAGCGCGACGGCCAGCTGCACCCCGCGGACGACCGGCTCGCCGAGGTGGCGTTCGAGGCGGGAGATGGTCCCGGTGGTGCCGGCGAGGAGGAGGACGGCCCCGGCCAGCAGTCCCGCGACCGCGAGTCCCTGGGCCGAGAGCGAGCCGGCGATGACCAGCGCGGCCAGCGCCTTCATCGGCTCGACCGAGACCGGCACCCGGTAATACAGCCCCCAGACCACCTGGAAGACGGCGAACCCCAGCAGCACGGTCGCAATGGAGAGCTCCGAGAGGGCGGTCGCGGTCACGACGATCGGCAGCACCGTAACCGAATCCCCTAGCGCGCCGGTCAGCTCGCCCGTGGAGAACTCCAGGGAGCGGGCCTCGGCCGGCGCGAAGGAATACGCCATCGGGTACCGGTTTAGGCACGGGCATCATGAACGTTTTTAGTAACCTTTCGCGGTGAGCCCACGACGGGAGCGTAACGGTTAACGGTTACGACCCGGAAACCGGGGGTCGCCGGCCCGCCGCGCTGTCGCCCACGAAGCGTTTTCCCCGCCGCCATCGAACGCCGCCGCATGGTGCTGTCGGACGAACAACGGGCCATGCGCCGGACGGTCCGTGAGTTCGCCGCCGAGGAGATCGCCCCGACGGCCGCCGAGGCGGACCGCGAGGAGTCGTTCCCCGAGGCCGTCTGGGACGGCCTGGCCGAGCTGGGCCTGACCGCGATGACGGTGCCGGAGGCCTACGGCGGCCTCGACCTCGACCGGCTGACGTACGCCGTCGTCAGCGAGGCCGTCGCCGAGGGCAGCCTGGCCGTCGCGACGGCGCTGGGCGTCCACGCGCTGGCGACGTCATGCATCGCGGAGTTCGGCAGCGAAGCACAGGCCGAGCGCTGGCTGCCCGACATGGCCGACGGCCGGCCCGTCGGGGCGTTCGCGCTCAGCGAACCCGAGGCCGGCTCGAACCCGGCCGAGATGTCGACCGTCGCCCGGCGCGACGGCGACGAGTACGTCATCGACGGCGAGAAGCAGTGGATCACCAACGGCGAGCGCTCCGATGTCGTGATCCTGTTCGCGAAGACCGACCCGCACGACCCGGGCTCGGTCACCCAGTTCGTCGTCCCGAAGGACACCGATGGGCTGGAGGTCGGGAAGAAGGAGGACAAGCTCGGGCTCCGGGCGAGCGACACCACGGCGCTGCTGTTCGACGGCGCCCGGATCCCGGCGGCCAACCGGCTCACGCCCGAGGGCGAGGGGCTCTCCGCGGCGCTCCGGATCCTCACCGGCGGCCGCATCGGCGTGGCCGCCCAGGCCGTCGGCCTCGCGCAGGCCGCGCTCGACGACGCGCTCGCGTACGCCCAGGAGCGCGAGCAGTTCGGCGGGCCCATCGCGGACATCCAGTCCGTCCGGCACACGCTCGCCGACATGGAGACGAAGGTCCGCGCGGGGCGGGCGCTGACCCGCGAGGCCGCTCGAGCGGAGGACGCCGGCCGGGACGTCCGCCACCAGGCCAGCGTGGCCAAGCTGTTCGCGTCCGAGGCGGCGGTCGAGGTCGCCAACCAGGCCGTCCAGCTCCACGGCGGCTACGGGTACACCACCGCCTACGACGTCGAGCGCTACTACCGCGACGCCAAGGTCACGACCATCTACGAGGGCACCAGCCAGATCCAGCGGACCGTCATCGCCCGCGGGCTGCTCGACTGACGCTGGTCTCGCCGGCCCCGGCCGTCGACCGAAGGCCCTACCCGGCCGCTCCACCACCGCGTCGACGTGTCGATGCACCAGCCGCTCGCCGACGCCGAGGCCGTCGTCTTCGACCTCGACGGGACCCTCGTGAGGCTGGCCGTCGACTGGTCGGCCGTCGCGGGTGAACTCCGGGCGCTGCTCGCCGACGCCGGGGTCGACGCCGACGGCTGGTCCGTCTGGGAGTGCTACGACCGGGCCAGGGACCGCGGCCTCGAGGACGCCGTCGAGTCGGTGCTCGCCGAACACGAGATCGCCGGGGCCGAGGCGGCCGACCGGCTGCCGGCGGCGGATCTGGTCGCCGAGCTCGCGTGCCCGGTGGGCGTCTGTTCGCTGAACGCCGAGAGGGCGTGCCGGACGGCTCTCCAGCGCCATGGGCTCGACAATGCCGTCGAAGCGGTCGTCGGGCGCGACACCGTCGACGCCGTGAAACCCGACCCCGCACCGCTGCTCGCCGCGCTGGGCATCCTCGGTGCCGAGCCGGCGGCCGCGGTCTTCATCGGTGACGGCTCCCGCGACGAGGAGACGGCCCGGCGGGCGGGGGTCCCGTTCGCCTACGTGGACGCGGTCGCGCCATAGCTCAGAGGCCGACGTCGGCCAGGAAGTCGCCGACCGCCGCGTTGAACGCGTCCGGCCGTTCGAGCATCGAGAGGTGGGCCGCGTCGTCGACCGTCGTCCACCGGCCACGGGGCAGGTGCTCGGCGAGGTACTCGTGGTAGGCCGGCGGCGTCAGCTCGTCCCGCGCGCCTGTCAGCGCCAGCGCGGGCGGGTCGACCTCGTCCAGCCGGCCGCGCACGTCGAACGCGTCCGAGGTTCGGAAGTCCCGTTCGGTGACCCGCTGGCCGGCCTCGCGCATGGTCGCCTCCGCCGCGTCGAGGTACCGCGGGTCGTCGGTGGCGAGCAGCCGGTTCGGCCCGAGGAGGAAGTCGACGGCCCGGTCGAAGTCGCTGCCGAGCCAGCCCAAGAGGTCGGGCAGCACGGCGAGCTTGGCCCCGGTCCCGGCGAGCACGAGCGCATCGAGCGCGGCGTCGCGCTCGATGGCGATATGGAGCGCGACGGCCCCGCCCAGGGAGTTCCCACAGAGGCTGCCGGCGTCCGTCGCGTCCGCCACGGCCAGCACGTCGTCGGCGTAGGCGGCCAGGGTCTCCGGCCCGGGAGGTGTCGTCACGTCCTCGGACTCGCCGTGACCGCTGAGGTCGACGGCGACGACCGGCCGCTCGTCCGCCAGGCGGTGCTGGCCCCGCCAGACCGCGTGGGAGCCGCCGCTCCCGTGGACGCACAGGAGCGGGGTCCCGTCGCCACCGCGGTCGGAGCGGCGGTAGGCCGTCCGGCGGCCGTCGTGGCTGACCCACTCCATGGAGCGCGGTTGTCGGGCCCGGACATAGGCGTTGGGACGCCGGGCGCCACCGGCGGGGCAACCCGTGGACCGCTAACAATGACATATCGAATATCCCGATGCAGTACGTCGATTCCTGACCGAAGCAATTAAATATGAGAATGGCTTACCCTGGGTAAGGGAATCCCAGATGCAACTGGACCAACTCGCGACCGACGGCATCGCCCGGCGCTACGACTATTCCGACCGGACGGTCTTCGTGGCCGACCTCGGCCCGGGGGCCGAGCCCGCGGTCGACGTGGTCGACGGCACGGTCATCGTCGTCGACGGCGACGGCCGCCAGCAGGAGTTCGACCTGCCAGAGGGCGAGGTGCGAGCCTTTAATCGCCACGGCGTCGTCACCATCGAGGTACGAGAATGAAGCTCACCGTCAAGCCCCTCAAGCAGAAGGACGCGGGCCGTGGCCTCGCCGCCATCGACCCGCAGGCCGCCGAGTCGCTCTCGGTCGACAGCGGCGATTACATCGTCATCGAGGGCCGCGACGGCGGCCGCGCGGTCGCCCGCGTCTGGCCCGGCTACCCCGAGGACGAGGGCCGCGGGGTGATCCGCATCGACGGCCGGCTCCGCCAGGAGGCCGACGTGGGCATCGACGACAAGGTCGAGGTCGAGCCCGCGGACGTCAAACCCGCCGAGCACGTCACCGTTGCCCTGCCCCAGAACCTCCGCATCCGGGGCGACATCGGCCCGCTCATCCGCGACCGGCTGGGCGGCCGGCCGGTCACCACGGGCCAGGACATCCGCGTGGGCTTCAGCCTGCTCGGGCCCGGCTCCGGCCAGTCCATCCCGATGCGCATCTCCGAGACGTCGCCGTCGGGGACCGTCGTCGTGACCGAGAGCACCGAGATCGCCATCTCCGAGCGCCCGGCCGAGGAGGTCGGCGCCGGCCCCGGCGACCGCGAGCAGGTCACGCCGGACGTCACCTACGAGGACATCGGCGGCCTCGACCGCGAGCTCGAGCAGGTCCGGGAGATGAT
>JBDGPL010000107.1:0-4144 GCA_042219705.1 Halobacteriales archaeon | reverse complement strand
CTGCTACCAGATCGCCAACCACATGAAGGACATCTACGCCGACGACATCACCGTCGACGTGGCGCCCGGCGACAAGCTCGCCGCCTTCTTCGAGTCGGAGCTGGCGGCGGCGCTCGCCGACCGCCCCGCGGCCCGGCCGCCCGGCTGGACTCGGCTGACGGCGTCGGCCGACCCCGACATCACGGCCATCAACGCGGCCTTCGCGCTGGCGCTGCTGGAACGCCACGACCTGGTCGACTCCGACCACCGGCTCTACGACCTCGCGGGCATCGCGGCCGACGACGCCCCGGCCGTCGACCTGGCGGGCTTCCGTCGGCGGTTCCGCGAGCTCGCCGCCGATCCCGACGAGAGCGAGTACCGCCGGCTGCTCGTCGACGCGGTCCGGGCCTACGCGGCGCCCCAGGGCCGGGCCGCGGACTGACCCGCGCGGGCCGGCGAGTCAGAAGCCCTTAATCCGGGCCGGCGGAAGCCTCGACCCCCGTGGCCCGCCTCCCGAACCCCGTCCGGCTCGTCGTCCTCGCGGTCGGGCTCGGCCTCGCCCGGCTCGGGCTGGTCGACGCCAGGCGGGCCCGCCGGACGGTCGAGCTGGCCTGGCCCCGCATCGTGACCGGCCTGGCCCGGATGTCGAAGAACGCCGCGGACGTGGCCATGGTCGGCGTCGGGGTCGGCCCGGCGGCCATCGCGGGCGTCGGCTTCGCCGGCCCGTACTGGGGGCTCGCGTTCACCGTCGGCGGCGGCCTGGCCGCCGGGACCATCGCCCTCGTCGCCCAACGCTACGGGGCGGACGCCCACGACCAGCTCGACCAGGCCGTCCGGTCGAGCGTCCTGCTGGTCCTCGCGGTCACGCTACCCATGGCTGCGCTGTTCTGGAGCCGGCCGACGGCGCTCATCCGGCTGCTCTCCGACGACCCTCGCGTCGTCGGGCTCGGGGCCGCCTACCTCCGGACCGTGGCGCTGGGGGTGCCGTTCGCCGCGCTGAACCTCATCGGGAGCCGGACGCTCATCGGCGCCGACGACGCCTGGACCCCGATGGTCGTCCGGGCGGGTGGCGCGGTCGTCAACATCGGGCTCAACGCGGTGTTCATCTTCGGCCTCGGGATGGGCGTCGTCGGCGCGGCCCTGGGGACCGTCATCTCGAACGCCGTCGTGGCCGCCGTGCTGCTTGCGGGCTTCGCCGTGGGCCGGCTCCCCCTGGTCGGGTCGCTGCCGGTGACGGTCGGCTTCCGCGGCCGGTACGCCCACGCCCCGACGCTCCGGGACCTCGCCGTCATCGGCGCCCCCGTGGTCGGCCGGAACGGCGTCTGGACCCTCGCGCGGTTCCCGCTGCTGGCGTTCGTCGGGCTGTTCGGCCCGACGGTCGTCGCGGCCTACGTCATCAGCCGGCGGGTCTGGGGGCTGCTGAACACCCCCGGGTGGGGCTTCGGCCTCGCCGCCAGCAGTCTCGTCGGCCAGTCGCTCGGCGGCGGCGACGAGGCGACCGCCGCGGCCTACGGCCGGGAGATCGTCCGCATCGCGGTCGGCACCTACGCCGTCGCCGGCGCCATCGTCCTGGGCTTCGCCGAGCCGATCGTGACGGTCTTCGTCGGCGACCCGGCCGACCCGACGGTCCCCATCGCCGCCGGGCTCGTGGCGGCGGCGAGCTGCGCCGTCGTCGCCCAGGGGGTCGCCCGGACGAGCGCTGGCGCCCTCGACGCCACCGGCGACACCCGGTGGCCGTTCTACAGCCGGACCCTCGGGATGTTCGGGTTCGCCATCCCGCTGACCTACCTCGGCGCCACCACGTCGCTCGGCCTCGTCGGCGTCTACCTGGCCTACTTCGCCGAGTCGCTGGTCCCGGCGGCGGTCAACTACTACCGCTTCTCGACCGGGAAGTGGCGGGCCATCAGCCGGGCCTATCGGCCCGAGCCGGCCCGCCCGGACGACTGAGGCCCCTCGAGCCGGCGACCTGAACGGCTTTACGTGGGACGGCCCTTGTCGCGCGTATGGGTTGGGTCCGCCGACACCGAACCACGCTGTTCGATGGGGCCGTCGCGCTCGGGCTCTACGTCGTGTTGGTCGCGGCCATGCGGGTCCCCGTCCCGGGCGTCGGCGCGCCCGGCTACCTCCTCGTCCTCGGCTTCGACGCCGTCCAGAACCCCCTCGCCCCCGGCCTGGGCGGCGGCGCGTTCCAGGTGGCGTTCGGCGGGTACCTGCTCGCCCTCGCGGGCCTCGCCGGCGCCGTCGCCGGCCGGCTCCGGCGTCGGTTCGGCCCGGGCGGCGTCCTCCGGTACGGCGTCGCCGGTGCCGGGCTCGCCGGCCTCGTGTACGCGGTCGGCGTCCTGGTCGCGATGGTCGTCTCCGCCCTCCCCCCGGACTGGTCCCCGGTCGCCGTCGCCGCCATCGTCGGCCTCGCGGGGTTGTGGGCCGGTTGGCGGCTCGCGGGCCGGGCCGGCGCGGCCGGTGGCCGATCGTAATCCTCGGCGTCACACCGGCCGTTCGACGGCGATGACGACGGCCGCCCCCACGACCGCGACCGCCCCGGCCAGCCCGACCGCCACCAGCGGCGCGGCGGCGTCGGCGACGACCCCGGCGGCGACGACCAGCGGCAGCCGGACCACCGCGTACCCCATCGAGGCGGCCGAGAGTACGGTCGCCCGGCCGGCGGACCGCAGGCGGTCGTTGAGGTAGCCCGACGCCAGCGGGTCGACGACCGCGGCCCCGGCCCGCATCGCCAGGAAGGCCGGGATGGCGAGGACCGGCGCCAGCGCCGCGGCCACGAGGACGAGGCCCACGCTCGGAACCAGCGCCAGGATCGCCCGCCCGCGTCCGAACCGGGCCTCGACCGCCCCGGCGGCGTCGCTCGCCGCCGCCTCGACCGCGGCGAACCCCGCGTAGAGGACCCCGAGCGTGGCCTGCTCGGGCACGGCGTAGCCGTGCACGGCGAGCCCGGCGAGCCGGGCCTCGAGGACCGAGACCGTCACCGGCTGGACGTAGGTGGCCGCCGCGCCCACGGCCGCCACGAGGAGGGCGACGTAGGCCACGAACGAGCGGAGCGGCGGGCGGGTCAGCGTCCGGCGGACGGTCGGCATCACCGCGGCCACCGTCGGGCGGTCGCCGTCGCCCTCGTGGCGGCCCGCCGGCAGCGCCAGCAGCACGGGCACCCCGAGGCCGTGGAGCCCGGCGGCGGCCACGAACGGCCAGGTCGGCTGGACGACGTACAGCAGGCCGCCGGCGAGCATCGCCCCGGCGCCGACCCATCGCTTGACGGCCCCGCCCCGGCCCTTGACGGCGGTGTACCGCCCGGCGGCGCCCCGGTCGGCCAGCGCGTCGAAGAGCCAGGCGCCCTCGGCCCCCGACCGGAACGCGATGGCCAGCGCCCAGAGGCCGTACAGGACGGCGAAGGCGAGGAGGCTGCGGGCGAGGAGGAAGCCGAGGAGGGAGGCCGTCGCGAGCGCCGTGCTCAGCAGCAGGCTGTTCCGGCGGCCGAGCCGGTCGCCGACGTACCCCGTCGGCACCTCGCCCAGCGTCACGACCGCCCAGTTGAGCGCCGAGAGGGTGGCGATCTCCGCGAACGTCAGGTCCCGAAGCAGGAGGAAGAGGACGAAGACCGGCGTGACGAACCCGAAGGTCGCGGTGGCCTGGTAGGCGTAGTACCGCCGGACGAGGCGGTCGACGGCCGGGCCGACCGGGTCCGGGCCGGGCTCGCTCGCGGACACCGGTCGGCCGTTGTCGCGGCCGCGCCAAAGGTGTTCGCGACCGGGCCGCCCGGTCGGCCCGGCCTGTCACGAATCCGGCCCGTGGCCGCCATCGACCGCCGATTGGCTCGCCGGCCCGCGCCCGCCGGAGGCCCAACCGGCGGCTCGCTATCCTGGCGTGACCGGAGGACGGCGAACTCCTCGGCGACGGTTCCCGGGGTCAGCGGGCCGCGGCCGCGACGCGCTCCTTCTCTTCCTTCTGGTTGACGGCGTAGGTCGAGACGTCGCCGTCGGCCGCGCCGAGGAGCTGGTCCGCGAGCGCCTCGGCGAACGGCGTCGGCGACTTGAACGCCGCCGCCTCGGTGCCCTCCGCGATGAACTTAAGCGCCTGGTCGACCCGGCGCTGTGGGGCGACGTCGACGGCCTTCGGGACCGAGATGCCGCCGTACTTCAGCCGGACCGTCTCCTCG
>JBDGPL010000106.1:0-12603 GCA_042219705.1 Halobacteriales archaeon | reverse complement strand
CGCCCGTGGCCTGGACTTCGTCACCGATACCTACCTCCCGGAGCGGCTCGGCGAGATGGGCGTGGCGTAGGGCTTCGCGCGTCGGACGTGTCACACACCGGGGCCGGTATCGAGCTTCCGAACCGTTCGCGGCCCCCGAGCGAGCGACCCCGAGTGGCCGTGACGCGGCCCGCGGCGGCTGCCACCACGTATCACAATAGTTATATCGCCGTTCCCGACCTACCAGCGGACATGGTCTTTGAGAACCTCACCCTGTTCGAGATCAACCTCGATGGCGCCCAGTTCGGGCCGCGGGCCATCGGCACTTCCGATTCCGACGACGCGGCCGTCGACCCGACCGACGTCGCCGCCTCGGGCGGCCGCGGCCGGTTCGTCGCCCCGCTGCTGGTCCTCGGCGCCCTGGGCGCCGGTATCGTCCTCCTCCGGCGGCGGGCCCGGGCCGGCGACCACGACGTCGACATCGCGTTCGACGAGGACGAGGCGGACCTGGTCGCCGCCGAGTAGCCGTTCCCCGTTCCGGCGTTCACGCCCGGCGAGCGGCCGCGGTCGGGCGCCGTCGTCTCGGCGGCCCTTCGGCGCCGCCCCGGTTCCCCGCGGGACGGAACGGTCAAAAGCCGGTCGGGCGTACCGTCGCCCATGCCGGCGGTGCCGTTCGACGCGCTCGTGGTGTTCGCGCTCATCGGCGCCGCCGTCGGGCTGTTCGTCACCGAGGCGCTCCCCGTCGACATCACGGCCATCGCCGTCCTGGTGGCCCTGGTCGTCCTCGAGCCCTGGACCCACGTCTCGCCGGCGGAGGCCCTCTCGGGCTTCTCGAACCCGGCCACGCTGACCGTGGTCGCGATGTACATCCTGAGCGGGGGCATCGAGTCGACGGGCGTCGTCCGCCGGCTGGGGACGGCAGTCGGCCGGCTCACCGGTCGCGACCGCGGCCGGCTGCTGGGCGTCACGGTCGGGTTGACCAGCCCGCTGGCCGGCGTGGTCAACAACACGCCCGTCGTGGCCGTGTTCGTCCCGATGGTGGTCGACCTCGCCGACCAGGTCGGCGTGTCGCCGTCGAAGCTGCTCATCCCGCTCAGCTACGCCTCGATGCTCGGCGGCACGCTCACCCTCGTCGGGACCTCGACGAACCTCGTCGCCAGCGACCTCTCGGCGACGCTCATCGGCCACCGGTTCTCGATGTTCGAGTTCACGGGCCTCGGCGTGCTCGTGGTCATCGCCGGCGGCGCCTACCTCCTGACGGTGGGACAGCGGCTGCTTCCCGAGCGGGTCCACCCGGTCGACCTCACCGAGGAGTTCGAGCTTGGCCCGTACCTCTGGCGGGTCCGCGTGGGGGAGGCCTCGCCGCTGGTGGGAACGACGGTCGAGGCGTGGTTCGAGGACGCCGATTACGACCTCGACGTCCTCCAGGTCGTCCGCGGCGAGCGCTCGTTCGTCGCCCCGGGGACCGACCAGGAGATTCGCGCCCGCGACGTCCTGTCGATCCGGGCCGACGAGGCCACGGCGCGGGCCTTCGCCGACCGGCTCGACTGCCGACTGCTGCCCCGGGCGTCGGTCACGGCCGCGGAGCTGGACCGGCCCGAGGGGCTCGGCCGGCTCGTCGAAGCCGTCGTGCGGCCCGGGTCGGCCCTCGAGGGCGCGAGCATCGCCGACGCCGGCCTTCGGGAGCGCTACCGGGCGACGGTCCTCGCGGTCCGCCGCGGCGGCTCGGTCGTGCACGAGGGGCTCGCCGAGCTCCGGTTGGCCGAAGGCGACGGCCTCCTGCTCCACGCCTCCCGCCGGACGGTCCCGCTGCTGCGCGCGTCCGGTGACGTCGTCGTGGCCGAGACCAGCGGTCCGCCGGCGCCCGACGACGTGGCGATGAGCCCGAACGCCCCCGTCGCGTTGGCCATCCTGGCGGGGGTCATCGGCCTCGCCGCCGTGGGAGCGCTGCCCATCGTCATCGCGGCGCTGGGCGGCGTGGTCGCGATGGTGGCGACCGGCGTCGTCCGGCCCGGCGAGGCCTACGACGCCGTCCACTGGGACGTGGTCTTCCTGCTCGCGGGGGTCATCCCGCTCGGCGTGGCCTTGTCCGCGTCCGGCGGGGTGGCGTGGCTCGCCGGGCTGGTCGTCGAGGCGGCGGCCGTGCTGCCCCCGGTGGCGGTCCTCGGGCTGTTCTACCTGGTGACCGCGGTGTTAGCGAACCTCATCACGCCGATCGCGAGCGTGGTGCTCCTGCTGCCGGTGGCGGTCGACACCGCCCGGGGGATCGGCGGCGCCCCCTTCTCGTTCGTGCTCGCCGTGACCTTCGCCGCCAGCACGGCCTTCATGACGCCGGTGGGCTACCAGACCAACCTCATGGTCTACAGCCCGGGCGGCTACACCTTCGCCGACTACGTCCGGGTCGGCGCGCCGCTGCAGCTGCTGCTCGCGGTCGTGACGACGCTGGGGATTGCCGTGATGTGGGGCGTGACCTGAATCAGCGCGGGCGAGAACGGGACGGACGCCGGACGGGAGCGCCGCGGGAGTGCCGCCCCAGCTACAGGATCTCGTCGAAGTCCTTGTGGCCCTCGATGTCGACGCCCTCGGCGGTGACGGTCGCCAGATAGACGCCGTCGCCCGAGCCGGTGTCGCGCTCGGAGGCACTCTTGACGGCCTGCGCGGCGATCTGGGCGGCGTCGGCGTTCGTCGCTTCCTCGTCGTAGTGCTGCTCGAGGACGCCGTACGCTAGCTGCATGCCGCTGCCCGTCGCGACGTAGTCGTCCGACATGACGCCGCCGGCGGGGTCGAGGCTGAACACGTGGTGGCCCTCGTCGTCGACGCCGCCGAGGATGGGCGAGACGAGGAAGAACGGCCCGCCCCGGAGGAAGTTCCCGGCCAGCGTCGCCAGCGCCTCGATGCCGAGGTCCTTGCCCCGGCGGGTCTCGAAGAGGTTGACCTCCGCCCGGAGCGAGCGGATGAACGACTGGGCGCCGCCGACCGAGCCCGCCATCGTGAGCGCGGCGGTCGGGTGGACCTGCTCGACCTTCTGGACGTCCTTGTTCGAGATGAACCGGCCGGCGAGGCTCGCGCGCATGTCGGTGGCGAGCACGACGCCGTCGGCGGTCGAGAGGCCGACCGTCGTCGTGCCGGTCTTGTTGACGCTCTCGAGGTCCTCCTCTGACAGGTCCCGGGCGCGGAGCTCGCCCAGCTCGGGGGAGTACGGGTCCGGCAGCCGGCGGTCCGGCCCCCCGGCGGCCCCGTCGAACGGCCGGTCGGTGGCGCTCTGGCGCATCACGCGTAGGTACCGGCCGCCGGCGCATAAAGGCCCAGCGGTTCGACCGGTACCGGCCGGTAACCGGTCGGACGGCGTTGGCGAAAAACCGCGTGGTGGCGGACCGGCTTAGCGGTCGCGGGTCGACGCGTAGGCCCGCCCGGTCCGCTCGACGAGGCGACCGACCGGCAGCCGGAACCCGCCGTGACGGGCGAGCACCGCGAGGGGCAGCAGGGCGATGCCGACCAGCAGGCTCAGCTGGTAGACCGCGAAGGCGGCGAATCGCGCGATGGCGGCGCGCATGGTACAGTCCGGGGGTCGAACGCTGGGGTGGTATAAGCCTTCCGGCCGACACGCCGACGCTCACGATTCATCATGTGGATTGGGGTCGACGCTGTCGGGTGGTTTCCGGGATCGAGCTTGCCGGCCGAATCCCGGCGGTCGCGCCCCGGGTTTATCCGTATCGAAGCGTCTCCACTCTGGTTCATATCGATAACCTATCGGCAGGTACGGCGTGACGTGCGCATCCTCTCGCGGGCCGGCCGTATCCGAAAGGCACGTGCCCGTCGGTCGCGTGGCCGACCGCATGACCAACTACCGCGTCGTGATGGAGGCCGCCTGGCTGGTCCGGGACGTCGACACGGTCGACGACGCCATCGGCGTCGCGGTCAGCGAGGCCGGCCGCCGGCTCAACGACCAGGACCTCCAGTACGTCGACGTCGAGGTCGGCCTGGCGGAGTGTCCGGCCTGCGGCGAGCCCTTCGACGCCGGGTTCCTCGCCGCGAGCACGGCGCTGGTGGGCCTGGTCCTCGAGCTGACGGTCTTCAATGCCGAGAACGAAGAGCACGCGGCCCGCATCGCCAAGAGCGAGGTCGGCGGCGCGCTCCGGGACGTTCCACTCGAGGTCATCGAGACCGCGGAGGCGGCCGAGGAGGCGGCCTCCCGCGACGCCTCCGGCTGAGCGGCGGCCGGACGGGGATTCGCCGGCCGAGGGTCCGGGGAAACGATTAAGGATTACCCACAGTTATCACCCGGCATGGAGCTCCCCACGCCGCAGGACCTGCGCACCCGGCGGACCGACCTCGACCTCACCCAGAGCGAGCTGGCCGAGCGGGCGGGGGTCTCCCAGCCGCTCATCGCCCGCATCGAGGGCGGCGACGTGGACCCCCGGCTCTCGACCCTCCGGCGCATCGTCGATGCCCTCGAGGAGGCCGCCGGCGGGGTGGTCCGGGCGGCGGATCTGATGCACACCGACGTCGTGAGCATCGAGCCGACGAAGTCGGTCCACGACGCCGAGGAGCTCATGGAGGCCGAGGCCTACTCCCAGCTGCCCGTCATCCAGGACGGCATTCCCATCGGCTCCATCAGCCACGCCGACATCATCGACGCCGGTGACGACGTGGGGGAGGCGCCGGTCCGGGAGGTCATGAGCGAGTCGTTCCCCCCGGTGAGCCCCGAGACGCCCCTCTCGCAGGTCCGGAACTTCCTCGCCCACTCCAAGGCCGTCATCGTCATGGAGGGCGGCGAGGCGGTGGGCATCATCACCGAGGCCGACGTCGCGGCCTACCTGTCGTAGCCCCCGCGGCGGGCCGGCCACCCACCCATCGTCAGGTGGCGAACCCGCTGGTGGACGAACCGTCGTCACAGCCCGGCCACCCACCGGCCGAGCGCGAACGCGGCCACGGCGAGGCCGGCGCCGAGTACCAGCAGGAGGACGTTCGCGACCGGGTTCGACGCCCGGGCGAGTCCGTAGGTCACCCGGCGGTCCGAGAGCGGCGCGAGCGGCCGGACGCCCATGGGCGTCAGCGCGTCGGCGGCGACGTGGGCCCCGACGACGAGCCCGCCGACGAGCCCGCCGAAGGCGGCCAGGCCGGCCGCCGCCACGCCACCCCTTCCCACGCCCGCCGACCAGCCGAGGAGGCCGCCGGCGACCGCGGCGAGCCCGGCGAACCAGACCGTGTGGGTCGGCCCGCGGTGGGGCACGAGCGGGAGCCGGAGGTCGACGTCTGGCAGCATGGCCAGCCCGACGGCCGCGAGGCCGCCGAGGAGGGCGAGGTCGTCGAACCCGAGGCCCGCCGTGACGAACGCCACCGGGGCGTACGCGGCCAGGGCGGCCCCGACGTGGCCAGCGCGCTGCACGGGCGACCATGCGGCGGCTTCGGCTAAGAGGGTTCGGCCCGTTCGGGGTGGGCTAGCCAAAGAAGACGGACAGCGCCAACGCTGCGCTCGGCAGGAACGTGACGCCGAAGACGACCGGGCTCCAGGCGAGCACCTTCCGGCCGTCCAGCGGGCCGAACGGGATCAGGTTGAACGCGGCGAGCAGCAGGTTGACGGCGACGCCGAGGTTCCCCACCGCGGCCAACGGCTCGGCCAGGAGGGCGAGCGGGAGGAACAGTGCGGCCAGCCCGAGGTTGGTGGCCGGGCCGGCCAGCGCGATGAGGCCGTTCTCGCGCTCGGTGAGGCGACCGGCGTGGTGAACCGCGCCGGGGGCGGCGAACAGGAACCCGGCGAGGCCGGCCGCGACCGCGAGGCCGAGCATCCCGTAGTCGGCGCGGAACTCGGCGACCTGGCCGAACCGGACCGCGACGACCTTGTGGGCCAGCTCGTGGAGCAGGAAGCCCAGTCCCACCGTGAGCAGACTGCGGGCGAAGGGCTCCAGGAAGCCGACCAGCGTCGCCGGACCCGGGGCGGCCGCGAGCCGGACCGCCGCCGGCCGGTACAGGAAGAAGGTGAACGCGAGGCCGAGGGCCAGCCAGGCGACGCCGAGGTCGCGGAGCTCGTCGCGGCGGAAGCGGATGCCCGCCTGGCGGTCGGGCGGGCGGGACCGTGCCCCGGCGGACCGGGGGCTCACCGGAGCGCCTCCAGGACGAGGTCGGCGCTGTTCCGCGCGCCCTGCACCATCAGGTCCGCGATGGCGTCGACCCCGCCGATATCGGGCGCCAACCAGGGAATGACGACCAGCGGGAACAGCAGGCTCGCGACGAAGCTGCCGACGTTGGTCATCGCCACGATGGCGATGAGCCGGAACAGCGGCACGGCGAACATCCGCCGGACCAGCTCGCCGATGGGGCTCTCCTCGTCGCCGAGGATGTCGTTGAGGGTGCCGATGTCGCCGACGTTGACGCTGGTGTACCGCAGCTCGACGTAGCCGGCGAACCACCCGGGGGCGAGCAGCGGGTTGACGCTCGTGAGCCAGGCCACGAGGCCGCCGACCGCCGCGCTCGACCAGTGGGCGCCGGCCAGCCGGGCGAGGCCGAAGGCGAAGACGCCGTTGAAGACGAACCAGGCGGCGAACAGCTTCAGCAGGAACGTGTTCCGTACGCCGGCCATCGCGAGCAGGAAGAAGAACGCCAGGAACGCGATGGCGATGCCGTAGCCGACGAGCTTGAACGGCGAGAACCGCCGGGAGCGCTGCCGGCCCGTGAGCGACTCCATCGGGGGCAGCGAGCCGGGGTCTTCGAGGTAGGCCTCGATGCCCTGGACGTGGCCCGCGCCGACGACGGCGAGGACGTCGTGGCCCGACCGGGCGAGGGCGTGTAGCCGGTGGGCGATGTAGGCGTCGCGCTCGTCGATGAGCGCCTCGGCGCCGCCCGGGCTCAGCCGGCGGAACTCCTCGAGCATGGCCGTGACCACGTCGGCGTCGGTCAGCTCCTCCATCGCGATCTCCTCCTCGCCGCCGAGGCCGGCCATGGCCAGCGTGAGTTCGCCGACCAGCCGGAGCTTCTCGAAAAAGGTGAGCCGAGTCCAGAACCGCTGGATGGTGGTCTGGATATCACGGTCGACCAGGGCGATGTCCAGCCCACGGGCCTCGGCCGCCTCGACGGCGGCCCGCATGTCCGCGCCGGGCTCGATGCCGAAGCGCTTGCCGAGCCGCGCCTGGACGTAGGAGAGCAGCCAGTAGGCGAGGAACTGAAAGACGGTGTTGCCCCGGAGCAGGTCGCCGGGGTCGAGGTCGTCGGGGGTCTCGCCGGCGAGCTGGCGGTAGCGGTCCTCGTCGAGCTCGACGGCGACGACGTCGGCGTCGGTCTCGGCGACGGCCGCCTCGACCTCCGCGACGCTGTCGGCCGAGACGTGGGCGGTGCCGAGGAGGTCAACCCGCCCCTGGTCGGCCGACTCGGTCATCGTGCCGCGGTTGTCGGCCTCCCCGTTTACCGTTGTCGGGACGCATCGGCCGGCCCGTCGTCAACGCTCGCCGTCGATCCGGTCGAGAGATTGCTGTATGGATTCCAACGCGGACTCGATGCCCGCGAGCGAGGACTCGACGTTCTCGAGGGAGGATTCGACGCCGGCCAGGGACGACTCGACGTTCTCGAGGGAGAACACGACGGTATCGAGCGTCGACCGAGTCCCGCCGAGGGTACCATACATCGAGAAGATGAACGTGATCGCGGTTAGATTCAGCGCCGCCAGCCCGGTGGCATCGACGATGCCTAAGGCCTCCATCACGAAGAGGCCGACCGCAATCGCCAACAGCAGCTTCGCCCACCACGGATTGCTCTGCCAGATGTCCCGGACGGACGTCGCCATGGGCTGATTACCAGCGGCTTCCCGTTTGAACCCTCGCCAGCCCCCGAGGCCGGCTATCGATGGCTGGGACATCGTTCAGGCCCGATCCACCCGCCGCGGTGTTATCACTTGTCCCGGCCCGTCGCGGTTTCGGGGGGATTCCGAGCGGCCACCGTCAGGGGTTGGTCTCGTCTAGCCCGCCGTCACGGTCGAAAGCCGAGGTTTGATGCGGGCCGCAACCCACGCGTTCGGCATGCCCAACGAGATCGCCGACGGGGTGCACGACATCACCTGCCTGGTCCGGGAGGGCGGCGGCCGCATCCGCGCGTACCTGGTGGAGGACGACGTCCCGACGCTGTTCGACTGTGGGCTGCCCGACTCGACCGACGCGCTGGTCGACGGCATCGAGGCGATCGGCCTGCCTCCCGAGCGGCTGGTGATCACCCACGGCGACGGCGACCACGTCGGCGGCTTCGACGCCGTCGTCGAGCACTACGGCGTCGAGACGTACGTCCCCGAGGGGACCGAGCTCGACGCGGAGCACGCCCCGGACCACCGGTACGCTGACGGCGACCGCATCGGCTCGTTCGAGGCCGTCCACCTCCCCGGCCACGAGCCCGACAACCACGCCCTGGTCGACGAGGAGGCGGGCGTGGCCGTGCTGGGCGACGCGCTCTCGGGCGCTGACCAGCGCGGGCTGCCGGCGGGCTACTTCCACCTGCCGCCGGCGGTGTACTCGACGGACCTGAACGAGGCCGAGGCGAGCCTCGAGCGCCTCCAGGGCTACGACTTCGACGTCGGGCTCGTCTACCACGGTTCGTCGGTCCTCGGCGGCGCCCGGGCGGTGCTGGACGAGTACGTCTACCGGCTTCCGGGGTAGTCCGTCGTAACCGGTCGGTCGCCCCGGGTCGGGGCGGTCCTCCCGGATGAAGCAGCACGCTCATCCGCCCCGACCCTGAACCGCCACCGATGCCTGACCTCCTCGACACCCGCATCGAGAACCGGTGGTTGGTCAACCCGAACCACGCCAACAGCCTCGGCACCGCCCATGGCGGGCACGTCATGGAGTGGATGGACGAGGTCGGCGCGATGGCGGCCATGCGATTCGCCGGTCACACCTGCGTCACGGTCGCGGTCGACGGGATCGAGTTCAACCGCCCCATCGAGGTGGGCGACGTCGCCCTGATCGAGGCCTACGTGTACGCCGCGGGCCGGACGAGCGTGCGGGTGCGGCTCCGGGCCGCCCGGGAGGACCCCCGGTCGGGCGCGACCGAGGCCACCACGGAGTCGTACGCCGTCTACGTCGCCATCGACGAGGACCGCCGGCCCGTCACGGTCCCCGACCTGACGGTCTCGTCTCCCGAGGGCGAGGACCTCCGCGAGGCGGCGCTGGCCGGCGAGGACGCGTAGCTGGCGGGGTTCGCGCGGTCGTGTCGGTGCCGGCCGCCGTCGGGGTGAACCTTATCCTCGCGCCCGCCATACGCCGTCCCGTGTCCCTCGACGCGGATCCCCCGGACCCGCCTCGCCTGAATCCCGGCGTCGACGCCAGCGAGTACGACGACGCCGAGGTCGCGGGAACGGGCGACTACCGCCGGGAGGAGCTCGACGCGTTCCTGCGGGACGGTGCCTGGGCGGACGCCTGGGCCGAGTGGGCCGCGGAGACCGAGCTGACCGAGGCGGAGTACGAAATCGCCCGCGACCTGGGGCTGTTCGAGCAGTACGACTTCTTCTGGGACGACTTCGCCGACCGGGTGGGCTACCACGCGCCGGGCCTACCCGAGGACTGGAAGCAGCGCGACCTGCACCCGGCCATCGAGTCGTGGTCGACGGTCTCGGCCATCAACGCCGCGCTCACCGAGCTCGGCCAGGTGGTCTCGGAGGTACTCAAGGCGGACTACGTCGACTGGGAGGCCGAGTTCGAGCCGCCCGAGGACCTGCCGGACTTCGGGGAGGAGGGCTGACGGCTCCCCGCTCGCCCCGACCTTTTTGCTGCTCACGACCGTCACTTCGACGGGACCCATGCCGCCTGCGGTTACCCGGCGGACGATGCTCGCGCTGGCCGCGAGCGGCTTCGCCGGGTGTGCGACCCTCGGCGGCACCCCGACCCCCATGTCCACCGACAACCCGCTCGCGGGGGACGCGACCCAGCGCGGCGACCTCGCGCTGACCAGCCCCGCGTTCGACGACGGCGACCCGATCCCTCGGGAGTACGGCCACGAGGCCCGGGACGTCAACCCGCCGCTCCGCATCGCCGGCGTCCCCGACGGCGCCGCCGCGCTCGTGCTCGTGATGGACGACCCCGACGCGGTCGAGCCGGCCGGCACGGTCTGGCTGCACTGGCTCGTCTGGAACATCGACCCCGAGCGCCGGGAGATCCCCGAGGGCTGGGACGGCGGCGACGCCCGCCAGGGCGTGAACGACTTCGGCGAGCGCGGCTACGGCGGCCCGGCGCCGCCGGACCGCGAGCACACCTACCGGTTCAAGCTGTACGCCGTGGACCACGTCCTCGACCTCCCGGCCGGAGCGTCGAAGGCCGAGGTGGGCGAGGCCGTGGCCGGCGGCGTCCTCGCCCGGACCCAGCTGACGGGCACGTACGCGCCGTGACCGCATCCATTTAACTACGCCCGGGCCATCCGTCCACCAATGGCCGACGTCACGCTCAACCCCCCCGAGCAGCGGACCTGCGTCGTCTGCGGCCGCGAGGACGTCTGGGACGCCGAGGACGGCGAGTGGCGCATCCGGGAGGTCGACGGCGAACGGCAGGTCGGCGAGCCGTACTGCCTGCACGAGTGGGACATCACCGGCAACCACCGGCCGATCACGGTCTGATGCCGACCGCGTACGTCACCGCCCCGCGGGACGTGGCGGCCGACCTCGCCCGGCTGCTCGTCGAGGAGCGGCTCGCGGCCTGCGTGAACGTCGTCGACTGTGCGTCGACCTACCGGTGGGCGGACGAGGTCCACGAGGACGACGAAGCCGTGCTGTTCGCGAAGACGACCGCCGCGGCTTACGACCGGCTCGAGGCCAGAATCGTCGAGGAACACCCCTACGACGTCCCGGCCATCGAGCGGTTCGACGAGGCCGACGAGCTGGCGGCGTTCGCCGAGTGGCGCGACGGGGCGGTGGGGGAGGGCGGATCGTAGGGCCGGGGTCGGCCCGTTCTGTCGGTCGCTCTCGACGGCGGGGTTCCCGGGGCTCCGTCCCGGCCCGCAGGAACGACCCCTGACCGTCGCCGATCGGAACGAACGCGTTCGCGATCGGACGGGTAAAAATCCGTATCCAATGGCCTCGATTAGCGCCCGGATTCCGGCGGACGACGGGGCCGCGCTCGAGGCGGTGGCGGACCTGCTCGACGATGACAGGAGGACGGTGCTCCGCACAGCGCTCCGGGAGGCGCTTGGATCTCCGTCGCCGGGTGGCCATCGAGCGGTACCAGTCCGGCGACAGCTCGACGAACCAGACCGCCCGCGTCGCGGGCCTCAGCCCCGCCGAGTGGCTTGAGATTGCCCGGGAGCACAATCCGACGACCCAGCTCACGCCCAACGATCTCGCCGCCGACCGGTATTTCGAGGCCGTCGACGGGTTGGCGGTCGAGCGCGATCCCGCGTGAGCGGCCGGAGGTTGCCTGGGCCGGTCACCGAGGGCCGCCGCTTTAGTCCGCGGCGTCCCAACCGGGGCCATGACCGGCATCGAGTACGACGACTTCCTCCACCCCGACTACGAGCCGACCGCCGACGACCTGGTCTGTGCGTTCCGGCTCGAGCCCGCCGCGGGCATGTCCCTCGAGGACGCCGCTAGCCGGGTCGCCTCGGAGAGCTCAAACGGCACCTGGGCAGCACTGGACGTCGGTGCCGAGCACTTCACCGACGTTTCGGCGCGGGCGTTCGACGTCGGCGACGGCCGGGCGAAAGTGGCCTACCCCGTGGGCCTCTTCGAGGGCGGGAACCTGCCGCAGGTGCTCAGCTGCATCGCCGGGAACATCATGGGCATGAAGGCGGTCGACCGAATCCGACTGCTGGACTGCGACTGGCCCGAGGCGCTGGCGACGTCGTTCCCGGGGCCGCAGTTCGGCGCCGCGGTCCGGACCGAGCTGCTCGACGCGCCCGACCGGCCGGTGCTCGCGACCGTCCCCAAGCCGAAGGTCGGCCTGTCGGCCGAGCGCCACGCCGAGGTCGGCTTCGAGGCCTGGACCGGCGGTATCGACCTGCTCAAGGACGACGAGAACCTCACCGACCAGGGGTTCAATCCCTTCGAAGACCGCGTCCGGGAGAGCCTGGCCAGGCGGGACGAGGCCGAGGACCGGACCGGCGGGCGCAAGGGCTACCTCGTCAACGTCACCGCCGACGCGAACGAGATGCTCCGGCGGGTGGACTACGTCGCCGAGCAGGGCGGCCGGTTCGTCATGGTCGACATCATCACCGCCGGCTGGGGCGCGCTCGCCGCGGTGCGGGAGCGCTGTGAGCGGCACGGCCTCGCCATCCACGCCCACCGGGCGATGCACGCCGCCTTCGACCGGGTGCCCGACCACGGCGTCTCGATGCGGTGTCTGGCGCAGTTCGCCCGGCTCGCCGGCGTCGACCACATCCACACCGGCACCGCGGACCTCGGCAAGCTCGAGAACGAGGACACCGTCGGGATCAACGACTGGCTCCGCTCGGACTGCTACGGCCTGCGGGAGGTGCTGCCGGTGGCCTCCGGCGGGCTCCATCCGGGGCTGCTGCCCGCGCTGCTCGACGCGCTGGGCACGAAGCTCATCGTCCAGGCCGGCGGCGGCGTCCACGGCCACCCCGACGGCACCCACGCGGGGGCGAAGGCGCTCCGGCAGGCGGTCCACGCCGCGATGGACGGCCTGCTCCTCGAGGACGGCG
>JBDGPL010000105.1:0-11575 GCA_042219705.1 Halobacteriales archaeon | reverse complement strand
CCTCTCGCCGAAGCCCGACGTCGAGGGCATCGCCGAGGGCGACATCGTCGAACTCGTCGCCGGCCCGTTCAAAGGCGAGAAGGCCCAGGTCCAGCGCATCGACGAGTCGAAGGACCAGGTCACCGTCGAGCTCTACGAGGCCACGGTGCCCATCCCGGTGACGGTCAGGGGCGACCAGATTCGGGTCCTCGACTCCGAGGAGCGCTGACGCGGCCGGTCCGGCTCAGTCGCCGGCGCTGACGACCGATTCCTCGCCCGCGCCGTCGAGCTGGCTCACGAGCTGGTGGACGTCGACCCGTTCCTCGATGACGTCGAGGAGCTGCTCGCGGATCCGGATGGCGTCGGCGTCGGCGTCGTACGCCCGGACGTACTCGGCCCGCGTGTGGGCGTCGAAGGCGTGGCGGATGGCCAGGTAGCCGGCCGGGACGGTCTCCCCGCAGACGCGGCACTCGCTGGGCGGATGGTTGACCGCCTGGTGGCGGATGAGGGCCACTGGGTCGTCGAACGACCCCCCACAGCCGCCGATCCCGCAGGCCCACGGTGTCATGCCCGGTCGTGACGTCCGTTTGTCAGGCTCTTATAAAACCCTTTCCCCGATTCGCGGTAACCAGCCGTTAAAACGCCAAACATCGCGGGGTGTTCCACCCGAAACGAACGGGGCGGAACGCCTATGGTCGAACGGGGAGGACACCGGGCGTGTGACGGCGGGTATCCGGGTCGACCCCCACGTGAAGGTGCTGGACGAATCGGTCGTCGAGCGGGCGAAGGCCCGGGGGCTCGACGCCCTGGTCTACGCCCCCCACTTCACGCGCCTGCCGGCCATCCGGTCGGCCGCCGAGCGGTACACCGACGACGAGCTGGTCGTCGTCCCGGGCCGTGAGGTGTTCACCGGACCCTGGTACGACCGCAAGCACGTCCTGGCACTCGACCTCGAGGCCCCCGTGCCGGACTTCGTCGGCCTGGCGGCCGCC
This sequence comes from Halobacteriales archaeon, assembly GCA_042219705.1. GTDB lineage: Archaea > Halobacteriota > Halobacteria > Halobacteriales > Hikarchaeaceae > JBDGPL01. The sequence goes on along the minus strand of JBDGPL010000105.1, from coordinate 10,604 downwards.
TTCGACGAGTTCCGCCGCCAGGACGCCGTCGTGCTCGTCCCCCACCCCGACTACCTGACGGTGAGCCTGGACGCGGGTGACGTCGACCGCCACCGGGACGCCATCCACGCGGTCGAGACGTACAATCCCAAGCACTGGCCCCGGCACAACCGGGCCGCCCGGCGGCTCGCCCGGCGGTCGGCCCTGCCGGCGTTCGGCTCGTCGTACGCCCACCTGCCGGGCACCGTCGGCGAGGTCTGGACGGCGTTCCCCGGGATCGCCCCGGACGCCGAGGCGATCGTCGAGGCCTTCCGCTCCGGCGCCGACCGAACCGTTCACCGCCGGTCGGGGGCCGGCCACCAGCTGCGGTGTGCCGCGGAGGTCGCCCATCTGTTCTACGAGAACACCTACGCGAAGCTCGACCGCGTCGTGCTCTCGGGGACCGAGGCGACCCACCCCTCCCAGCCGGCGTACGGCGGGCGGTTCACGGTGGACCGGGGTTGACGGACGGCGGCCGGTCAGGCCCGTCGCTCGACGCGCTCTAAGAGGGCGGCCAGCGCCGTCTCGGCGATGGCGGCCTTGACCGCCAGCCGGTCGCCATCGAACCGGTAGCGCTCGACGTCGACGGCCGAATCGCCGGTCCCCCACGGCGCCGCGTAGGCCACGCCGACGAAGGCCGTGCCCACCGGCTTGTCGGCGGTGCCCCCCGTCGGTCCGGCGATGCCGGTCGTGGCCACCGCCCAGTCGGTCCCGGCGACGTCGCGGGCGCCGGCCGCCATCTCCGCGGCGACGGCCTCGCTCACGGCGCCGTGGGCGTCAAGAGCCTCACGTGAAACCGCGAGCGCCGCCTGCTTGGCCCGGTTGGCGTAGGTGACGAACCCCCGCTCGAAGTAGTCGCTCGCCCCCGGCACGTCCGTGACCCGGGAGGCGACGAGCCCGCCGGTGGCCGACTCGGCGACGGCGAGGGTCGCGCCGGCATCGCGGAGGGCGTCGCCCAGTCGGGCCTCGACGGTCGAGTCGTCGGCGTCGGCCATAGCCCCGACGACGCCCGGCCCCGTCAAAAGCCCGACGGGGCAGGGAAACGCCCTTGACCGGAGCCATCCACGGGCCGCCATGGAGTACGACGAGCCCCTCTTCTTCCACGTCATGCAGTACGCGGCCAACGCCGACCGCGACGTCATCGACATGGTCTCCGGCAACCCGGACTGGGGCGCGCCGCCGGCCGTCGCCGAGGGGCTCAGGCGGTACGCCGAGCTCGGCGGGGCCGACTTCCAGTACCCGCCGAGCGAGGGGCTGGACGAGCTCCGGCGGGAAATCGCCGACCGCCGGCACGTCGACGCGGAGCAGGTCATCGTCACGAACGGCGCCGGCGAGGCGAACTACCTCGCGATGGCGCGGGCCCTCGAGCGCGACGCCGGCCGCGAGGTCATCCTCGTCGACCCCGTCTACCCGTACTATCCGGGAAAGACGACGATGCTCGGCGGCCGGGCCAGCTACGTCGGGGCCGACCGGGACGGCTCGTTGGACCCGGATCGGGTCCGGGACGCCGCCGGCGAGGAGACCGCGTGCATCGTGGTCAACACGCCCAACAACCCGACCGGTGCCGTCTACGACCGGGAGACGATGGCCGAGCTGGTGGCCGTCGCGGAGGCGGCCGACGCCCTGCTCGTCAGCGACGAGGTCTACGACCACTTCGTCCACCGCGGCGAGTTCGCCTCCGCCCTCGCCGAGGACTCCGACCATCGCGTCGTGACCAACGCGTTCTCGAAATCGCTTGCCATCACGGGGTTCCGGGTCGGCTATGCCGTCTTCCCGCCGTCGCTGGTCGACGCCGCCCGGACCCGGCACATGCTCACCAACGTGACCGGGAGCCGGCCGGCCCAGTACGCCGTGCTCCACGCGCTCCGAACCACCGACCCCGACTACTTCGAAGAGGTCCGCGACCTGCTGGCCGAGCGCCTGGACGGGTTCACCGACGCCCTCGACGCGGCGGGAGCCGAGTATACGGCCCCGGACGGCGCCTTCTACGTCCTCTGCCGGTTCGACGGGTTCCCGGGGACCCTCGAGAACGTCAAGCGCCTGATCGACGACGCCGGCGTCGCCGGCATGCCCGGCGAGACCTTCGGGGCGTCCCGCCGCGAGTGGCTCCGGTTCGCCCTCGTGACCCCCCGAGCCCCGGAGGCCGCCGACCGGCTGGTCGAGTACTTCCGCTGACCCCGGCCGGCGGGGGCCGAGGAGGGCTGCGCGGGACCGCCGCGGTTCGACCGACCCCCGGTGGACACAACGGTTTTATCGCGGGCGGTCCACAGGTCATGCGTCATCATGCCGACGGCCGCCCAGCCGCTCTCCGTCCCCGTCCACGCGAACCAGCTCGGTGCCGTCGAGGAGGTCTGCGCGGCGTCGATCGGGTGTGCCCAGGGCGACCTCCTGGGCCAGCTGCTCGTGCTGCTGGCGACCGGCGTGCTCGCCATCGTCGTCATCGCCGTGGCGGCTCACGTCCGCGAGGCCCGGGCCGTTGTCTCCGAGGAGCAGTCCCGGACGGCGGCCGAGCAGCGGGCCTTCGCCCGGTTCGCCCGGAAGGTCGCGAGCTTCGAGGCTGGCGGCGGGACCGTCCAGCCGGGGCCGGCCGCCGGCGCCGTCTCGGCCACGTCCGCCTCGCTGGTGCCGTCACAGCAGGGGATCGAGTCCGTGCGGACGGCCTACCGGGAGACCGTCCTCGCCATGGACCACTACGAGGAGGAGTACGACGAGCCGCTGGACGAGCACATGCGCCGGGAGCTCGGAGTCGAGATCGCGACGGCCGTCGAACAGAGCCAGCAGCTGTCGCCGCCGCTGAAACGGGCGCTGGTCGAGCGGGCCCGGGAGGCGGCCCGCGACCGAGAGCGGCTCATGACCCGGCTCGACCACGAGATGGAGGCCCTCGACGCCGCCGAGGAGGAACTGACGTCGGTAGCCGATACCGTCGAGGAGGCCGCGTCGCGGCCCGTCGACGGGTTGCGCTACGACGAGCTGACCGACGAGTGGAACCGGCTCGGCGAACTCAAATCCCGGCTGTCCCGGCTGGTCGCCCGGCGCCAGGAGGCGCTCCAGGAGGACGTCGACGACGGCCCCCGAACCGAGTACCCGTCGTTGAACGCCTACCTCTACGACGACCTCGACGCCACGTTCCCCATTCTCGAGGACGCGGCCGCGCTGGCCGGCCGGGTGAAGGACGTCCGCCGGCGGGTGCTGCTCGCGCTGACCCGCCAGGCCTGAGGAGCTACGCGCCGTCGTCGACGGACGCCGTGACCTCGGCCGCGCGGGCGTCGGCCAGCCGGATCGGCTCCGGCAGCTTGTAGCCGGCCGTCAGCGCCTCCGCGAGCGCCGCCGCCGTCTCGGCGGCCACGCGGTGGCCGGGGCTGACGTAGACCGGGTTCACGTAACGGTCGGCCCCCTCGAACTGGCGGGTCTGGACGGCGTACCCCAGGACCGTCCCCGCCGGCGCGTCCACCTCGTCGTCCGCCTCGACGGCTACCGTTTCCCCCGCGGCGAGCCCGTCGATGGGGCCCCGGGGCGTGCCACACAGCAGGCGTTTGGCGACCCCGACGCTCGGGGCGTCGAACACCACGCCGAGGTGGGTCGCCAGGCCGGCCTGCCGGAAGTGGATGCGGCCGGACCCGTCGAACAGGAGCAGGTCGGGCTCGACCGATAGCGACCGGAGCGCCCCGACGACGGGGCCGCCCTCCCTGAACGAGAGGTAGCCCGGGACGTACGGCACCGACAGCGGCGCCACCGAGTGGGCCGATTCGACCGTCTCGCCGTTCCGTCGGACCACCGCGGCGCTGACGGCGCGGTCGTCGAGGAACGCCTGGTCGATGCCGCAGACGGCGAGGTCGGCCGCCGTCTCGGGGTCGAGCCCCGGGTCGTCGCGGAAGACGGCCGCCTCGGCCACCTCGGCCTGCAGCGCCCGCATCCGCTCGCGGGACAGGGAGCTGTCGGGGACGAGGTCGGGCCGAACCGGTTCCATCAGAACCGCCGCCGGGGACCGCCGCCCCGGCCACCGCCCAGCTGGAGCTGGGTCGGGGCCTGGGCGCCCTCGCGCTTGAGCTTCTCGCCGTACCCGAGGCCGATCGCCAGTCCGGTTAGGTGGGCGAGGTGGGCCACCTGGCCCGCGCCGATGCCGCCGCCGAGGGCGATGAACACGGAGTAGGCCGCAAAGCCGACCGTCAGCAGCCAGAGCGGCACGGGGAGGATGAAGTAGAGGTACACCCGGAGGTTCGGGTTCAGCACCGTGAGCACGCCCATGATGGCCATGATGGCCCCGCTGGCGCCGAGGACGCCGCTGACCTCGCCAAGCGCCAGCGCGGTGCCGATCTGGGCCAGTCCGGCGAGCATGCCCGCGCCCAGGAACAGCGCGACGAAGGCCTTCGTGCCGACCCGGCGCTCGACGATGGGCCCGAAGAAGTACAGCACGATGCTGTTGACGACGATGTGGCCGAACCCGCCGTGGGCGAAGACCGCCGTGACCCAGGTCCAGACGAACTCGGGGTGGGCGGTCGTGAGGACGAAGAGCGTCTCGTGGAGTCCCCGGGAGACGAACTGCCGGACCAGGAGCTGGCCGAAGAAGGTCAGCCACATGAGCGCGAGGAAGAGGTAGGTGGCGTTCCCCCGGAAGTAGGCGAGGACGCCGCCAGCGTCGACGTCGATGACCGTCGAGTCCCGGCCGCCGGGGTGACGGGCCGACGAGTCGAAGCCGCTGTCGAAGACGCCCGACGGGTCGTCCCAGTCCTCGAGGCCCGGGCAGTCGTGGTTCTCGGGCAGGCGGTGTTCGGCGCAGAACGAGCCGCCGCAGTAATGGCAGGTGTACGGCATGTCCACCTGCCGCCCACACGCGTCACACGTCGCCATTGCGCCGCGGTTGGCGACCCGCGCGCAAAGGGGTTTGGGTACGGGGATGGGCGACGCTCGCAGGCCGCCGCCCACCCGCGGTCCGGATGGCATCCCGGGCACCGCCGGAGCTTTAGCGGGCTCGGACCAACACCCGGCCGTGAAGGAGTACGAGCGAAAGCAGCTCCTCGAGCGGATCGATCGTGACGGCGCCACCGTCGGTGTCCGCATCCCAGAGCGGGTCGAGCTGCAGGGCGAGCCCTTCGCGCTCCGGGACTTCGTCTTCGAGATCAAGCGCCTCGATGCGGTCCCTCAGGCCGACCGCGAGCGGGTGGAGCGGGCGAAGAAACAGCTCCGTCGGGAGCGACTCGCCCGCCGCCAGACCATCGAGGAGGGCGAGGTCTCCTACGAGGCGGGCGAACGCCTGGCCGAGACCGTCCTGGGCATCGACCGGGCGCTCAACGCGCTCTCGTCCCTGGAGCCGACTGACCTCGAGGCCGAGGCGTCGGCCCAGGACGCCGCCGACCGCAAGCGCTGGCTGAACTTCCTCAACCAAGTGCTGGACCGGGACGACGGGGGCCGGCCCCGCGCGTGAGCCGGAACGAGGAGGTCGCGGCGCTGTTCGAGGAGCTCGCCGACCGCCTCGCGGCCCAGGACGACCCGTACCGCCCCCGGGCCTACCGGCGGGCCGCCGACAACATCCGGGCCCATCCCGAGCCGATCGAGGCCGTCGCGGCGGAGGGCGAGGAGGCGCTCCACGCCATCGAGGGCGTCGGCGAGGCCATCGCGAGCAAGGTCATCGAGTACCTCGAGACGGGGCGGATCGAGGCGCTCGAGGCGGCCCGAGAGGAGCTCCCCGTCGACATCGTCGCCCTCACGCGCGTCGAGGGGATCGGCCCGAAGACCGTGGGCGACCTCTACGAAGCGCTCGGCGTGACCGACCTCGACGACCTCGAGGCCGCCGCGCAGGCCGGCGAGATCCGCGAGCTCCACGGCTACGGGGCGAAGACCGAGCAGAACATCCTCGAGCACCTCCCGTTCGCCCGGCAGGCCGACGAACGGACCCTGCTCGCCGACGCCCGGCCCCTGGCCGACGACCTCGTCGAATACCTGACCGACGCCGAGGCGGTCCGCCGGTGTGCGCCGGCCGGCTCCTTGCGCCGGTGGCGCGAGACCGTCGGGGATGTCGACGTGCTCGCCGCCGGCCCCGACCCCGCCGCCGTCGTGGATCGACTCCAGGCCTGGCCCGACGTGGACGACGTCATCGAGGCCGGCACCGCCAAGGCGAGCGTCCGGGCGCGGGACCTCCGGGTCGACCTCCGGGTCGTCGACCCCGACGAGTTCGGGAGCGCGCTGCAGTACTTCACCGGCTCGCGGGACCACAACGTGGGACTCCGGACCCGGGCCGTCGAGCGCGACCTGAAGGTCAACGAGTACGGCGTGTTCGACGTGAGCGACGTCGAGGACCCGGACGCCGGCCAGCGGGTCGGCGAGCGAATCGCCGGCGAGACCGAGTCGTCGGTGTACGCCGCCCTCGATCTGCCCTGGATTCCGCCGGAGCTCCGCGAGGACGCCGGCGAACTCGACGCCGCCGACGAGGGGGCCCTCCCCGACCTGGTCGAGCGCGACGACCTCCGGGGCGACCTCCACGTCCACACGGACTGGTCGGACGGGGACGCCTCGCTCGAGACGATGGTCGAGGCCGCGGCGGCCGCCGGCCACGACTACCTCGGCATCGCCGACCACGCGACCGGCCCCGGCATGGTCGGCGGCGTCGGGGTCCCGGACGACGACCTGCTCGAGCTGGCCTCGGCGGTCCGGGAGATCGACGCCACGGCCGACGTCGACGTGTTCGCCGGCGTCGAGGCCAACATCGACGCCGGCGGCGAGCTCTCGGTGGCCGACGAGGTCCTCGCGGCACTCGACCTCGTCGTCGCGTCACCCCACAGCGGCCTCGACGGCGACGGCACCGACCGGCTGGTCGCGGCGGCGGAGCATCCGTCGGTCGATATCGTCGGCCACCCGTCCGGCCGGCTGCTGAACCGTCGGCCCGGCCTGGAGCTCGACCTCGACACCCTCGCGGAGGCGGCGGCCGCCAACGGCGTCGCCCTGGAGGTCAACGCCAACCCCCACCGGCTCGACCTCTGGGGCGAGGCGGTGCGCCGGGCCATCGACGCCGGCGCGACCGTCGCCGTCAATACCGACGCCCACCGGCCGGGGGAGTATGACTACCTCCGGTACGGCGTCCATGCGGCCCGGCGGGGCTGGGCCGAGCGGGCCGACGTCCTCAACAGCTCGGGGGCCGACGACGTCCGGGCGTTCCTGGACTGAAGCGCCCGGCCAACGAACGCGGACGGTCCCGCGTCTCAGCGGGGCGCGTTGGCCGACCACGCCTCGCAGGGTTCCATGTCGTCCATCAGCTCGTCGTGGTGCCCACAGTAGGGCTGCATGCCGTCGTCGCCGTGGACGTAGTCGAAGTGCGTACAGCTCCCACAGTACCGGTCAGGGTTCGCGGTCGGGACGGCCTCGCGCTCGGGCGGGCCCGGCGTCCGGAGTTCGTCGGCCTGGGTTCCCCCGTCGCTGGCCGGCGTCGAGGCGGCGCTTCCCCCGGGGGGCGAAGGTCGGTCGTCGTCGCCGAACGAGCTGGACGACCGCTGGACCACCGCGTCGTCGCCAGCCGACGGCTCGTCGGCCAGCACGGACTGTCGGTCCACGTCCCCGAGGACGCCGACGCCGCCCATCCCGTCGGTCGCCTCGAGGGTCGACCCCTCGAGCTCGGCGACGGGGACCTCGACGAGCTGGGTTTCGCCGCCGACCGTCCGCTCGATGGTCACGGTCCCGCCGGGGTCCCGGGTCTTGAAGTTGACCACCGCGGTGAACAGCGACCAGAACGTCGTGAGGACGCCCACGAAATAGACCACGGTGACCGGCAGCGTCAGGTGCTGTTCGCTCGCGGTGATCCACCGCTCGGGGTAGGTCGACCAGAAGAGGACGACGCCGAGGACGGCGATGGCGGCCCCGACCGCGGCGACGGCGCGCTCGCGGTCGCTCGCCGGCAGGACCGTGAAGATGCCCACGAAGACGGCCGGGACCCCGAGGCCGGCAAGCACGCCGGCCAACTCGCGCGCGCCGTAGACGCCGATGCCGAGCGGGCGGAGCACGCCGGTGGAGGCTACGATGATGGCCACCACGGAGAGGAGGGCCCCGGCGGCGAACAGCCCCGTCCCGAGGTACAGCCGGCGGAGGCTCTCGTTTCTGGCGTCCTCGTAGACCTCCGCGAGACTGGTCATGGGCCGCGGTTCGGCGTCGCGGACCAAAAGGGTACCTCCGTCGTCCGACAACCGCACGACGGCAGGCTGACGCGGGGGATCATGGGCAGCTGGTCCCGTCCGGGACAAGCCCGGCGGACCGAGCGAAGCACTTAATCGCCGGACCGCACAACCGCCGTCCATGGCTGAGGACGACGAGGCTGACGAGGGGCCCGCCGTCGAGCTCGGCGAGGGGGCGGCCGTCGAGGGCGCCCCGCTCGCCCGGGTCGCCGCCCGGCTGACCTGGCCGGTCGAGCGAAGCGAGGTGCTCGACAAGGAGGGCGAGACCGTCATCCGGACGCCCGATGGCCCCCGCGAGCTGGCCCACGTGCTCGAGGCGGTCGAGACCACCTACTTCGCGAGCCGCCAGGAGTTCGTCGGGGACGTCCGCGAGGTCGTCGGCGTCGGGCCCGTCCCGACGGAGTAGCGGTGGCCGCGGCGGTGTCCCGCCGGGCGGTCCCGCGTCCGACGTGGGTCGGCCTGTCGCTCGCCGTCGGCCTCGTGCTCACCGTGGTCTGGACCCTCTGGGCAGCGCCCGGACTCGACGCCCGGCTCGTCGTCGACGGCGTCGTCTTCCTGCTGGCCCCGCTAGCGCTGGGTGCCGCTTACGGCCGGCACCTGGGCTGGCGGGTGGACCGCCGGGCGGTCCGGAACGCGGTCCTGCTGGCGCTGTTCGTCCTCCCGTTCTACGTCGTCGGCTCCTCGCTACCGACCGTCCGGGCGTTCTATCCGATGTGGGGCCTGGAATCGGCGGCCGCCGCCGCGTTCTGGCCCCACGCCGCCAAGCAGTTCACCCTCGTCCTGGCCGCGGAGACCTACTACCGCGGGCTGCTCTGCGTCGGCGTCCGGGAGCTCGGCTTCAAGAGCGTCTTCATCAGCCCCGTCGTCTACGCGCTGGCCCACGCCGCCAAACCGCCCATCGAGCTCGCCCTCTCCGGCCCGACCGACGTCCTGTTCGGCGCGGTCGACTACCGGAGCAACTCGATCCTCCCGTCGGTGATCGCCCACGGCGCCGGGCTCGTCCTGCTCGACTGGCTCGTCCTGCACCCGCCGCTGCTCGAGCCGAACCGCGTCGTCGGCTGGCTCTCCTGGCTCCCGGTGCCGCTGTAACCTCGGCGCGGCTCGCCCGGAGGTCCACCCTTTTTGCCTGGCGGGTCGATACCCGGGTCATGCCGCTGCCAATCGACCCGTCGGCCCTCGACGCCGACGACGTCGGCGAGAAGCGCGCGACCCTCGAGATGGACCACGACGCCGCCGTCGAGCACGTCCGCGAGGCGTTCACGGCCGCCGGGTTCGGCGTGGCGGCGGAGTTCTCGGCGTCCGGGCTCCTCAACGAGAAGATCGACGCTGGCAGGGACCCGTACTACGTGCTGGGCGCGTGCAATCCGGCGATGGCCGACCGGGCGCTCGACGCCTCCGGGAACCGCATCGGCGGGTTGTTCCCGTGTAACGTGGTCGTCTGGGAGACCGAGCCCGGCGTTCAGGAGGTGTACCACGTCTCCATCATGCGCATCGCCCGGCTGGTCGGGATGGCTCCGGACGACGAGACGTGGGCCGACATCGTCGAGGAGACGGGCGAGCTGGTGGACGCCGCCTGGGCCAACCTCGACGCCGCCTGACGCCCGTCCGGTCACCACGGGGTGAGGGCGGCGGTGGCGCCCATCCCCGAGAACTGGAGGGCGACGTACAGCAGCACCGCCAGCGTCGCGTTGTACAGCCCGTGGATGAGGGCCGGGACGACGAGGTTCCCGGTGCGCTCGTACGCCGCGCCGAGCACCAGCGCCGGGAAGAAGAGGACGGCGATGGTCGTGAGCCGGGCGCCCGCGCTCCCGACGAGCGCGAGGAAGTGGCTGCCGGCGAAGATGGCGCTCGAGAGGAGGACGGCGGCCGCCGGTCCGAACGCCTCCCGGAGCCGCCCCTGGACGACGCCCCGGAACAGGAGCTCCTCGCCGGGCCCGATGAACAGCAGGCTCACCGGGACGAGCAGGAGCAGGAGCGCGGGGGCCTCGACCCCGAGCTGGCTCAGCTGGTTCGGGGCGGGCTCGCCGCCGGCGGCGACGACGGCCAGGGAGACGACGAGCGCCGCTCCGAGCGCGAGCAGGTACCCCCCGCCGGTCCAGGCCAGGTCCGGGACCGAAAGCCACCGGAGGCCCACGGTCGACGGGCCGCGACCGCGGTAGGCGAGATAGGCGACCGAGACGCCGCCGAATGCCACGCCGGCCGTCAGCGCGAGCGTGAGGACCACCGAGACGACGACGCCGAGTTGGACGCCGAGCGCGCCCACCACGAGCGCGGCGGCGAGGGTGACGACGAAGGCGGCCCCGAGGCCAGCCCCGGCCAGGCCGACCGCGGCCGCAACCGCCCGCAGCTGCGCGACCTGGTCATCGCCGTCCATGCCACCGCTCGCGGCGGCGGGGCCAAAAACACGTTGTTCGTGGCGGGCTCAGGCGA
>JBDGPL010000104.1:6741-9538 GCA_042219705.1 Halobacteriales archaeon | reverse complement strand
TGTCCGACTACGAGATGCCGGGGAGAAACGGTATCGAGTTCCTCGAAACCGTTCGCGAAACCCACCCCGAACTCCCGTTCATCCTCTACACCGGAAAAGGCAGCGAGGAAGTCGCCAGCGACGCGATTTCAGCCGGTGTCACCGATTACATCCAGAAGGAAGGTGGCACCGACCAGTACGCGATTCTCGCGAACAAGATCGCGAACGCCGTCGAGGGCTATTGGTCCGCGTCGGTCGCCAGACAGCGACAGCACCGATTGGAACAGATCTTGAAAATCCTGCCCTCCTGTGTCGTCCAGATCGACTACGACGGGCAGTTCGTCTACGCGAACGATCGAGCGAGGGAGGTGCTCGGACTGGACCCCGCGGCGGTGCCCGGCCGGACATACAACGACCCCGAATGGGACATCAAGGACCTCCAGGGCGACCCCATCCCGGACGAGGAGCTTCCATTCCGGCAGGTCCGGGATTCGGGGGAACCAGTGTACGGGTACCGTCACAGTATCGAATGGCCCGACGGTACGCGCAAGCTGCTGCGGGTCAGCGGCGCTCCGCTCCTCACGGATGACGGCCATGTGAAGAGTACCGTCTTTTCCCTGACTGACATCACCGACGAGCGGGAGCGCGAAATGGCGCTCGAACGGTTAGAGGAGATCGTGCTCTCGATGAACGACGTCGCCGTCGTCGCTCGGGATGAAATCATCGAGTACTGTACTCCCCACATCTCGGCGCTGATTGGTTTCGAACCCGAGGATATCATTGGGGAAGCATTCGGCGAACTGGTGGCCGAAGAGTATCGGGAGCTGGTGGTCGAACGACACAAGGCACGGTTGCGGGGAGACGATGACGCTGATCCGCCGGCGAGCTGTCCCATCGAACTACGGTCAGCCGACGGTGATACGGTGCCAGTAGAGCTCGATGTCACCCGGATAACCTACGGTGGACGGCCGGCAACCCTCACCATCATTCGGAGCGCTGAGCGATAAACGACGGAGGCCAACGAAGGCGAAACGACCCGTGGGAGTGGTTGCTAGTTAGGCACCGGGCGGTCGTCCGTCCGCTGTGGACGAGCCGATCGTCATCTCCTCGAAAACGCAGCGGCGCATGGGCTGGGTCAAACTTGCTGGACCCCTCCCCCCGCCACTGAGCCTGCGTCGGATGCCCACAGCACCCGCAGGGGTGGAGCGTGCCTCGTGGCGGACGACGGCTCGAGGACCGTTCCGGCCGACAGGGACCCGGATTCGAGACGGAATCGGCGACGCGGCTGGGGAACTGGGTTCGGACTCTCGTTCACCCGGGAGTTCGCCGAAGCACCCGTGCCGCCTGGCGGGCGGACTGGCGCGGAACGCAGGCGCTCGTTGTCGCCGGACACTGGTGCGAAATCGTGGCCGCCCGGGTATCGAGTGATCGATCGTTCGGTGGGAACGCGGGGATGGCCGGCCCGAGGGAGGGCGGCACGCGAGCCGGCGGTTCCAGGCTGGGCAACCGGACTTGCTGGACGGAGCGACCGTCAGCGACCGGCCCCGGGGTCAGCGCGATGACGAGCCCCGGTTGACCGCGACCCGTTAGGGGAGCTCGTGGAGCGCGTCGAGCATCGCGTCGAGCGGCGCCTGAACGACGCCCAGCGAATAGCCATCGCGCTCGGCGAGCGTTGGCGCGTGCTCCCACAGGTCGTCGGGCCCCAGCCCGTGGAGCACCACGGCGCTCGGCGTCGGCGTGACGACCCGCATCGCCACCAGGGGCGACTCGCCCCGGGAGACGTTGGTGAACACCAGCGCCCGGCTGGTCGACTGGCCGTAGAGCCGGTAGAACTCCTCGGACGACAGCCGGGTGATGGCCTCGATGCTGTCGATGACCGTGTGACCGGTGATGCCCGTGGGGCCGGCGACGAGCTCCTCGCCGCCGACGGCCGCGTAGAAGTCCGACAGGGGGAGCGTGGTGGCGTACTCCCGCAGGTCGAGTACGATGTCGCTCTCGAAGCCCGCGGAGAGGACCCGGGCGTACTGGCGAAGCCGTTCGCCCCCGCGACGCTCGTCGATGTCGAGCAGGCCGGCGACCAGCCGGCTGACGAGGCCGATACCGGGGCTCTCCCGGCGGCCGCTCTCGTAGTCGGAGATGACCGACGCGGAGACGTCGAGCTGCTCGGCGAGCGCGGTCTGGGAGACGTCGAAGTCCGTCCGCCATTTGCGCAGCGTGGCTCCCGGGTCGTCGGAGAGCGCCACCTCCCCGGCGATCTTCTCGGCGAGCTGCTGACGGGGGTCCCCGGCCGCCATGGGTCGGCCTCCAGCGGGCGGCGCGAAAAGCGTACCGAAGGCGGCATTCGACGGGCGTCGAAGGCGAAGGGCCTTAGCCGACGAGTCCCCAGGCCTCGCCCATGCCCTCCACGCTCGTCCACCTCGCCCTCGGCGCCCTGCTCGCCGCGGGCCTCCTGGACGACGAGTTCGACGGCCGCACACTGGGACTCGTCCTGGCCGTGACCGCCGTCCCCGACCTCGACACGTTCGCGGGCCTCTGGCTGGCCGGCACCCACCGGGCGCTGCTCCACAACGCACTCGTGCCGCTCCTCCTCGGCGCGCTGGTCTATTCCGACACGCGGGTGGCCCCGCGGTCGTGGCTGGCGAGCCGGGGGGCGGTCCGGCTGGCCTGGGTCTGCGTCGCCGCTTACGCGTTCGCCGGGGTGGGCCCGGACCTGGTCACCAACGGAGTCAACCTGTTCTACCCGGTCGTCGACCGGTTCGTCTCGCTGTCCGGCCAGGTCCTCATCAGCGATCAGCGCGGCCTCGTCCAGACCCTCTGG
>JBDGPL010000104.1:0-6731 GCA_042219705.1 Halobacteriales archaeon | reverse complement strand
GGTCGTGGGCACGACCCAGACCGTCCACTACGCGACCGGCGTCGACCCGTCTCCGGGACCGGAGTCGGCGAACGTCGAGCGGGTCTTTCCCCTCGTCAACAGCGGCTTTCAGCTGCTCGTCGTGGCCGTCGCGACCCTGGTGTGTGGGGGTCGGCTCCGGGCGGCGCGAAAGGCGTAACCCGGCGGGGATCGAGCCGGGGCCATGGACGTCCGGGCATACGACGCCGACGGCGACCGAGCGGCACTCTGGTCACTCAAACGGGCGTTCGAGCTGGAGCTGGGGGGCGACGAGATGCGCGCGGCCTACGCGTCGAAGCTCACCGAGGCGTACCGCGAGCGCTACCTCGACTGGGTCGACCGGTGCGTCGGGGAGACTCCCGAGTGCGTGACGGTCGCCGACGATGGCGGCGCACTCGTCGGCTACGCCTTCCTGCTCCCCGCGTCGTTCGCCATGATCTGGGACGCCGCGGTGCTCAACGAGATCTACGTCGAACCCGACGCCCGTGGCGCAGGCGTGGCCGACCGGCTGCTCGAGTCCGCCCTCGACGTCGCTCGCGACCAGTCGCTCCCGATGAATCGGGTGGTCCTCGACGTGGCGCCGACGAGCGACCGGGCCCGGTCCTTCTACGTGCGCCACGGCTTCGAGCCCTGGGGCGAGCTGGTCGCCCGTGAGTTGTAGGCGCCGTTACAGAACGCTCGACAGCGCGCCGCCGACGGCTCCGAAGACGACCGGGTAGACGACGCCCGCGAGGAGGCTGCCGGTGACTGGGTCGGGCGCGATGCTCGTCCCGGTGTCGCCGATACCGTGGGCGAAGAGGACGGTGCCGACGGCCGCGAGGACGAAGTAGCCGACCGCGACCGTGGCGCCGGCCACCGCGGCCTCGGCGGTGTCGACGGCGTCGACGAGCCAGGCGGTGGCCGCCCCGGCCAGCACCAGCAGGACGGGCACGAGGACGTACAGCAGGGCGACGGTGCCATCGCCCGACTGCTCGACCATGTTGATTAGCTCGGTGCCGCCCCCGGCGTCGGGAATCGCGTGGCGACGCCGTGGGCCCCGTAGAACTGCCAGCCGACGCCCTTCCAGGTCGGGATGGCGTCGATGCCGAGCAGCTGGGCCAGGAAGTTGAGCCCGCGGAGCGAGTCGTTGACCGATGGCGCGCACCAGGCGTACGTGAGGACGTAGCCGACCAGGAACGCGATGAAGCCGGCGACCGTGCCCCGCGCGAGGGTTCTTGCATCCGGTCGAGTGGAGGGCCGGGCCATGGCCCGGTAACGCCACCAGGGAATAGCGCTTGTGGCCGTTCGGTGCCGCCGGCTACCCGGAGAGGTCCGGCGATAGGTCGACGCCGCGGAGCCGGCGGGCGTTGATGGCGACGATGACGGTCGAGAGCGACATGAACACCGCGCCGACGGCCGGCGAGAGCAGGACCCCGATCGGGGCGAGTATCCCCGCGGCCAGCGGGAGCGCGAAGACGTTGTAGCCGGTCGCCCACACCAGGTTCTCCTGCATCTTCCGGTAGCTCGCCTTCGAGAGCTCGATCAGCCGCACGACGTCCAGCGGGTCGTTCTCGACGAGCACGATGTCGCCCGATTCGATGGCGACGTCGGTCCCGGAGCCGATGGCGATGCCGACGTCGGCCCGGGTGAGCGCGGGCGCGTCGTTGACCCCGTCGCCGACCATCGCCACCCGCTTGCCCTCGGCCTGCAGTTTCGCGACGGTCTCGTCCTTCTCGTCGGGCAGGACCTCCGCGAAGTACTGGTCGATGCCGAGCTCGGCCGCGACGGCCCGGGCGACGTCATCGGAGTCGCCGGTGAGCATCGCCACCTCGAGGCCCATCGCGTGGAGCGCGTCGATCGCCCGCCGGCTCTCCTCGCGGACGACGTCGGCGAGCGCGAACGCCGCGACGACTTCGTCGTCGTGGATGAGATAGACGACGGTCTGGGCGTTCGAACCGGCCGTTTCGGCGAAGTTCGCGATGGAGTCCGAACGCGCCACGTCGAGCTCGGCCAGGAGGTTCGGCCCGCCCAGGTGGACCGTCTCGCCGTCGACGGTCGCCCGGACGCCGAGCCCACGGAGGTTCTCGAAGCCCGACACCGACGCGCGCTCGACGCCCCGCTCTGCGGCCGCCTCCCGGATGGCGCGCGCGATCATGTGCTCGGAGTCCCCCTCGACGCCGGCGGCGAGCGCGAACGCCCGCCGCTCGTCCCAGTCGCCCGCCGTCTCGACGCCCACGACGCCCTGTTCGCCCTTCGTCAGCGTGCCGGTCTTGTCGAACATGACCGTATCGAGGTTCCGGGCCTCCTCCATGGCGATGCGGTCGCGGACCAGGATGCCGTTCCGCGCCGCCGTGGCCGTGTTGATGGCGACCACGAGCGGGACCGCCAGGCCCAGGGCATGCGGACAGGCGATGACGAGCACCGTCACCACGCGCTCGAGGACGGCGACCTCGAACCCGGTCGCGGCGACCCACGCCACCGCGGTGACGCCGGCGACCGCGATCGCCACGTAGAACAGCCAGCCGGCCGCCCGGTCGGCGAGCAGCTGGGTCCGGGACTTCGACTGCTGGGCCTCCTCGACGAGCCGCATGATGCCCGCCAGCGCGGTCTCGTCGCCGGTCTTCGTCACGCGGACCCGGAGGCTGCCGTCGCCGTTGACGGTCCCGGCGATGACCTCGTCGCCGGGCGCCTTCCCGACGGGTCTGGACTCGCCCGTGATCATCGATTCGTCGACCGACGAGTCGCCCTCGACGACCTCGCCGTCGGCCGGGACGCTCGCGCCCGGTCGGACGAGCACGACGTCGCCCTCGCCGAGCTCCGAGACGGGGACGGTCTCCAGGTCCCCTTCGGCGGTGACCCGCTCGGCCGTGTCGGGCATGAGCTCCGCCAGCTCGTCGAGCGCCCCGGAGGCCTGCCGGACCGAGCGCATCTCCATCCAGTGGCCCAGCAGCATCACGTCGATGAGGGTGACGAGCTCCCAGAAGAACGGGGTCGTGCCCGGGACGACGAGACTGGCCAGCGAGTAGCCGAACGCGACGGTGATCGCCAGCGAGATGAGCAGCATCATCCCCGGCTCGCGGTTCTTCACTTCGACGCGGGCCATCGAGAGGAACGGCACCCCGCCGTAGGCGAAGACGACGATCGAGAGGACCGGCACGATCAGCCCGCTGCCCGGGACGGACGGGGCGGTGTACCCGAGCACGTCCTGGACGAACTCGCTGAAGACGACGACGGGGACCGAGAGGACGAGCGAGACCCAGAACCGCCGGCGGAACATGGCCTCGTGGCCGGCGTGGTCGACGTGCGCGCCGGAGCCGGCGTGGTCGGTGGGCCCCTCGTGCCGGCCGGTCCCGACCCCCGATCCGTGGTGGTCGTGGGGGCCGGACATCGATGGGCCAGCCCCCCGCGTCACGCCCGCACCGTATAGCCGGCCTGCTCGACGGCTGCGACGAGGGCTTCGACGTCCGCCGAGCCGGTGACCGATGCGTATTCGGCCTCCCGGTCCGCGGTCGCGTCGGTGACTCCCGCGACCTCGAGCAGCGCGTCCTCGACGGTCTGCTCGCAGCCCGAACAGTGCATCCCTTCGACGGTGATGGTCCGATCCATGGCGTCGGTAGGACCGCCGCACCTATCGGGATTGTGCCTCAGAAACCGAGGCCACGGCCCGATGAGGCCGCGGAATCGGAACCTCGCGGGCCACGACGGGCGGTCGACCGGACTCGATGTCGCCCCCGTCGTCCGGTTCTCTCGGGACGCATCGAGGAAGGCGAAGGGAGAAAGCCTGACCGGCCGTATCTTAGGCCGATGACGACCGCATCCACGACTGACCCCGGTGATCGCACGCTCGTTCGGCTCGTCCTGGCCGTCCTCGCCGTCCTGGTCCTGGCTCCGCTGTTCGCGATGGCTATCGGCATGCCCATGATGGCCGGCATGGGCTGGGGCTGGCACGACGGCACGATGGCTGGTACGGCGCCCTGGTGGGGCCTCGGCATGGGCCTCGTCTGGCTGGCCGTCCTGATCGCGATCGGCTATCTCGTCTACCGGGCGGCCGTCGCCCCCGGTGGACGTGAGGGCGATGCTGCGCTCCGGGAGCTCCGGCTCGCCTACGCCCGCGGCGACCTGACCGACGAGGAGTTCGAGGAGCGACGCACGGTACTGACGCGGGACCGCGACGCGGAGCCGTGACGCCGCGGTCGGTCGCCCCGGCGCGGACCGACGACGGTTCCCGGCCGCTCCGCAACCCCTAACCAGCCCCGTCGCGAACCACGGATCGATGGCCGACTGGACGGAGAAGTACCGCCCGACGACCCTCTCGGCGGTCCGGGGCAACGACAAGGCCGTCGAGGCCCTCCGGGAGTGGGCGGAGACCTGGCCCGAGCACCGCGAGGCCGTCGTCCTCCATGGCCGTCCCGGCGTCGGCAAGACCTCGGCGGCCCACGCCCTGGCCAACGACCTGGGCTGGTCGGTCGTCGAGCTCAACGCCTCCGATCAACGGACGGCCGACGTGGTCGAGCGGGTCGCCGGCGAGGCGGCCGACGGCGGGACGCTGTCGGGCGGCGCCGGGGGCCGGAAGCTCGTGCTCCTGGACGAGGCCGACAACCTCCACGGCAACGCCGACCGGGGCGGCGCCCGGGCCATCACGGGCCTGGTCAAGGACGCGGAACAGCCGGTCGTGCTCGTCGCCAACGAGTACTACGAGATGAGCCGCGGGCTCCGGAATGCCTGCCGCGACATCGAGTTTCGGGATGTCTCCGCCCGGTCCATCCTGCCCGTGCTCCGGGACGTCTGCCGGCGCGAGGACGTCACCGCCGAGGACGGCGCCCTCGAGGCCGTCGCCGAGCAGAACAGCGGCGACCTCCGGGGGGCGATCAACGACCTCCAGGCGCTCGCCGACGCCGGCGGCCACCTGGCGGTCGACGACGTCGTCACCGCCGAGCGCGACACCACGGAGGACGTCTTCCCGTTCCTCGAGTCGCTGTTCCAGGACGCCAGCCCCGAGGCGGCCCGGCGGGCCTCCTTCGACGTCGACGAGACGCCTGACGACCTCATCGGCTGGATCGAGGACAACCTCCCGAAGGAGTACGACGGCGCGGAGCTCGCCGGGGCCTACCGGTTCCTCGCGGACGCCGACAAATGGCTGGGGCGGGTCCGGGCCACCCAGGACTACCGGTACTGGCGGTACGCGGCGGACGCGATGACCGCCGGCGTCGCGGCGGCCCGGGACGGCGAGAAGGGCGGCTGGACCCGCTACGGCCCGCCCTCGTACTGGCGGAAGCTGGGGGCCTCTCGGGCGGCCAGGGACCGGCGGGACCACGTCGCCCGGGCCATCGCCGAGTCGTCGGGCGTGAGCCTGGCGACCGCCCGGCGGTCGGTGCTGCCTTTCCTGGCGGCGATGACTCACCACTGCACGAACCGGGAGCTCACCCTCGCCATGACCGCGGCGTTCGAGCTCGATGCCGAGCACGTCGCCTTCGTCACCGGCAGCGGAGAGGACACCAACAAGGTCCAGTCCATCGTCGCGGACGCCCGCGAGCTCCGGGAGGCCGAGGCCGTCGACCACTCGGCCGGGGCGTTCGAGGGAACGACGGCCGACGACCGCGGGCTCGGGGCCTTCGGCCCGTCGGACGACGCCGACGCTGACGGCGACCGGGCAGGGACCGACGGAAACGGGGCCGACGCGGCGGACGAAGACGAACGGGCCGCCGACCCCGACGAAGCCGACGCCGATGACTCCCAGTCCGGCCTCGCGGACTTCACGTAGCCGCTGCGGCAGGACTCAGCCCCGGCCGGTCCCTGTCCCCACGCCGTCGGCCCCCTCGTAGGCCCAGAGCGTGGCGGCGACCAGCGCGGTGAACAGGGCGACGCCGGTGCCGTAGTGGGCGACGCTGATGAGCCCCTCGAGTAGCACGTGGACCTCGCCCAGCAGCTGGCTCTTCAGCACCGTCAGGGCGCCGAGCCCGGCCTGGACGGGCAGCAGCACGAGCGCGACGACGGCCGCCCGGGTGACCCGCGACCGGCCGCCGCGCTCGCGGTACAGCCGGTAGACGGTGTAGATGATCAGGACGCCGACGACCAGCGCGAGCAGCCGGTGGAACCACTCGAAGAACGAGGGGAGGTTCGCGGGAAACAGCCCGAACACGGCGCCGTCGCAGAGGGGCCAGTTCATGCCGCAGGCCAGGTCGGCCCCCACTTCCTTGGTGTAGACGCCGACGAGCAGCAGGACGAACGTCAGTCCCGTCGTCGCCGCCGCCTGCCGCCGGAGCTCCATGGTGGACGGTTGGTCGCTTCCGTACTTAGGTGGTCTGGCTCGGACCGCCCCCCGCTACGGACGTCCGCCGGCCAACGGGGGAAACCCCCGTCAACCGCCGGCGGCCGCGGGGAGGAACAGCTTTTTGCACGCGCTGGGGCTGACTCGGCCATGGGACTCGAGGAGGACGCCCTGGACTATCACCGCTCCGAGCCGCCGGGCAAGCTCGAGATCGCGACGACGAAGCCGACGAACACCCAGCGCGATCTGAGCCTCGCGTACACGCCGGGCGTCGCGGCCCCCTGCAAGCGCATCCACGAGGACCCCGACGACGCCTATCGGTACACGGCGAAGGGGAACCTCGTCGGCGTGGTCTCCAACGGCTCGGCGGTGCTCGGGCTCGGCGACATCGGCGCTCAGGCGGCGAAGCCAGTGATGGAGGGCAAGGGCGTCCTGTTCAAGCGGTTCGCCGACATCGACGTCTTCG
>JBDGPL010000103.1:0-3892 GCA_042219705.1 Halobacteriales archaeon | reverse complement strand
TCGCGCAGTCGGGCACCGTCCCCGGCGGGGGCGCCTCGGGGAACAGACACCGGTAGCACGGCGAGTCGTCGCCGCCCGAAAACGTCGTGACCTGGCCCTCGAAGCGGAAGATGGCGCCGTGGGCGAAGGGCACGCCCGCCAGCGTGCAGGCGTCGTTGACCAAATACCGGGTCTGGAAGTTGTCCGAGGCGTCGACGACGACGTCGTAGTCCGCGATGAGCCCCTCGACGGTGTCGGCGGTCAGCCGGGTCTCGTGGGGCTCGACGTCGACGTCGGGGTTCAGCCGGTCGACGAAGGCCGCGGCGGAGTCGACCTTCGGCCGGCCGATGTCCTCGGTGCCGTGGATGACCTGCCGCTGGAGGTTCGAGCGCTCGACGACGTCGTCGTCGACGATGCCGAGCGTGCCGACGCCGGCGGCGGCGAGGTACTGGATGACCGGCGACCCCAGCCCGCCCGCGCCGACGACCAGCACCCGGCCGTCGAGCAGCCGGGCCTGGCCCGCCGGCCCGACGTCGTCCATGATGACGTGCCGGGAGTACCGGTCGAGCTGCTCGGGGTCGAGCGCGAGGTCGGCCATGATGAGCACTCCGCGGGCGGCCCACATAAGCCGTCGGCCGAGGTCTCCAGCGGTTCCACTTCCACCGGCAGGTACCGCCGGCCAATACCCCACGTGCCGCGGTTGGTTTATCGATCGGACGCGTACGGGGGATGTCGAAACCGCCGGATTACCGTCCATGGAACTGCACGACGACCGCCTCACGATCGACCGGACGCTCTCCGCGCTCGATGAATCGGTTATCAGGTTTACGAGCGTGCTCGATGGCGTCGAAGCCTCGTACCGTTCGTGGCTACGTGGCCGTCCTCGCGGGCCGCTCCCGGGCGACGGAGGACGTGGACGTGGTTCTCGAACCGATGTCCGAGGAGCGGGTCCACGACTTGGCGGCCGAACTCGACAGCCACGGGTATTGGGGCATGGCCATGCCCCTCGACGAGATGTTCTCGATGCTGAACGGGGGAGACCGCCTGCGAATCGCCCGGCAGGACCAGCTCTTCCCGAACTTCGAGGTTTGGTTCGCGGCGAACGACATCGAACGAACGGCCCTCGATGAGGCAATAACCGTGGAACTGGCCGATGAGCGAATCCGGATCAGTCCGATCGAACTCCAGATCGCGTACAAGCTCAGGCTCGCCCAGCAAACCGACAGCACGACCGGGAAGGATTTCGAAGACGCCCTTCACCTCTACCTCACGTTCGAGGAACAGTTTAAACCGGAGGCCCTCGAACGATACGTTGCCGAACTGGGCGTCGAATCATACTATGACACCCTCCGAGGCGCTTGAGACCCACCACGAACGAAACCCGAGAGCGCGGCGGGCATTCATCGAGCGCTGGGCGCGATACGTCCGTACCCACGACGACGCCACGTGGTCACGCCAGCAGAACGTCCTCATCGACTCGCAGCTCCAGTCGGCAAACGAGCACGCGTCAACGGATGACGCGACGGTCCGCGAGTTCTTCGAGCGTCGGGACGAATCACCGGCCGAATAGTCAGCTGTCGATGGCCGACGAGCGACCGTCCGTCTCCGACTCCACGGCGGCGATGTCGGCCTCCAGGTCATCGGCCGCAGACGAGCTCTCGATGCCGCGGTTGTCCAGCGCGTCGAGCAAGCGCCAGTGAGATACGCCGGCGAGTTCCGCCGCCTTCCCGAGCGAGATCGACCCGTCCCGGTAGCGCGCGATGGCCGTTTCGAGGCGCCAGTCTTCGATGCCGCGTTCGAGCAGCCGCTTGATGGCCGTCGACCGGTCGAGGTGTTCCGCCTCGCGCATCGATTCGATCGCGTCGTATAGATCCGGCGGAAGCCTCGCCGTGACGTGTTTCTGACCCATGTGTACACGGTAGCCCTACTCGTGCATAATTCTCCGGTCGGACGCGACCCCGACGGCTCGAGGTACATCAACGGTGGTCCAAGAGAACAGCGATGGCGCAGGGCGGCTCGAAGCAGTCGGGTCGACACCCTCGCTCGGTGCGACCCGCCCCGTCGCCCGCGACCCTTTTGGCCGTCGGGGCCGAACCCGCGCCAACGCATGGTCGAGGAGATCTCGCCCGAGGCGCTCAAGGAGCGACTCGACCGCGGCGAGGACGTCCAGGTCGTGGACATCCGCCAGCCCGAGGCCTACGAACGCGGCCACATCCCGGGCGCGGAGAACGTCCCGTTCGACCGGCTCGCCCGCGAGGTCGAGGCCCACGACTGGGGCGACGACATCGTCGTGGCGTGCCCCATCGGCGAGAGCTCCCTGCAGGCCGCCCGGCTGCTGGAGGCCTACGAGGGCGTGAGCGCCGACGCCACGGTCGCCAACCTCGAAGGGGGCTACCGGGCCTGGGACTACGAGCTCGAGGCCGGCCCGGCGGCGGTCGAGGAGTAGCGACCTACCCGGCAGCCCGCGGGCGGTACGCCACGGCGACCACCCCGGCGAAGACGAGCCCGAGCCCGGCCGCCAGGAGGAACCCGGCCACGTAGCCGGCGGCGCCGATGACCACGCCGAGCACCGCCGGCGAGACGGCGAGCGCGGCGTTCTTCAGGACCTGCAGCGCGCTCATCACGCCGGCGCGCTGCTCCGCGACGGCCGTCCCCGCCACGGCGTCGTTGAGCACCGGGTTGAGCACCGACTCGCCCGCCGCGTAGGTCGCGGTGGCCACGAACAGCGCCCCCAGCGTCGTCGTCCACGGGATGGCCCCCATCCCGACCGTCGCCAGCCCGGCCCCGAGCAGCAGCGTCCGCCGTCGGCGCAGGCGGGCCTGGACCGAGCCGGCGAGCGGCGACAGGACCAGCCGCGTGCCGCCGTAGACCCCCATCACCAGCCCCGCGGCCGTCACCGGGGCGCCGAGGCCGGCGACCGCGTACACCGGGAGGAAGGTCCGGACGCCGCCCTTGAGGACGAAGAGGACGAAGCCGCCGGTCAGATAGACCCCCAGCCGGCGGTCGACGGCGGCCCGGACCGAGCCGAAGTACTGGACCAGCTCCGGCCAGAGGCCGCCGTCGCCGCGACCCCGCGGCTCGATGGGCTCCGGGTAGGTCACGTAGACGACGACCGCGATGGGGAGCGCGAGCCCGAAGAGCCCGAAGGGCAGCTGCCAGGCGACCCCGGCGAGCACCCCGGCGACGACCGGCGCGACGGCGCTCGCGAGCCCGTTCAGCCCCGACCGGATGCCCTGGGCGCTCGAGCCCTCGGGCCCGGTGTAGAGGTCGCCGGTGAGCGTCGGCGTCAGCGGGAGCGTCCCGGCGAAGGCCAGCCCCTGGACGGCCCGGAGCGCGAGCAGCACGGGGTAGCTCGAGACCGCCATCGTCGCGAGCCCGGCGATTCCCAGAACCACCAGCGAGGGCAGCGCCACGGCCCGGCGGCCGTACATGTCCGCGACCACGCTGAGGACCGGGATGACGAGGAGCACCGGCAGCGAGAACGCGGTCATCACGAGGCCGATGCAGGCCTCGGAAAGCGCGAACGTCTCGCCGACGACCGGCAGCGCGACGGGAATGCCGTTGACCCCGAGGGCCGCCCCGCCGCTGATGAGGAAGACGGCGACGAGGGCCGGGTCGGTGACCAGGGCGCGGTAGGAGATCCCGTCGTCGGTCCCGCGGTCGGCCATCGGTCCGGGCGATTCCCGGGCCGGTTGAAACCGTTCCGGTCTCCGGGCCGGGGCTCAGGACGCGACCGACCCCGACCCGCCACACCGCTCGCAGGGCTCGAGCCGGCGCGTGCGGCCGCGGGCGGTGTCGATGACGTGGACGAACGTCCCCCGGCCGTCGCACTTGGGACACGGCCGACCGCCGCCGACATCGGACGCCTCGCCGGCGGCGCCGGTAGACCTGCGGCGATCCCGAGTTCGCGCCC
>JBDGPL010000102.1:0-13366 GCA_042219705.1 Halobacteriales archaeon | reverse complement strand
GCGAGGAACCACATGCCGGCGTCCAGCGCCGTCGTGGTCGCCCCGAGCGCCGCGACCAGGTCGGGAATACCCGGGTAGAGCAGCACCTGGGCGAAGAGGACGGCGAAGACGACCCCCGCGAGCAGGACCCGGTCGCGGCGGGCGCCATCCATCCGTGACGGCTCCGGTCGGCCCGGCCTTAAGGCTACCAGTCGGGCCCGGGCGGGCCGTCGGGGCTACGCCAGCTCGCGGGCCCGGGCGACCCCGCGGAGCGTCTCCTCGGCGTGCGTGTCCGACATGGGCCGGACGACGACCTCGTCGGCCCCGGCGGCGTCGAGGGCCTCGAGGTCGGCGGCGACCGACGTCGCGTCGCCGGCGAGCACCCAGTCGGCGTCGGCCGGCCAGCCCCGGTAGCCGCCCGAAAGGCGTTCGGCGGCCGCGGCCTCGGCGGCCTCGCCGTCCTCGAGGACCAGGGCGTCCCGACGGACGACGACGTCGAGGTCCGGGGAACCCTCGTCGGCCAGCCAGCCGACGCGTTCCTCGACGCCCGCTAGCGGGACGTCGGCGTTGGCGACCCAGGCGTCGCCCAGCCGGGCCGCCCGGCGAACCGCGGGTTCGGCCGTCCCGCCGATGCAGACCCGGGGGTCGGCCTTCGGGTTGACCGAGACGTCGTCGAGGCCGTAGAACTCGCCGTCGAACGACACGCCGTCTCGGTCCCAGAGCGCATCGAGGATGGCCAGCCCCTCCTCGAACCGGGCGGCCCGCTCGTCGAGGGGGACGTCGAACGCGGAGAAGGCGGCCGCGCCGCCGCCGACCGCACACCAGAAGTCGACGTCCTCGACGAGGGCGTCGAGGGTGCCGACGTGCTCGGCGACGAGGACGGGGTGGTACAGCGGGAGCAGGAACATGGCGGCCACGCGGTCGAACTCCCCGGCGAGCCGGGCGGCCATCGGCACGTTCTGGAGGTAGCCGAAGCCGCCCGTGGCGTGGTGGTCGCCCGCCTCGACGAGGTCGTAGCCCGCGTCGGCGGCACTCCGGGCCCGGTCGAGGACCGCCGCGGCGTAGTCCCGGGCGGGCCGCTGCCGCGAGAACGCCGAGGTGATGGAGTACCCCAGGCCGAGGTCGCTCACCGGTCGACGCCCGTCCCGGCCGGCGCCTCGGGGACCGGCTTGCGCTCGACGTCCAGGCCGAGCTCGTCGACGGCCGCCTGCATGTGCTCGTCGTCGACGAACTCGTCGCCGGCCTCGACCCGGTGTTTGTGGGCCAGCGCGAGCACCTCGCCCCGCCGGTCGTCCGGCACGGGCCACTTGTCCGCGACCAGCTCGACGGTCAGGCCGTTGTTGTCCCGGGTGTACAGCGAGTGGAACGCCCCCCGGTCGAACTCGCTGTAGCGGTAGCCGGCGTCCTCGAGGCCGGCCTCGACGTCGGCCAGCCGCTCGGCGGCCACCTTGAAGGCGAGGTGGTGGACCTGCCCCACGTCGGGCCGGGGCGGCGTGTCCCGGGAGGGCCGGGACTCGTCGACGAAGAAGGTGAGGACGCGGCCGTCGCCGGTGTCGAAGAACAGGTGGGTGAGCTCGGGCTGGTCGAGGTTGGGCTGCCGCAGGACCAGCGGCATGCCCAGCAGGTCCCGGTAGAACGCGACGGTGTCCTCGACGTTGCTGCCGGTGACGGTGATGTGGTCGGTCCCCTCGACCGCGACGGGGCTGTCCGGCCGCTCGGCCGTCACGGCGGGGTCGTCGGCGTCGGTCATGCGTCTGGCCAGGGCGGGGGTGGACAAGAAGGGACCGGCGTCGGCGCCGTCTGCCGCCCTCCCGGCGGACTTATGGGCCTTCCCCGACCCACGTCCGACAATGGCCAGCCAGCTGCTCAACGAGGACCTCGCCGACACCATCGTCACGCTGTGTCGGACGGGGCTGGGCGACCACCTCCGGTCGGTCACCTACTTCACCCGGGACGACTACGAACAGCTGTACCTCAGGGACGACCTGTCCCAGGACGCCGACCTCACGACGTTCATCGGCAACGAGTGGTACGGCTTTCAGGTCACCGAGGGCTCCTACTCCGAGACCGAGCTGGGCCGCTATAAGTACACCATCCGCGTGTTCGAGAACGGCTACCTGGTCCGGTTCACCACGGAGCACGACGGCGTCTTCCTGACCTCCGACGGCCTGACCACCCGGCGGTTCGACGAGGTGACCTCGGGCCTCCGCGAGGTCCTCATCGAGCGGTAGGCCGGGGCGCTTTTGGCCGGCGGCCGCCTGGGTCCGGCCGATGCCGGACCGGCTGTCAGCCGCCGACCGCGCCCTCGCCGCCCACGACGGCTTCGAGCGCCGCGACGGGTCGTTCGTGGCGACGGCGACCCCGTTCGACGCGACCGTCAGCCTCGAGGACGCCGACCAGGGGGTCCGCTACGTGCTCGAGCTGTCGCTGCCGACCCTCGACGCGGTCGTCGCCGGCGAGACGGTCGCCGACGTCGTCGAGGCGGGGTGGTTCGAGACCTTCGAACGCCGGCTCGAGGACCTCGACGGGGCGCTCCGAAGCGAGCCGGCTCCGCCAACCGTCGAGCTCGACGAGCGGGGGCAGACCGTCGCCGTCGAGGCGTCGTTCGTGGCCGACCGGCCCGACCTGGGGGCCGAGGACGCCGCCGCGCTGGTGGGGTACGTCGAGGGCACCTACGTCGAGGGCGTCATCCCGGGCTACACCTACCGGGAGCCGGTCAGCGGCCTGCTCGAGCGGGCCTACGAACGCTCGGGGGCGGCCACCGGGGGCTGACCCGGGCGAGGCTTTTGTCGCCCGGCCACGTACGGGGCCGACATGGCCTACACCAGGGTCAACTACGCCGACGTCGAGCCCGTGGCCGACGCGATGCACTTCCTCCGAGATCCCCTCGAGTGCGAGCAGCTCGGCCTGACGGTCGTCGAGTGCCCGCCCGGCTGGAGCGGGAAGGCCCACGACCACGCCGACCGCGGCCACGAGGAGGTCTACCTGCTCGTCGACGGCGAGGCGACGGTGACCGTCGACGGCGAGGCCGTCGACCTCGCCGCGGGCGACGCGGTCCGCATCGACCCCGGCTCGACCCGGCAGATCCAGAACGGCGATGCCGAGAGCACGTTCGTGCTGGCCGGGGCGCCCTGAGCCGGCTCCGTCGGCGATGGCTCTCGGCGGTCGATAGCCGGTGGCCGGCAGGGCCGCCGGCCCCGTCAGTCCATCGCGATGTAGGTCTGGGTGCTGTCGACGCCCTCGACGCCGTGGATCTGGTCGGCGGCGATGGCCTTGACGTCACCCGGCGACTCGACGTCGAGCTTCGCGATGAGGTCGACGTCGCCGGCGACGATGTGCACCTCGAGCACGCCGTCGATGGCCTCGATGTCCTGCTTGATCCGGTCCGCCTCGCCCGTCAGCGCCTTGACCATAACGTATGCGGTGACCATGTTCACGTCCCTCCGGCGATGGCCAGGTTCGTGCTGCCGACGATGATGCGGTGGACGTCCTCGAGCACCTCGAAGTCGGCCAGCACCGCGAGCCGGTCGCCGGCCTCCAGCGAGTCGTCCTCGAGCGGGATGCCCATCGGCGCGTCGCGCTTGCCGAACGCGAGCACCATCGCGTCGCCGGGGAGCTCGAGCTCGCCGATGGTGTAGCCGAGCATCGGCGAGTCCTCGGTGACCGTCAGCTCGAGCACCTGGAGGTTCGTCGCGACGTCGGCGATGGCCCGGACGTTCCCGCCGAGGATGGCGTTCTTCGCGGCGATGGCGCCGAGCCGCTCGGGGTAGATGAGCTCGTCGACCTCCTCGGCGTACTCCCGGTAGATGTCCTCGCGGTAGTCCTCGTCGA
This sequence comes from Halobacteriales archaeon, assembly GCA_042219705.1. Lineage (GTDB taxonomy): Archaea > Halobacteriota > Halobacteria > Halobacteriales > Hikarchaeaceae > JBDGPL01. The sequence continues at coordinate 9,556 of JBDGPL010000102.1, read as the reverse complement.
TGCGCATGACCGTCCGACAGCCGTAGTGCTTGGCGATCATGCACGCCGCGAAGTTCGCGTTGAGGTCGCCAGTCAGCGCGCCGAGGGCGTCAGCCGCCTCGATGCCGGCCTCGAGCAGGGGCTCCTCCCGGGAGCCGTCGCCCTCGACGACGGCGTAGCCCCGCTTCTCGGCCCGGGCGACCTTCGACGGGTCCTCCTCGACGAGGGTGACCTCGTGGCCCGACTCGGCGATGATTCTGGCGGTCCGCAGCCCGACCCGCCCCGCGCCGACGATGACGAACCGCATGCGGTCTCAACGTCGGAGCCCGTGGGACATAAGTGTAGGCGAAACACCGACGCCCGGCCGTCGGTCCGGGCGGCCCCTGCGCCCGGCGGTTCGGGACCGGTCAGCGGCAGCCGGAATCACCCGCCGGGAAAGGTTTTTGGCCGCCGGTTGAGAACCCGTCTGCATGGTTCGCGCCGTCGTGCTGGCAAAGACCGAGGCCGGGCAGTCGGAGGACGCGGTGGCGGCCGTCCGCGAGGTCGACGGCGTGACCGAGGCCCACGTCGTGGCCGGCGAGTTCGACGTCATCGCCGAGGTCGAGGCCGAGGAGGTCTACGACGTGCTCCACACGGCCTCCTCGGGCATCCAGGGGTTGGCGGGCGTCCTGGACACGAAGACGTACATCGCGCTGGACTGAGGCCGTCCGGCGGCGTCGACGGGCCGTCGTCCTTGGGCTCGGGAGACGGCCGCCCTCACTCCCCCTCGTACGTCTCGAGCCACGCGCGCTGCTCGCGCAGCCGAGGCGGCAGGTCGGCGTACACCGAGTCGAAGATGGCGCTCGGCGGCTCGTTCGGCGTCTCCTCGGCCGCCTCGACCGCTGCCGCGAGCTCCTCGTCGGCCGACTCGTGGGCCGCCTCGACGAAGCCGTCGTCGATCACGCCCGCGTCCCGGAGGTAGCCCTCGAACCGCTCGACGGGGTCGGCGGTCCGCCAGTCCGGGAGGTGGTCGGGGTCGTCCCGGTACCGGTCGGGGTCGTCGGCGGTCGTGTGGGCGCCCTGGCGGTAGGTCAGCGACTCGACGAGGACCGGCTCGCCGGACCGGGCCCGCTCGAGGGCCCGCTCGACCGCCTCCCGGACCGCCAGCGGGTCGTTGCCGTCGACCCGCATACCGTCGAAGCCGTAGGCCTGGGCCTTCTGCGCGATGGTGTCGCTCGCGGTCTGTCGCCGGCTCGGCATCGAGATGGCCCAGCCGTTGTTCTCACAGAAGAAGACGACCGGCGCGCCGAACACGCCCGCGAAGTTCAGGCCCTCGTGGAAGTCGCCCTCCGAGGTCGCCCCGTCGCCGAAACAGGCCAGCACGGCCTCGTCGGTCCCGGAGCGGTCGGCCGCCATCCCGATGCCGGCGGCGATGGGGAGCTGGGTGGCGATGGGCACGACCTGCGGGAAGACCGGCACCTCCCGGCCGCTCTGGAACTCCGGGAAGCCCCGCCGGAACAGCAGCAGGTCCTGCATCGAGACGCCGCGGGCGATCTGCAGGGCGTTCTGTCGGTAGGTCGGCACGAGCCAGTCGTCGGCCGCCATGGCGTGGGCGGCCCCGACCTGGGAGGCCTCCTGGCCCCGGAACGGCGGGTAGCCGCTCATCCACCCGCGGCGCTGCAGGGCCAGCGCCCGCTCGTCGAACCGCCTGGCCCGGACCATGTCCTCGAACATGGCCCGCGCCGCCTCGGCGCCGTAGGACGTCTCCTCGAGGCCCCGTTCCCCGATGACCCGGTGCATGTCCCGGCGGTCGACGGGCCCGCCCATGGGCCTTCCGATACGCCAAAGGGCGCCCGCGTCGAGGCGCCGCCATGGTGGGCGTCCTGGAGACGGCGGGGCTGGCCGTCATCGTCGCCGGCCATACCCTCGTGGCCGCCGTCGCCGTCCGGCTGCTCAGGGTGCGGCTCGCGTCGCGGTGGGCGCCGGTCGTCGTCGCCCTCGGCGTCGTCCCGCTCCTCCTGGTCGGCTCGACCCTCGTCCTCTCCGGCTGGCTGGGGCTGGGGCCCGACCTCGGCAGTCCGACGGCCGCGCTGTTCGTCCTCGTGGCCGTCCCCCTCGCCCTGGGGCTGGCCGTCGACTACCTCTGGATGCCGCCGCCCGAGGCAGTCGAGCTCCCGGCCCCGGAGGAGTCGTAGCCGGCCCGGCGGTCAGACCCCCAGCTCGGCCAGGGCGTGCTCGGCGGCGGCCACGACGTCCTCGATGGGTCGGGCAGCGTCGATGCGGACGAACCGGTCGGGCTCGGCGTCGATGAGCCGCTCGTACTGCTCGCGGACCGCGGCGAGGAACGACGCCTGCTCGAACTTGTTGGCCGCGTCGCTCCGCGCCGCCCCGGTCTCGGGGTCGACGTCGAAGTAGAGCGTGGCGTCCGGGGGCCGGGTCCAGGGATCGTGGACGCCGATGATGTACTCGAGCGGGCGGTCGAGCCGGCCGGCCAGGCTCGCGGCCTGGTAGGCGTACCGAGAGTCGGAATACCGGTCGGAGACGACCAGGTCGCCGCGGTCGAGGGCCGGGCGGACCGTCTCGGCGAGGTGGGCGGCGTGGTCCGCCGTGTAGAGGAAGAGCTCGGCGACGGGGTCGGCGTCGTCGTCGGCGAGCGACCGGCGGACGGCGTCGCCGTACCACGTCTCGGTTGGCTCCTGGGTGAACGTCGCCCCCGGCCGCGACTCGCGGAGCGCCTCCCAGACGGTGGTCTTGCCGCTCCCGTCGATGCCCTCCAGCGTGACCAGCATGGCCCGGGGTGGGACGGCCCGCGTTAAGCCGTTTCCGGGAAGTGGGGTCCGAGCCGACAACGCGCCTGACGAGCGACAACCCTTATCCCGCCCGGTGCCCGCGTCGAAGGCGATGCACGTACTGGTTACCGGCGGCACGGGCTTCGTCGGGCGACACCTCTGTCGCGAACTCGACGACCGGGGCCACGACGTCACGGCGTTCGCGCGCAATCCGGACGACGCCGACCTCCCGGCGGCCGTCGCCACGACCCGCGGGGACGTCACCGACCCGGACAGCCTCGAGCCGGCCGTGGCCGGGATGGACGCCGTCGTCCACCTCGTCGCGCTGTCGCCGCTGTTCAAGCCCGAGGGCGGCGAGCGCCGCCACGAGCGGGTGACCGCCGAGGGGACCCGGAACGTCGTCGCGGCCGCCGAGGCCGCCGACGTCGACCGGCTGGTCTACCAGAGCGCCCTCGGGGCCGACCCCGCCAGCCCGATGGCCTACCTCCGCGCGAAGGGCCGTGCCGAGGAGGCCGTCCGAACCGCCGCGCTCGAGCGCGTCGTCGTCCGGCCGTCCATCATCTTCGGCGACGACGGCGAGTTCCTCCCGTTCGTCGAGCTGCTGACGACCCCGTACGTCACGGCGCTGCCCGGCGGCGGGCGGACGATGCGGTTTCAACCCATCTGGGTCGAGGAGTTCGCCCCGTTGTTGGCCGACTGCGTCGACGGTGCGGACCACGCCGGCGCGACCTACGAGATCGGCGGCTCGGAGCAGCTCTCCCTCGCCGACGTGACCCGGGCCGTCTACCGGGCGCGGGGGCAGTCGGTCGTCATCCTGCCGGTGCCGGTGTCGCTCGCGAAGCTCGGCCTCGCGCTGGGCGACCCGCTGCCGTTCGTCCCCTTCGGGCGGGGGCAGGCCCGGGCGCTCCGGTACGAGAACGTCACCGACGAGAACGACCTCGACGCCTTCGGGGTCGACCCGGCCGACCTGACGACCCTCGGGGCCTACCTCCGCCGGCGCTGACCGGCCGAGCCGGCCGGCGGCGGTCGGCCAGCGTGGTTAAGTACGCCGCGTCAGCCCCCCGGCCGACGGCCGGCAGACGCGGGCGTAACCTGGCGTTAAAGCCGGTCCCGTCGGGTGAAAATCCCGCCATAACGGGTGAACCCGAGTGGTACTGAGTACCAAAAGGCTTATTCGGACCTCTCGTGTCCGTTTATGCCAACGGAATGGCCTCACCATGAAACTCGCGCTGATCGGGTTCGGTCAAGCCGGGGGCAAGATCGTGGACAAGTTCCTCTGGTACGACCAGCAGACCCGGAGCAACATCGTCCGCTCGGCCGTCGCCATCAACACCGCGAAGGCGGACCTCATCGGGCTCGACTACGTCCCCGACGAGAACCGGGTGCTCATCGGCCAGTCCCGGGTGAAGGGCCACGGCGTGGGGGCCGACAACGAGCTGGGGGCGGAGATCGCCGAGGAGGACATCGACGAGATCCAGGGCGCCGTCGACAACGTCCCGGTCCACGAGATCGACGCGTTCATCATCGTCGCGGCGCTCGGCGGCGGCACCGGCTCCGGGGGCTCGCCGGTCCTCGCCCGGCACTTAAAGCGCATCTATACCGAGCCGGTCTACGGCCTCGGCGTGCTCCCCGCGAGCGACGAGGGCGGCATCTACACCCTCAACGCCGCCCGCTCCTTTCAGACCTTCGTCCACGAGGTCGACAACCTGCTGGTCTTCGACAACGACGCCTGGCGCCAGACGGGCGAGTCGGTCGAGGGCGGCTACGACACCATCAACGAGGAGATCGTCCGGCGGTTCGGCGTGCTCTTCGGCGCCGGTGAGGTCTCCGCCGGCGACGAGATCGCCGAGTCCGTGGTGGACTCCTCGGAGATCATCAACACGCTCGCCGGCGGGGGCGTCTCGACCGTCGGATACGCCGCGGAGGACGTCGACACCGCGAGCGACAGCGGGCTGCTCTCGCGGTTTACGAGCAGCCAAGCCGACCAGTTCGAGGAGAGCTCGAGCACCACCAACCGGATCACCAGCCTCATCCGGAAGGCGGCGCTGGGCCGGCTGACGCTGCCGTGTGAGATCGACGGCGCCGAGCGCGCCCTCGTCGTCGTCTCCGGGCCGCCCCAGCACCTCAACCGCAAGGGCATCGAGCGGGGCCGCAAGTGGTTGGAGGAGCAGACCGGCAGCATGGAGGTCCGCGGCGGGGACTACCCGCTGCCGAACGAGTCGAAGGTCGCGGCCGCCGTCATGCTCTCGGGCGTCTCGAAGGTGCCCCGCATCAAGGAGCTGCAGCGCGTCGCCATCGAAGCACAGGACAACATCGAGGAGATCCGGCAGCAAAGCGAAGCGAACTTGAGCGAGCTGGTCGACGACGGGACTGATGAACTCGAGCCGCTGTTTTAGCCTCGTCGCGCTCCTTCTCCTTCTGGTGGTGACGGTCGGCGCGGTGGGCGCCGTGTCGGTGGACCGGGCCGATATGCCGGACGAGGGCCGGGTCGGCGCCGACCTCACCGGGACCGTCGTGCTCACGGAGCTCTTTCAGAACCCCTCCTTCGAGCAGTGGACGCTCCGGGGCGCGACCGAACTCGAGAACGTGACCTGGACGGTCAGCGTGGTCGACCAGGCCGGCAACCAGCTCGCCCAGCCGTCCTACGACAACCAGACGTTCCAGCACCCGGTTTCCATCGAATCCGGCGTGGCGACGATACGGGTGACGGTGACGGGAACGGTCCCCCCCATCGCGAACTACACCTACGAGCCGGCCGAGTCCTTCCGGGTCGCGCGGCTCACGCTCGCCCGTCAGGGCGGGACGAGCGAACCCATCGCGTCCTACGACGCCCACCACTACACTCAGGCGAGTCGGGAGGCCCGCCGGGCCATCGACGACGCGCGGGCAGCCATCGATGCCGCCGGTGGCCACCAGGGCGCCGAACGCACGCTCGAGTCGGCCATCTCGGCCTACGAGAACGCGAACTTCGAGAACGCCGTCCGGCTGGCTGAGCAGGCCCGCGAGACCGCCGAGCAGGCCCAAGCGACCCAGCAGCGCAACCGGCTCATCCTGCTCGCGGTGGGCGTACTCGTCGTCGTCGCCATCGTCGTCGCCGCCGTCGTCTACTGGCGCCGCACGCGTACCCACAGCCGGCTGTAGGGGATGCGGGTCGTCGTCCCCTTCGACGCCGCCACGCCGAAGACCCGCCTCGAATCGCTCTTCAGTCCCGAGGAGCGGGCCGGCCTCGCCCGCGTCATGCTCGACGACGTGCTGGCGGCCGTCGAATCGACCGGGCACGACCCCACCGTCCTCGCGACGGCCCCCGTCGACTGCGGGGCCCCCGTCGAGGTGGACGAGCGGCCCCTCACGCCGGCCGTAAACGCGCGCCTCGAAGTCGCTGACGGGCCGGTGGCCGTCGTCATGGCCGACCTGCCGCTCGCCACGCCGGCGAGCCTCGACCGGCTGTTCGCGCCGGCCGCGGACCTGGTCGTCGCCCCCGGACGGGGCGCCGGCACCAACGCCTTCGTCTGTCGCCACCCCGATTTCCGGGTCGACTACCACGGCGCCTCCTTCGCCGACCACCGGGCCGTCGCGAAGGCGGTCGGCGCGGGCGTCGAGGTCGTCGACTCCCACCGGCTGGCGACGGACGTCGACGAGCGGGCCGACCTCGTCGAGGTGCTCGTCCACGGCGAGGGGACCCGGACCCGGGACTGGCTCCGCGAGCGTGGCGTGGAGCTGGCTGTCGATTCGGGCCGGGTGGGCGTCCGACGGGCCTGAGCGGGCGGCCCCCGCCTACTCGAGCGTGACGGCCGTTCCGTAGGCGAGAATCTCGGCCGCGCCCTGGGTGATCTCCGAGGTCTCGAAGCGCACCTCGACGACGGCGTCGGCGCCCAGCTCCTCGGCCGCCTCGGTCAGCCGGTCGACGGCCTCGTCCCGGGACTGGGTCATGAGCCCGGAGTAGGACTTGAGCTCGCCGCCGGCGAGGTTCCGGATGCTCTGGGTGATGTCCCGCCCGACGTTCCGGGCGCGGACGGTGTTGCCCTTGACCAGCCCGAGGCTCTCGTCGATGGTCTCGCCCGCGACGGTGCCGGTCGTGGTGAGCTGCATGGCCCGGAATGGTCGGCTGGACTGATAGACCCTGCGGGACGCTCCGGGCGTTCACCGGCCGATGACTCCGTCCGGAGCCCGGCAGGCGTTCGGAGCTATAGCTCCGAGCGTTTGATGAGCGCGTACAGGACGAGGCCGCCGAGGACGACGCTCAGGTACACCTCGAGGCCGGCGAGCATCCGGGCCAGGACGCCCTTCGGTCCGATCCCCCCGTACCCGATAGTCAGGAACGTGATATAGCTGAAGTAGAGGTTCTTGAACAGGACGGCCCTGGCCTCGGGGGTCGCGAGGACGCCGAGCGACGAGAGCTGGCCCGCGCCCGTCCGGAACGCCGGACCGCCGAACGCGTACAGCAGCCCAGGGACCAGCGGGGCCACGAGGAACACCACCAGGATGCGCCCGAGGCGCATTCCGTAGCCGCAGGTCACGTCGAGGAAGTAGTTCTCGATCGCTCGACTGGCGTTCGCGAGCCGAGTCCGGAGGTCGGCCGCGGCGTCCCGGGCGATGCTGAGGTGTTTCCGCCGGGCGTACCGCTGGCGCTGGACCCGGAACTCCCCGGCGGCCTTCACGTAGCCACCGGCCGAGGCGGCCTGTTTGGCCTTCAAGTAGGTCGTCTCGACGTTCTCCGGCGTCATCTCGAGCGCGTATTCGCGGTCGGTGCTGGCCGCCTCGAAGGCGTGGAGGTTCCAGTCGTTCCGGTCGAAGTAGTAGGTGTGGGCCGAGAAGTCGAACGCGTGGCCGTCGAATTCGTTGAACTCCGTGTTACAGAAGCGAAAGTAGTCGAGGATTTCGCGGGTGCCGCCCGGCCGCTCGGCCTCGAGCCTGAGGTCGCCGAGGCTCGCCTGGGTGAAATCGTAGCGTACCCAGTGCTCCGCCGGCTGGCTGATGAGCCCCTCCTTCAGGACGGCGTCGGTGAAGTCGACGTAGGCGTCGTCGCCGACCGCCTCGGCCGCGAAATGGACCTCGTCGGCGAACGCCGCCCCCGAGAAGTCCGTCACGCCGCCGAAGCGCGTCCCCCGGAAGTTCGCCGAGGTGAAGGCCGCGTTGTCGAAGTCGACCTCGTCCGCGAAGTGCACGTCCTCGAAGACGGCGTTCTGCTCGAGGTGGCGGGCCTCGCCCTCGAAGGTAGCCCCCGGAACACGGCGGCGCGCTCGAACCGGGCTCCCGAGAAGTCCGCGTCGCCGTCGAACCGAACTTCGTCGAAGTCCGCCTCGGCAGCGAACCGGCTCGCCCCGAAGTCCGCGTCCGCGTCGAACCGGGCCTCCTCGAACATGGCCCGCGCGTCGAAGGCGGCCCGTTCGAAGTTGACGGACCGGAACGCCGCGTCCCGGAAGGTCGCGTCGTCCCGGAACGTCGCGTCGGCGAACCGGGCGTCGTCCTGGAGGCTTCGGGCCCCACCCTCGAACGTGGCCCCACGGAAGATGGCCGCCCCGTCGAACGTTCCGTCGGCGAACGTGACGTCCTCCTCGAACCGGGCCTCGTCGAAGTCCGCCTCGTCGCGGAAGGCGCAATCGGCGAACGTCGCGTCGCCCTCGAACCGGACTTCCTCGAATTCCGCTGGGTCCGCGAAGGTCACCCCGGCGAAGCTAGCGAACTCGAAGCCGGCCTGTCGGAACGTCGCCGTCCCTTCGAACACCGCGCCATCGAAGCTCGCGTTGTCGTCCAGCGCGTTGGACGTCCCCGTGAACGTCGCCGCCCGGAACGAGGCGGCGGCCTCGAACGTCGCGCCGTCGAAGCTCGCGTCGTCGCCGAAGTCGGCCTCGTCCATCACCACCGACGCGTGGAAGCTCGACCCAGTGGCGTCGAGGTCGCCCTCGAACCGGGCCTCGAAACCCTCGACCGCCCCGGTCACCTCGGCGTCGCGGATGGCGAGGTCGTACTCGAACCGCGCGCCCTCGATGTCGAGACCGGCCACGGTACAGCCCTCGAGGTGGAGGGGCACCTGGAAGTCGGTCTGAACGGCACTGAAGCCCCCGGTGAAGGCGCAGTCGCGAAAAACGACCGGGTGGGTGTTCGCGCTCTCGACCGTTCGATGGTCGAGCGCAATCGCCGGGAGGGAGCAGTCCTCGATCACCTTGGCCTCCCGGTCCCCCCGCTCGACGGTCTCGAGGAGGGCGTCCCGGACGTCGGCGGGGGTCAGGCCGCGTCGCTCCCGCTCCTCGGGCGACAGTTCGAGGACCGCCCGGACCTCGTCGAGGGGGCGCTCTCCCATCATCAATCGAACAGCGGACGCCGGTACAAATGTCCGGCGACCCGAGACCATCGAGGTGGCCGGGTCGGCGGTCGAACGAATGCGAGCGCCGCCCGCGGTGATAGGCTTTTACCGGCCGGCGGGATAGCCAGAACCGATGCTCCCCGGGGCGGCGGAGTACGGCGTCGATATCACCGTCGACGAGGCGGCTATCGGTCGGGTGCTGACGGTCACGCCCGGCGACGTCGAGCCCGCGGATGCGCTGACGTTCTGCCGGAACGTCTTCGTGCCGCTCACCACCGCCTGCCGGTACACCTGCACGTACTGCACCTACTTCGACCCGCCCGGCGAGGCCAGCCTGCTCGCGCCCGACGAGGTGCTCGACATCGTCGAGACCGGCGTCGAGGCCGGCTGCACCGAGGCGCTGTTCACGTTCGGCGACGACCCGGACGACCGGTACACCGCGGTCCACGAGCAGCTCGCCGAGTGGGGCCACGACTCCATCCACAGCTACCTCCGGGAGGTCTGC
>JBDGPL010000101.1:8084-8580 GCA_042219705.1 Halobacteriales archaeon | reverse complement strand
AAGGGCATCCGCCACCGCCGCGGCCAGAAGGTCCGCGGCCAGCGGACGAAGTCCACGGGCCGGAGCGAGGGCACCGTCGGCGTCAACGTCGAGCGCATCCGCGAGGAAGCCGAAGAGGAAGCGGAGGCGGAGGGCGAGTAGATGCCGCTCGGCTCGAACACCAAGCTGTACGAGACGCCCAACCACCCGTTCCAGGGCGGCCGCATCGCCGAGGAGCGCGACCTCATCGGCCGGTACGGCCTGAAGAACAAGGAGGAGCTCTGGCGCGCCCAGTCGGAGCTGCGGTCCTACCGTCGGGAGGCCCGGAGCCTGCTGGCACAGTTCACGGACGAGGGCAGCCAGGAGGAGCCCTTCCTCGACCGGCTGCGGCGCTACGGCGTCCTCGGCGCCGAGGACGGCCTTGGCGCCGTCCTGGCGCTGGACGTCACGGACGTCCTCGAGCGGCGGCTGCAGACGGTCGTCTACCGCCAGGGGCTGGCCAACACCCCGAAGCAAG
>JBDGPL010000101.1:0-8050 GCA_042219705.1 Halobacteriales archaeon | reverse complement strand
CCGCCAGTTCATCAGCCACGGCCACATCACCGTCGACGGCCGGCGGGTCCGGACGCCCTCGTACACGGTCTCGGTGGACGAGGAGGACGCCATCGACTACGACACCCACAGCCCGCTCGCCGACGAGCTCCATCCCGAGCGGACGGAGGTCGAACAATGAGCGGCGATGAATCGGACGGCGGGAGCGGCGGCCAGTGGGGCATCGCCCACGTCCACGCGTCGTACAACAACACCATCATCACGGTGACCGACGAGACCGGCGCCGAGACGCTCGCGAAGTCGAGCGGCGGCTCGGTCGTCAAACAGAGCCGCGACGAGGCCTCGCCCTATGCGGCCATGCAGATGGCCGAGCAGGTCGCCGAGGACGTCATGAACCGGGGCATCGAGGGGGTCCACGTCCGGGTTCGCGGCCCCGGTGGGAACGCCCGGACCGGCCCGGGACCCGGCGCCCAGGCGACCATCCGGGCGCTCGCCCGGGCCGGCCTGGAGATCGGCCGTATCGAGGACGTCACCCCCCGCCCCCACGACGGCGGCCGCGCGCCGCGGCCGGGGAACTGAGATGGCCGAGGACTTCGACGTCGAGTTCATCGACCGGGACGACCGCAACGCGCGGTTCGTCGTCCGGGGGCTGACGCCGGCGTTCGCCAACGGCGTCCGCCGGGCGATGCTGGCCGACGTCCCGACCATGGCCATCGACACCGTCCGCATCACCGAGAACACCAGCGTGATGTTCGACGAGATGGTCGGGCTCCGGCTCGGGCTTGTGCCGATGACGACCCCGCCGGGGGAGTTCGAGCCCGGCGACTCGGTCACCCTCGCCCTCGACGTCGAGGGGCCCGCTACCGCCTACTCCGGCGACATCGAGTCCAGCGACCCCCAGGTCGGGCCGGCCGACGACAACATCCCCATCATCGAGCTCAAGGAGGGCCAGCGCCTCGCCTTCGAGGCCGAGGCCGTCCTGGGGCGCGGTCGGGACCACGCCAAACACCAGGGCGGCGTGGCTGTCGGCTACCGCCACCTCCAGCGCGTCGAGGTCGACGGCGAGCTGGACGAGTACGAGGACCGAGAGCCCCACATCGTCCGTGGCGTCGTCGAGATCGACGGCGAGCTGGTGCCCGCCGAGGAGTTCGGCAACGACGTCACGAACCGGTTCCCCGAGCGGGCGGTCACCGTCGAGGACGTCCCCGGCGCGTTCGTCTTCCACGTCGAGACCGACGGCTCGATGTCGATCGACGACCTGGTGACCGGGGCGGTGCGGTCCCTCTCCGACCGCGCCGACGAGCTCGAGGCCGCCGTCCAGCTGTAACGGACCCATGTTCCCGAATCCACCGACCCCGACCGCCCGCCCGGACCCCAGCCGCGCGACCGGCGGAACCGAAACCCGTTTCACCGGGGACGGCCAACCCGCTTTCGCGCGCAGGGATAGCCAAGTCAGGTCAACGGCGCGGCGTTCAGGGCGCCGTCCCGTAGGGGTCCGCAGGTTCGAATCCTGCTCCCTGCACTCCAGCCTTTTCCCAAGCCAATGAGCCACGCGAGTCCACGACTGACCGAGCTCGTCGCCGACCTGAAGGCCGTCGCCCGGGAGACCGGGGCCGACGTCTGGATGGCCGTGGCGAGCCGCCTCGAGAAGCCCCGGCGCACCCACGCCGAGGTCAACCTCGGGCGCATCGACCGGTACGCCCGCGACGGCGAGACGGTCGTCGTCCCCGGCAAGGTGCTCGGCTCCGGCGTCGTCCGGGCCGGCTACACCGTCGCCGCGGTCGACTTCTCGTCGTCGGCGGCCGAGAAGATCCGCCGGGCCGACGGCGAGGCCATCAGCCTCGAGGAGGCCATCGAGCGGAACCCCGACGGCACCGACGTGCGGGTGGTGCGATGAGCGTCGCCGAGTTCGAGGCCGACGCCGTCGTCGACGGGGCCGGCTGCATCCTCGGCCGGGTCGCGAGCCAGGTCGCCGAGCGGGCGATGGACGGCGAGGCCGTCGCCGTCGTCAACGCCGAACGCCTCGTCGTCACCGGCGAGGAAGGCGACGTCGTCGAGAAGTACCGCAAGCGGACCGAGCTCGGCTCGGACCGCGGCCCCCACTACCCCAAGCGGCCCGACGGCATCGCCAAGCGGGCGATCCGGGGCATGCTTCCCCACAAGACCCGGCGGGGGCGGGAGGCCCTCGAACGCGTCCGCGTCTACGTGGGCAACCCCTACGACGGGGCGGGCGAGCGCCTCGAGGGGACGAGCCTGGACCGGCTGTCGAACATCCGCTTCGTCGAGCTGGGCGACGTCAGCGAACAGATCGGAGCGAACGTCACATGGTAACCAACACGAGCGGCAAGAAGAAGACGGCGGTCGCCAGGGCGACGGTCAGCGACGGCAAGGGTCGGGTGCGGATCAACGGCCGGCCCATCGAGCTGGTCGACCCGGAGCCGTCGCGGCTGAAGATGCTCGAGCCCTTCCGCATCGCCGGCGAGGAGCTCCGCGACGCGGTCGACATCGACGTGACCGTCGACGGCGGCGGCGTCAGCGGGCAGGCCGACGCCGTGCGGACCGCCATCGCCCGCGGGCTCGTCGAGTTCACCGGCGACATGGAGCTGCGCGACGCCTACATGAGCTTCGACCGGACGCTGCTGGTCAACGACGTGCGCCAGCGCGAGGCCAAGAAGTGGGGCGGCCCGGGCGCCCGGGCCCGCTACCAGAAGTCCTACCGGTGATCCACCCATGATGATACCCGTCCGCTGTTTCACGTGCGGCAAGGTCATCGGCGAGCACTGGGACGAGTTCACTGCCCGCGCGGCCACCCACGACGGCGACGAGGAGCCCGCGGCGGTGCTCGACGACCTCGGGATCGACCGGTACTGCTGCCGGCGGATGTTCGTCTCGCACACCGACCTCGTCGACGTGGTCTCGCCCTACCAGTGATGCAGCGCCAGCGCTACAACCGGTACGAGAAGGCCCGCATCATCGGCGCCAGAGCCCTGCAGATCGCCTACGGCGCGCCGGTCCTCATCGAGACCGACCAGACCGAGCCCATCCTCATCGCCGCCGAGGAGTACGACGCCGACGTCCTGCCTTTCACGGTCAACCGGCGGCGCGGCCGGACGGCGTGAGGATGTCGCGCATCGCGGACGTCCGGCTCCGTCGGGTGCTCGACTCCCGGGGCGAGGCGACGGTCGAGGCCGACGTGGCCACCGAGTCCGGCGGCTTCGGTCGCGCCATCGCGCCCAGCGGGGCGAGCACCGGCGCGCACGAGGCGGTCGAGCGCCCGCCCGACGAGGCCATCGCCGCGGCCCGCGAGCACGCCGTGCCCCGGCTCGAGGGCGAGTGCTTCGCCGGCGACCAGCGGGAGGTCGACGCGGCGCTCCACGCGGCCGACGGGACGGACGACTTCTCGACCATCGGGGCCAACAGCGCCGTCGCCATCAGCATGGCCGCCGCGTGGGCGGCGGCGGACCTCCTCCGGGTCCCGCTGTTTCAGCACCTGGGCGGCGCGTTCCGGGGCGACGACTTCCCCGTCCCGCTCGGGAACGTGGTCGGCGGCGGCGCCCACGCGGCCGACGCGACGGCCATCCAGGAGTTCCACGCCGTCCCGGTCGGCGCGCCGAGCGCCGTCGACGCGGTGTTCGCCAACGCGGCCGTCCACCGGGCGGTCGGCGAGGCGTTCCGCGAGCGCGGCGTCCCCGCCAACAAGGGCGACGAGGGCGCCTGGGCGCCCCAGGGCGTCGACGACGCGGCGGCCCTCGAGGTGCTGGCGGCCGCCGCCGACGCGGTGGCCGACGAGTTCGGCTTCGCCATCGAGCTCGGCCTCGACGTCGCGGCGTCGGAGCTCTACGACGCCGAGGCCGGTGTCTACCGGTACGCCGACGCGGAGCGCACCCCGGACGAGCAGGTCGACTACATGGCCGACCTGGTCGACGAGCACGACCTGGCGTACCTCGAGGACCCGCTCGACGAGGACGACTTCGAGGGCTACGCTACGCTCACCGACCGGGTCGGCGATCGGACCGTCGTCTGCGGCGACGACCTGTTCGTCACCGACGTCGAGCGGCTCGAGCGCGGCATCGAGGCCGGCGCGGCCAACGCCGTCCTCGTCAAGCCCAACCAGATCGGGACGCTCTCGGACGCCGTCGACGCCATCGAGGCGGCCACCCGGGCCGGCTACACGCCGGTGGTCTCCCACCGCAGCGGCGAGACCGAGGACACGACCATCGCCCACCTGGCCGTCGCGACCGGCGCCCCGTTCGTGAAGACGGGGGCGGTCGGCGGCGAGCGCACCGCGAAGCTCAACGAGCTCATCCGAATCGAGCACGAGGCACTATGACCGACGACGAACCCACAGACACGGGGTCCGCCGAGGCAGTCGAGGTCGACCCCGACGACGAGCCCGCGCCCGCGGGCGACGAGGAACCGCCGGCCGCGGTCGCGGAGACCGGGGCCGAGGACGACCCCGACGACGGCCCGGCCGAGGATGACGAGGCCGCGGCGGCCGACGAGCCCGAGCCGACCGGGCCGGCGGCCGACGAGGACGTCCTCGGTGACGAGGAGGCCGACCTCCTCATCCCGGTCGAGGACTACCTGGGCGCCGGCATCCACATCGGCACCCAGCAGAAGACGAAGGACATGGAGCGGTTCATCCACCGGGTGCGGACCGACGGCCTCTACGTCCTCGACATCTCCCGGACGGACCGGCGCATCCGGACCGCCGCCGACTTCCTGGCGAACTACCCGCCGGAGGGCATCCTGGTGACGTCCTCGCGACAGTACGGCCGGTACCCGGCCGAGAAGTTCGCCGAGGCCATCGGCGCCCGGGCCCGGACCGGCCGGTTCATCCCCGGGACGCTGACGAACCCCCAGTACAAGGGCTACATCGAGCCCGACGTCGTGGTCGTCACCGACCCCATCGGCGACTCCCAGGCCGTCACCGAGGCCATCACGGTCGGCATCCCGGTCATCGCGATGTGCGACTCGAACAACACGACGTCGAACGTCGACCTCGTCATCCCGACGAACAACAAGGGTCGCAAGGCGCTCAGCGTCGTCTACTGGCTGCTCGCCAACGAGACGCTCGACCGCCGCGGGGCCGAGCCGACCTACGCCCTCGAGGACTTCGAGGAGCTGTAGCGCGGCCGATTCGCCGACCGGGACCCCGACGCGCTTCGGGGATTCGGCGATCTCGATTCGGCGCCCGCACTCCGGGCTGTCCGGTCCCGGGGCCGCTGCTCGCTCGACGCGCCGTGTCCCTGCCGGGTCGGTGCGCTCAGTAGTACCCGCCGCCGCCTCCGCCGCCCCCACCGCCGGCGTCGGTGCCCTCACACGGGAGATCACGGTCCAGCGAGACGTCGCCGACCAGGACCACCCCACACATCTGCGACCGGCCGTGGATGGAGCAGTAGTACTCGTAGACCCCGGGTTCCTCGAAGGTGTACGTCGTCGACCCGCCGCCGGCGACCGACTGGCTGAAGCTCCACTCGGCGGCGACCTCGTGGAACTGGGCCGCGGTGACGTCATGGCCGTAGCCGTCGCGGTTGACCCACTCGACGGTCGTCCCGGGAGTGACGGCCACGCGCTCGGGGTCGAAGGTGGTGTTCACCATCTCGACCGTGGTCGTAGTCGGGGTCGGCGACGCCGTCGGGGATTCGGTCACGCCGCCCTCGACGGTGACCTCGAAGGGCTTCACGATGGGGCTACCGTCCTTGGTGACCGGCGGGTCGCCGTCGGCCGGGAAGGTGAACTTGCCATCGTCGGGGTCGTCGTAGTGGAGCATGCCGTAGACGGTCTGGGTCCCTTCGAGTGGCTCGTCGAGCGGGACGAGGACGTCGGCGTACAGCCCCGCTTTTAGGGGCATCGTCGCGAGGGTCGCGCCGCCGTTCGGTCCGCCGCCCTCGGCTTCCGGGTGGACGACGAACCAGCCGACGTCGTCGATAGCCAGGCTGGGTACGGTCACCGCCGAACCGTCCGAGGTCTGGTCGGTCACCGCGAGCGACGGCGCCGTCATCCCGGTGTAGGTCACCTCGAAGGGCTTGACGACGGGGCTGCCGTCCTTGGTAACCGGCGGATCGCCGTTCTGGGGGAAGGTGAACTCGCCGTCGGCCGGGTCGTCGTAGTGCAGCATCGCGAAGACCGTCTGGGAGCCAGCGAGCACCCGATCGAGCTGCAGCTCGACGTCGGCGTACTCGCCGGCCGGGAGCCGTTTCGTCGCGAGGGTCACGCCGCCGTTCGGCCCCCCGCCCGCCGCGGGCGGGTGGACGACGAGCCAGCCGTCGTCGTCGAGGACGGCGGCCGGGACGGTCACATTCCGGCTGTCGGTCTCCTGGTCGGCGACCTCGAGGGCCACGGCGGCCATGCCGTCGGTGGGCGTCGGCGAGGCCGTCTCCATCGACGCGTCGGTCGGCGACGGCGTGTCGGTCGCGCCCGTCGTCTCCGTGGGAGCGGTGTCATCCCCTCCCCCGCCGCCGATGCAGCCGGCCAGCCCGCCCGCCGTCGCCGCCGTGCCGAGCGTCCGGAGGAGTCGTCGTCGACGCATCGACGCGACGGTTAGGAAAGTCCTGTCAAGACCGTTTTCCCAAATCGGTCCCAACTCCCGCCATAGCTTCGCCCGGAGCCTCGCCGCCGCTCGCCCCGAGGGCGACCGGCTCCCCGGTCGAGCCGGGGTCGACAGCCGTGCCCGCGCCGCCGACCCGACCATCGGAAGCACTCTTATGGGGGCCGGTCCGTGGGTGAGCCATGCCGACGTCGTCAGCGCCGGGCAAGGTCTACCTCTTCGGCGAGCACGCCGTCGTCTACGGCGAGCCCGCGGTGCCCTGCGCCATCGAGCGCCGGGCCCGCGCGACCGTCGAGCGCCGGGACGACGGCCGGGTGACCCTCGACGCCCCCGCGCTCTCCTTCGACGGCGTCACCGTCGAGTACGGCGCCGGCGACCCGGCGTTGTCGGCCGAACCCGACCGGGTCCGGCGGGCGGTCCGATACGTCGACGCCGCCCTGGCCTCGGCCCGGGAGGTGGCGGGCGACGACCGGGCCGGCTTCGACGTGACCATCGAGAGCGACCTGCCCATCGGCGCCGGCCTGGGCTCCTCGGCGGCGGTGACCGTCGCCGCCCTCGACGCCGCCGCCCGGGCCTGCGACGTCGAGCTCGACCGGGAAACCCTGGCCGACCGCGCCTACCGGGTCGAGTACGAGGCACAGGACGGCCGGGCCTCCCGGGCGGACACGTTCTGTGCGGCCACCGGCGGCGCGGTCCGCGTCGAGGGTGACGACTGCCGGGCCATCGAGGCCCCGGCGCTGCCGTTCGTCGTCGGGTACGACGGCGGGTCCGGCGACACCGGCGAGCTGGTCGCGGACGTGCGGGCGCTCGCCGACGACTACGGCTTCGTCGGCGACACCATCGCGGCCATCGGCGACCTCGTCCGCCGGGGCGAGGCCGTCCTGGCCGATGGCGACCTCGACGAGCTCGGCCGGCTGATGGACGTCAACCACGGCCTGCTCGCCGCCCTCGGGGTCTCGGGGCGCAGCCTCGACGACATGGTCTGGACCGCCCGTGAGGCCGGCGCGTCCGGCGCGAAGCTCACCGGGGCGGGCGGGGCCGGCTGCGTCGTGGCCCTCGACCCGACCGACGGGACCGAGCAGGCCCTCGGCCACGCGCCGGCCTGCGAGATGGCGTTCCGGGCCGGCCTGGCGGAGACGGGGCTCAAGCGGCGCTGACGGCCGGTACGGGGCCGAGCGCGCCGGAACCGGCCGACAGCCGGCGCCCCGGCCGATTCAGTCCCTTTTTACCGTCAGGGGCCAAAAACGGCGGTAACCGAGCGTCAAGTCGCCCAGGGAACTGTTCGTGGGCGCTGGCGAGCCTCTGGCTCTGCCGACGACCACCGTCGACGGTTCGTTCGGGCGGCTCCTCTCGGAGCGACTACCATGGAAATCGAAATCGCAACCATCGGCGGCTACGAGGAGGTCGGCCGGCAGATGACTGCCGTGCGGGCCGGCGACGAGATCGTCATCTTCGACATGGGCCTGAACCTGTCGAAGGTCCTCATCCACGACAACGTGGAGACCGAGCGGATGCACAGCC
>JBDGPL010000100.1:0-7279 GCA_042219705.1 Halobacteriales archaeon | reverse complement strand
CCTGCCAGGCGTAGACGACCTGGTCGTCGTCGCCGGCGATGAGCACCCGCTCCATCTGGGGCTTCCACTCCTGGTAGACGTCGTACTGCAGCTGGGTGATGTCCTGGAACTCGTCGATGACGAGGTGGTCGACGTGGGGCACGAGCGAGCGCTGCTTGACCCGCTCGAGCATGTCGGCGAAGCCGACGAGGTCCTCCTCGCCCTTGTAGGCCCGCCAGGCCCGGATGGACTCGGGGACGCTCGTCCGGTCGTCGTCGGAGGTCCAGGTCGGGGTGTACTTGTTGCCCTCCTGGGCGTGGGGATCGATGTCCGGGGGGAGGCGGACCTCCTCGACGTTCCAGTGGAAGGGGACGTCGTACCAGTCGGCCACCTCCCGGTTGGTGCGTTGGAGCCACTCGCTGGTCGCGATGATCTTGTTCCCGAGGGCCGTCGACCGGGCCGTGCGCCGCCCGCCGCTCTTGTACTCGTCCTCGTACTCGAGGCCGTAATCCGCACAGAAGGCTTCCTTGTCGGACTCGTCGACGACGTCGCCCCGCGAGAGGTTCAGCAGGTTGTACGCCGTGGCGTGCATCGTCCCGACGTTGCCCCGGAGCGACCGGGGGGAGACGCCCAGCCGCTCGGCCAGCCGCTCGCGGACCTCCGCGGCCGCCGCGCGTGTGTAGGAGACCAGCAGCAGGTCGTCGATGTCGACCCCCTCGTCCAGCATCGTCTCGACCCGGTCGAGCAGCGCGGTCGTCTTCCCGCTGCCCGGGCCGCCGAAGAGGCGGGTGACCGGCGTGTCCTCGGCCTGCGTCATTGAAGTGTCACTAGGCCTGCAGCGGGATAAACCGTGTGGCTCGGCCGCGGCCCGATGGGCACGCTTTAACCGCCGCCCGGCGAACCCTTCGCCGTGGTCTCGGCCGCCGTCTACGCGTTCGCCCTGGTCCCCGCCGTCCTCTGGGGATTCTCGCCCATCCTCTCGAAGCGAGGCATGGCCGCCGGCGGCAGCTCGCTGCAGGCCGCCATCGTCGTCATCTCGGTGGACGCCGCCGTCTACTGGGCGGCACTCCTGGCCCTCGGCCATGGAGCGCCGTTCGCCAACGCCGGACGTTGGGCCATTGGCGTGTTCGTCGTCGGGGGGCTCGTCGGGACGGCGCTGGGACGCATCGCCGTCTTCGCCGGGGTCCACCGAGTCGGGGCGAGCGTCAACACGGCGGCCATCAGCGTCCGACCCCTGTTCGCGACCGCTATCGCGCTGGTCTGGCTGGGCGAACCCGTCGGCCCCCTGACCGGCCTCGGGGTCGTCGTTCTCGTGACCGGCCTCCTCGTCCTGACCGGCTCCCGGGGTGGCGACCTCTCCGGATGGACGATCCGGGACCTCCTCTTTCCTCTATCGGCCGCCCTGGCGTTCGCCGTCGGGAACGTCATCCGGCGGTTCGGGCTCACCACGACGGACGTCACGGTCCTGCAGGCGGTGACGCTCAACGAATCCGCTGCGCTGGTCGCCCTCCTGGCATTCGTGGTCGCGACGGGTCGGCAATCCGCGGTCCTCGATGCCCCCCGGGCCACCTACCGGTACTTCGCCGGATCCGGGCTCCTGACGGCCGCAGCGCTACTGGCGCTGTTCGAAGCCTTCGACCGGGGCCCGGTGGCCGTCGTGGACTCGCTGGCCGGCACCGCGCCGCTGTTCACGACGGTGTTCGCCGCGGTGCTGTTGGGCGACCTCGAGCGGGTCACGAAGGGCGTGGTGGTGGGCGCGGCGCTCATCGTGGTCGGCGCCGGGCTCATCACGCTCGCGTGACGCGACGAGGAACACGTCGAGGGCCGGGCTGACCGGCCGGTCAGCCGAGAACGCCGCCGTTGGGCCTCGGTCCCGTCAGCTCGCCGGGCCGGGCCACCCGCATACCGAACACGACGACGCTGTCAGGTCGTGCAGGCCCCCGCACTCCGGGCACTGCTTCTTGTTATACGACCGGTCCCAGGACTCGGGGACGTCGTGGCCACGCCGGGACAGGAACTGGTCGAAAACGTCGTCGGTCGGTGCGGTCGCCATACATGGTACGGTATGACATACCACCACTTAACTGTTCTGGCGAACGCCCGCCGATGCAGGCCGTGAAGGTACCTCCCGCCGGGCGTAACCGGCTCCGCCGGACGGATTCCCACGGGGCGGGACCGTGCACCACCGTTCAAGGGTCCACGACACCGATACCCACCCACGATGTCACAGGCGGCTCCAACCCAGTCCTACGAGGTCCACCTGGCCGACGATGTCGCCGCGGAGCTCGGCGTCGACTCGCCGGTGGAGACCGACCGCATCGACTACTACGACTCGGGCATCTGGGTCGCCGATGCGGCGGGACGGGTCTTCTACCCGTACCGCCACGTGCTGGCCATCCGGGAGGTGACGGCGGCCGGCGGCGCGGAGTCGGCCGGCGGAACCGGCGTCCAGTCGGGATCCATCCCCGAGGAACCCGAGCCCTGAGCCCAGCCGCCGCCCTCAGGACGAGAGAACGTCCACCAGGGTCGTCGCATTCGCGTACATTTCATAGTTGTTGAACAGGCAGTAGACCCGCTCGTGGTCGGCCGCGAGCGCCTCGAGCCGGTCGGCGAGCTGCTCGAGCTCGGCCGCCGTATAGTCGTAGTCGTAATCGTACGGGTCGTCGTTCAGCCCGTGGAGCCGGGTGTACGCGACCTCGCCATCGCTAACGGGGTCGGCCCGCATGACGTCGACGACGTGGACCAGATCGAGGTCGTCGCAGAGGGCCGCCACGCGGTCGGGGTGGTCCGGCCAGTCCCCCCGGGGCTCCCACGCGACCGTCAGGCCGCCCCGGTCGACCGTCCCGAACAGCTCCCGCAGGTTCGCCTCGTGCTCGTCGGTGCAGTCGAAGCTCGGCGGGGTCTGGACCACCACGACCCGGGCGTCGAGGGCTGTCGCGATCTCGCGGGTGCGCTCCCAGGCCTCGAACACGACGTCGGATGGCTGCAGCCGGCCGACCTCGTCGGTCCGGTCGTCCGGGACGTCGTCCCGATGGTCGTTCCAGGTCGGGCTCTGCCAGGGATGGGTCATCGCCTGCCAGGCCTTCAGCGTGAACTCGAAGCCGTCGACGGCCTCCCGGCGCCAGCGCTCCGCGGTCGAGACCTGCGGGAGCGAGTAGAAGGTCCGGTTGAGCTCGCCGACCGCGAACGCGGCGGAATAGGCCTGGAGCTTGCTCGCATACCGGTCCTGCCAGTCCTCGCCGGGGTCGTAGAAGCGGTAGCCGCAGGTTCCCACGTGGATGCTCGCCATGGGTCCCGAGTGAAGGCTACGGGTGCCGGTTCCATAGATGGACGGGGTGCCTACTGGGCGGTCCCTCCACCCAAACGTTCAATGGACACTCCGGCGAACTCCCAGGCGAGGGAGTGCCGGTGTCCGCACCGTCGACGCTGCCCCGCCACCTCGCGCTCGCGCTCAACCTGCGGGGGATCGCGGTCTACGACCCGGCCGACCCGCCCGACCGCGAGTTCTTCACCTGGCTCGCGCGGAAACACCAGTACCGGAACGTCGGCGTGCCGCCGGCGCTGCTCGACCACCCCGAGGTGGACGTCGAGGGGTACCAGACCTTCGAGCCGGCCCCGTTCCCGGTCGACGGCCTCGGCGCGCTGCCCGAGCGGACCGACGCCGGCGAGCCGTGGGCCGCAGAGAGCCTGCTGGCCGCCGCGGCCTACGTCTCCCCGCTGTTCGTCCACCGGCCGGCGCTATCGGCCCTCGAGCCGTTCGCGGTGTGGCGGCAGCACTCGGCCCCCGACCTCCCCGAGGACCAGGCGCTCAGGCACGTGCGCATCGCCGGGTACGGCATGCTCGACGCGTACGAGTCGATGGCGGCGGCCGGCTACGAGGCCGTCGTCGACGGGACCGTCGACGCGGAGCGGGGGCGCCGGGCGGACTGGGCGGCCGAGGACGCCGAGGAGCGCTTCTGGCGGCTCCGCGAGGAGGTCGCCGGCGACGCGTGGGTCGGGGGCTACTTCGACGCGCTGCCGGCGGTCGCTGCCGACCAGGACGCCCGGGCGGCCATCGAAGCCGATCCCGACCTGCAGGTGGCGCTCGGGCTCGTCGGCGGGTTCGTTGTCGACCCGCCCTACGAATGAGGGCGGCCCTCTTCGAGTCGTGCCGCCGGGCTCTGACCGACTACAGGCCGTACAGCTCGCCGTACTTCGCCGTCACGTAGTCGACGAAGTAGTCCGCGGTGTAGTCCTCGCCGGTGGCTTCGCGAATCAGCTCGGGCGTCGTGTACCGGGCGCCGTGGCGGTGGACGTGCTCGGCCAACCAGTCGTGGACCGGGTCGAGGTCGCCCGCCCGGACCAGCGCGTCGACGTCACCGACGTCCGCCCGGAGGTGGTGGTCGAGCTGGGCCGCGAGCACGCTGCCAAGGGAGTAGGTCGGGAAGTAGCCGAAGTTGGCGTGGCTCCAGTGGATGTCCTGCAGACAGCCCTCGGCGTCGTCCTCGGGCCGGAGCCCGAGGTAGTCGTCCATCTTGTCGTTCCAGACCGCCGGAACCTCCTCGACGTCGAGATCGCCACGGACCAGGTCGCGCTCGATCTCATAGCGCAGGACGATGTGGAGGTGGTAGGTCAGCTCGTCCGCCTCGACCCGGATGGGGTTGTCGTCGTAGACCTGGTTGGCGGCCCGGTACATCGCGTCGGCCTCCGCGTCGAGGCCGAGGTGCTCGCGGACCAGCGGGGCGATGCGGTCCCAGAACGGCGCCGAGCGGCCGACGTGGTTCTCCCAGAACCGCGACTGGGACTCGTGGACCGTGAGGTCCCGGGACTCCCCCAACGGGGTGCCGAAGTCGTCCTGGGGCAGCCCGAGGTTGTAGTTGGCGTGGCCGAACTCGTGGATGGTGGACATCAGGCCGTCGACGGGGTCGTCCTCGTCGTACCGGGTCGTGATGCGGCAGTCGAACTGGTTGCCGGCGGTGAACGGGTGGGTCGAGGTGTCCAGCCGGCCGCGGTCCCAGTCGTACCCGACGACGTCGAGCACCTCGCGGGCGAGCGCCTCCTGGGCGTCGGGCGCGTACGTCCCGCCCGCGAAGGGCGAGTCGATGGTCGCGCCGCTGTCGGCCACGGCGTCGACCAGCGGCACCAGCTCCTCGCGCAGCCGGCCGAGGACCCGGTCGGCGGTCGAGAGCGGGAGGTACGGCTCGTAGTCCTCGAACAGGACGGCGTAGGGCTCCCGGTCCGGGTCGATGTGCTCGGCGTACTCCCGCCGGAGCTGGATGAGCTCCGACAGCGTCGGCGCGAAGGCGTCGAAGTCGGCGTTCTCGCGGGCGTCCTCCCAGACCGAGAGCGCCTCGGTGGTCTTCTCGGAGATGGTCTCGACGAGGGCCCTGGGGACGGCGCTCGACCGCTCGTGCCGGCGGCGGATCTCCCGGACGACCGCGGCCCGCTCCGCGTCGAGGTCGGCCGCCTCGAGCTCGTCGAGCCAGTCGGCGACGGCGTCGTCGGTGATGAGGTCGTGGGTCAGCCCCGACATCGCCGACTGCTGGCGCGACCGGGCCGGCGTGCCGCCCTCGGGCATCATGACCTGCTGGTCCCAGGACAGCAGCTGTTGGGTCGAGCGGAGCGAGGCGTACCGGCGGTAGTGGTCGAGCAGGGCGTCGTAAGCGTCGGGCGCCGACTCGGCGCTCGCGTCCGTGGCCATGCCACCTCGGTGGCGGGGCCCGACCATTAAGGGCCGCGGAACAGCCCCGACGGCCGAACGCCGGGGCCCGCGGAGTCGTCGGCCGGTCGATACCGCCCACCTATATCCTCGCTGTCGTCACCGGGTCCTCGCGGGGCATCGGCCGGGCCATCGCCGAGCGGCTGGCCCGCGACGGGGCGCACGTCGTCGTCACCGACGTCCGGGACGGCTCGGCGACCGTCGAGACCATCGAGGCCGCCGGCGGCTCGGCCGAGTTCCGGGAAGCGGACGTGACGAGCGAGGCCGACCTCGAGTCGGTCTTCGCGGGCCTCGACCTCGACGTCCTGGTCAACAACGCCGCCTACTACGCGCCGTTGGTCGGCGACGGCCAGCAGCGGTTCGACGAGATCGCCGACGAGGAGTGGGACGCGGTCATGGCGGTGAACGCGAAGGGCCCCTTCCTGGCCACGAAGGCCGCCCTGCCCCGGTTCGGGCCGGACGGCGGCGCGGTCGTCCACCTCTCCTCGGACACGGTCACGACCGGCGTCCCGGGGATGCTCCATTACGTCACCTCCAAGTCGGCCATCGTCGGAATGACCCGGTCGATGGCCACCGAGCTGGGCGACCTCGGCATCCGGGTCAACGCGGTCATGCCGGGCTTTACGGAGACGCCGGCCTCCCGGCCGGCCGGCGACCGGGCTTTCGAGGCGTTCGAGGCGAAACAGGCCCTCGACGGCCGGCTCCAGCCCGAGGACATCGCCGGGGTCGTCGCGTTCCTGGCCGGCCCCGACAGCGCGGCGGTGACCGGACAGGTCGTCGTCGCGAACGCCGGGCGGTCGTACTACTGACCGGCGGGCTCGGGCGGCCAGCGCTCGGCCACCTCGCGGTAGAGCCGCTCACAGCGCTCCAGCACGCCGAGGTCGACGCTCTCGTCGGCAGTGTGGGCCTCGCCGCGCTCCGCCGGGCCGCACACGACGCACGTGGTGCCGGCCTGCGCCAGCCAGCCGGCGTCGGTCGCGTGGGGTTTCGTGACGAGTTCGGGCTCGCCATCGGGCCGGCCCCCGGAACCCGCCGCTCCGGCCGTGAGGGCGTCGGTCGCCGCCGCCAGCGCGGCCTCGGCAAAGGCGTCGTCGTCGCACGCCATCGGCGGCAGGTCCTGGTCGACCGTCCACTCGACGCCCTCGATGGCCTCGACGCGGTCGAGCGGCGCCCGCTCGCCGGGAACCGTTCGCTCGTCGACCGTGACGGTGCACCGCTCGGGGATGACGTTCCAGGCCTCGCCGCCCTCGATCTCCGTCACGGCGAGGCTGCCCGCGACCCGCTCGCCGAAGACCTCGACCGTCGGGAACTCGATCCCCCGGACGACGTCGACGGCCTCGCAGGCCCGGTAGATGGCGTTCTCGCCCTCGGCCGGCACGCTGGCGTGGGCCGCCTCGCCGGCGGCGGTGATGGTGCTCCCCCGGCGGCCCTTGTGAGCGACGACGACGTCGGTCACCCCCGGGCCGGAGTAGTTCGTCGAGCCCTCGCCGACCACCGCGTAGTCGGGGGCGAAGCCGTCGTCGATGGCCGCCCTGGCGCCGACGCCGCCGACCTCCTCGCCGACGAACGACGCGAACACCAGCTCGCCGGCCGGGTCGGCGT
>JBDGPL010000010.1:0-10770 GCA_042219705.1 Halobacteriales archaeon | reverse complement strand
TTGTCGTCGTGCATCTGGGCGTACTCGTCCTGGGGGTCGAACTGGACGACGGCGGGCCGGACGGTCCGGCTCGCCCCCGACTCGACGGGGTAGGCCCGCTCCTCGTCGAGGTACTGCCGGAGCACGTTCTTCGCGGCGTGGGTCTTCCCCGAGCCGGTGCCGCCGGCGACCAGCGTGTGCCGGAACACCAGCGGATCCCCGGTCGCGTAGTCGTCGGTCAACCGGTAGTCGATGGTCGGCGGCTCGGCCGCCGTCCGGACCACCTCCCCGCCGACGGCGAGGTGGCCGAGGAAGACCCCCGCCTCGGGGATCTTGAGGCCGGTCTTGATCTCGGCCTTGTCCGCGGCCCGCCGGACGACCGTCTCGGGCTTGGGCACCCGGTCGGTCATCCGGCGGCGGAGCTCGCCGTCCTCCTCGTAGAGGACCGCGACGGGCTCGAGCGTCGCCATGAGCTTGTAATCGCGCTCGTCGATGCCGCCGGAGCGCATGGCCCGCCGGGCGTGGATTTCGGTGGCGTCGTCGGCGTGGAACTCCTGGACGTACTCCAGGGCCGCGATGCGGCAGAACAGCGTCTCGCCGTCGGGGTACGGCGCCAGCAGGTAGGTCCCGAGCCGGACCGCGGCGCGGTTGCCGACGGTCACGTAGGCCCGCAGCCGGGTGTCGTCGCCGTCCTCGGCGATGCGCAGCCCCTCCGCCGTCGCAAGCGTGCCGATACCGGCGTCGGTCCCGGCCGGCGAGACGTCGACCGGCTCGAAGTCGTCGGACGTCCCGCCGGAGTCATCACCCTCGGGCTCAGCAGCGGCCTCGTCCGCGGGCGCATCCGGGGCGCGATCGCCCTCGAACTCCGAGAAGTCCCCGAGGTCGGTCATACCCGGGGCCAGGTGTGGCGGGTAGAAAAGCCCTCGCCACCGCCGCAACGGCGCGGGTCAGTACTCGACGTCGGGGGCGCCCCACCGGGACTCGTCGTAGCTCCGGGTCCGGTCGGCGCCGAGCTCGCGCTCCAGCGCCTCGGTCAGGCCGGCCTTCTCCTCGCGGCTGATGCGGGCCAGCTCGTCGGCCTTCGCGACGGCGAGCGGCGGCCCCCGCCGCAGGGCGACCTCCTGGAGGACCTGCCGGGTCAGCCGCTCGCGGGTCTCGGGGTCCTCGGCCACGGCCCGGGGCGCCTCGACGCGGAACAGCAGGTCCTCGCGGGGGTCGTAGACCACGAAGAACGCGACCTCGTAGGCCGATGGCGGCAGCTCGCGCTCGACCCCCAGGGCGTCCCCCTCGGCCGACACCACGCGGTCCACGCCGCCGCGGGAGACGAACCACGACGTGCAGGTCAGCCGGGCCCCGGGCCCGCCGCCGTCCTCCGGTGCGAGCACCTGCCGGAAGAAGGCGGCGTCGTCGACCCACGGCGCCCGGCCAGCCGTCGACCGGACCGCCCGGGTCAGGTCCCGCGCGGCGGGGTGCTTGACGAAGCCCACGAGCGGGACGTCCCGCTCGACGAAGCGCTCGACGAGCTCGAGGTAGTTCCGGAGGATGGCCCGCGGGCGGGCCGCCTCCGTGAGGACGTCCTCCAGCCGGCGGTCCCGACCCGCCCACTCGAGCAGGCCCTTCGGGTAGAGCGGGCCGTCGAGCACCAGCAGGTCGTCGACGGCGTCGGCGTGCTCGAGGGCGTGGTCGCTCTCGGCGAGGTACAGGCTCAACGCGTGGACGACCTGCTGTTCGAACCGGTCGACCCGGGGCGCCTGGATGATGCGCTCGCGGCTGTAGCCCGAGTCGAACCGCGACCAGTCACCCTCCTCGACGTGGACCGTGTCGTCGTTGGCGTGGACGGTCGCGACGATGGTCCGCGCCCGGTGCAGGTCGAGGTCCGACGGGTCGGCGCTCATCGCCGCCTGGGCGACGTCGAGCACGAGGCCGTTGGTGAACGTCGTCGGGTTGATGGTACCCGCGTCGAGGCCGTGCTGGGTCTCGAAGGGGGCGGCCGAGAGCGCGGCGTCGTCGACGTCGACCGCCCGTCGGCGGCGTTCGCCCAGCGGCTCGACGACGGCCACGCCGTCGGCGACCAGCGGGTCGAGGAACGACGCCCAGACCGTCCCGGCGAAGTCCCGGTGCTCCCGGGCGTCGACGCCCTGGCTGATGCGCCCGGCCAGGCGGGCGATGCCGTCGAAGTGGACCGGGTCGAGCGTCACGGCCGGGGCTCGACCCGAGCGGGGCAAAAAGCTACGCCCCGAGGGCGGCCAGCGGCGGCCCTGTCATATCTACACATACTAGGGCATCAAACGCGTCCGGGAGCGCCGGACCATACACTTATAAGCCCCAAATTTCATGGAACACGTGATGACCTGTCCGAACTGTGGCGGCCCGATGGCACGCCCGGCCCGGTCCGGGTACGCCCAGTGCCGCGAGTGCGCGTACGTCCCGGCCCACGGCGCCGACTGAACCGACCGCCGACCACGACTTCTCCCCGGTCCCGACGACGGAACGGTTCGCCCGCGTCGGCGTATCGACGGTGACGGCCGCCCGGAGAGCGAAGCCTCCTTGGCGGCCGACCGCCACGGGCCCGACATGCAGGCGGCCCTGGTCGTGCTCGACGGGTGGGCCCTCGCCGACCACGACCGCCGCGACGCCGTCAGGGCCGCGACGACGCCGACCTTCGACCGGTGCTGGGGGGCCGGCGCCGCCGGCACCCTGGAGGCCTGGGGCGAGCGCGTCGGGCTCCCGCCGGGCGGCATGGGCAACAGCGAGGTCGGCCACCTCACCATCGGGGCCGGCCGGGTGGTCCCCCAGGCCCGGACCCGCATCGACCGGGCCATCGACGACGGCTCCTTCGCCGAGAACGAGGCCCTGGGCCGGGCGTTCGACCACGCCGCCGACAACGACGGCCGCGTCCACCTCCTCGGGCTGGCGAGCGACGCCGGGGTCCACGCCGACGTCGCCCACCTCGAGGCGCTCGTCGAGCTCGCCGCCGACCGCGGCGTCGAGGCGGCCACCCACGCCTTCACCGACGGCCGCGACACCGGTCCCACCGACGCCCGGCCGTACCTCGAGCGGCTGACGAACGCGGCCGAGGGGGCTGGCACCGGCGGCGTCGCGACCGTCACCGGCCGGTACTTCGCGATGGACCGCGACGAGCACTGGGGCCGGACCGAGGCGGCCTACGACGCCATCGTGCACCGCGAGGCCGACCACCGGGCCCCGTCGGCGGTCGCGGCCATCGAGGCGGCCTACGACCGCGACGAGACGGACGAGTTCGTCGAGCCCACGCTCGTCGACGGCGGGCCGCCGGTGGCCGACGGCGACGCCGTCGTCGCCGCGAACTTCCGGGCCGACCGGATGCGCCAGCTCGTCCGCCTGCTGGGCGACATCGACCCGCCCGTCGATGCCGACCCGCCGGCGGTCGAGCTCGTCACGATGACCGAGTACGACGAGACCTTCGACCTGCCGGCGGCCTTCCCGACCATCCACCCCGAGGACGTCCTCGGCGAGGTGTTCGCCGAGGCGGGGTTGACCCAGCTGCGCATCGCGGAGACCGAGAAGTACGCCCACGTCACGTACTTCCTCAACGGGGGCCGGGAGGCCGTCTTCGAGGGCGAACGACGGGAGATCGTCCCCAGCCCCGACGTGCCGACCTACGACGAGCGGCCCGAGATGAGCGCGCCGGGCGTGACCGACGCCGCCATCGAGATCGTCGAGGCCGAGGACCCCGACGTGCTCGTCCTCAACTACGCCAACCCCGACATGGTGGGCCACACGGGGGATTACGAGGCCGCCATCGCCGCCGTCGAGGCGGTCGACGCTCAGCTCGCTCGGCTGCTCGCGACGCTGCAGTCCGCCGGCGCCCACGTCGTCGTCACCGCCGACCACGGGAACGCCGACGACATGGGCACGCCCGAGGCGCCGCATACGGCCCACACGTTCAACCCGGTGCCGTTCGTCTACCTCTCGCCCGCCGGCGACGACGGCGGCTACCGGGTCCGCGACGGCGGCGGCCTGGCCGACATCGCGCCGACGCTGCTGGGGCTGCTGGGGCTCGACGTGCCGGCCGCCATGACGGGCGAATCGCTGCTCGAACCCGTCCCCTGAATCCCGTAACGGGCCCGCCGCGACGCCCCCGCCGTCATCGATTCCGGCCGACCGGGAACTTGACCCGGTCGGGGTGGTCGTTGAAGGCCGCGAGAATCCGGTCGTAGAGCGTGTTCCGAACCCGTTGGCCCCCACGGGGCGGGACCAGGTACCGGAGCCGGAGCTCGACCCATGACTCCCGTTGGACGACGTTGACCGAGGGCCGGTCGGCCACCTCGAGGTCGACCGGCGTCTCCGCGAGGCGTTCCCGGTACTCCCCGATGTGTTCCGCCATCTCGTCGCCCAGGTAGTCGTCGGCCTCGGCGACCATGGTTTCGACGGCGAATCCGAGGTCGGTCTCGTAAGCCACCTGGATCGAGAGCTCGTTCCAGACCCGGGGGAACGCCTTCCAGGAGTAGTTGTAGACGTGGGAGGACAGCACGACGCTATTCGGGACCGTAATAATGCGACCGGAGGGCTGATGGGTGGAGACCAACTCGCCGCCGACCTCCCAGAGCGTCGTGACGAAGAAATCCACTTCGACGACGTCACCTTTCGCATCCTCGATGGCGACGCGGTCGCCAACGGCGTACGGTCGCTTGAACATGATATATACCCAGCCGATGAGGGAAAACAGCGGCTGCTGGAGGGCGAAGGTGACGGCGAATCCGATGACGCCCAACGAGACGAGGACGCCGAGCCACTGCCGAGTGACGATGCCGAACGTCACCAGCACCGCGACCAGGCCGAAAACGAGCCGGAGGAGGTTGCGCAGGTCGTGCCGCCGGCGTTTGTCGACGGCCTTGTCGACGGCGAATCGGATGACGAATCGGTAGAGGCCGAACGACCCCGCCGCAACCGCCCCGGCTCCGAGCAGGGTCACGACAGCGACCTGCCAGCCGTCCAGAACCGTCCCCGCGAGGTCAAGCCGGCCAACCCACGCCGCCACCACCACGAGGACGATGGCGAGCCCGATGGCGACCGACCCGAGGAGTCGTGACACGGGGTTGATTCCCGAGGGTGGAGAGAAAGCGTTTGTGCTGGGCATCGGGCCGCGCGAGGGGAAAGCCCGAAGAACGATTCCGACGACGATACGGGCGCCCCGTGGGATATAAACTTAACATGGCGTGGCCGACAATCGCGCCACCATGACTGCCGAGACCGGGACCGACGACCTCGTCGCCGAGGTGTTCGAACCGGCCGACCTCCTCGACTACCAGACGGGGGCCGTCGTCAGCCGGACCCTCATCGACGACGAGTCGGGCACCGTCACCGTCTTCGCCTTCGACGAGACCGAGCGGCTCACCGAACACACCGCGCCCCATCGGGCCATCCTCCAGGTGCTCGACGGGACCGCCTCGGTCACCATCGCCGACGAGCCCCACGAGCTCGAGGCGGGCGAGGCCATCGTCATGCCCGCGGACGTCCCCCACGCGGTCGACGCCGTGACCCGGTTCAAGATGCTGCTGACGATGATCCGGTAGGCGGCCGCCTCACCCGGCGCCGTCGCGGCCGTCGTAGACCACCGTGCCGTCGACCACCGTCATCGCGACCTCGATGGCATCGATGGCGTCGGGCCGGGACCACGGCGAGTCGTCGAGGACCACGAGGTCCGCGCGCTTGCCGACCTCGACGGTCCCCAACCGGTCCTCGTCGAAGCCGGCGTAGGCGCTCCCGCAGGTGTAGGCCCGAATCGCCTCCGTCACCGAGAGCTGCTGGGCCGCCGCCGGCGCGTTGACGGCGTGATGCACCCCGAACAGCGGGTCCAGCGGCATGTTGTCGGAGCCGAAGGCGAGCGGGACCCCGGCGTCGGCGAAGCGGCGCAGGCGGTTGGTGCGTCGGCGGCGCTCGGGGCCCAGCCGTTGGTCGTACAGCCCGCCCTCGCCGGCCCACTTGTGGAAGTTCGGCTGCATCGACGCCACGACGCCGAGCTCGGCGAACCGCTCGATGGCGGCGTCGGTCGCGAGCTCCGCGTGCTCGACGCGGTGCCGCGACCCGCCGGGGTCGTCGGTGGCCGCCAACGCGGCGAGGGTCTCGTCGACCGCGGCGTCGCCGATGGCGTGGACGGCCAGCTGGAATCCGGCGTCGTCGGCGCGCGCGGCGAGGTCGGCCAGCGCCTCGGGTGGGACGACCCACTGGCCGGTCGGGTCGCCCGCCCCCTCGGCCGCCGACTGGACGTCAGTCGCCTCGCCGTCGGCGTACGGCGCCGACAGCTTGGCGGTCCGGCCGCCCAGCGAGCCGTCGGAGTACGTCTTGATGGCGCCGACCTCGACCAGGGCCGAGCCATCGTTCGTCGCGAGGCCGACCTCGCGGAGGGCGTCGAGGTGGTCCGACCAGTAGTTCAGTCGGACCCGCAGGGTCAGCTCGCCGGCGCGCTCGAGCGCACGGTACACGGCCGGCGCGTGGGACCGCCGGACCATGTCGTGGACCATCGTGACCCCCCGCCGGTTGGCCGCGGCCTGGGCCGCCCGGATGAGCGCCTCGCTCTCGGCGCGGTCGGGCTCGATGGCCCGGTAGACGACGTCGACGGCCTCCTCGACCAGGACGCCGGTCGGCTCGCCCGCGTCGGTCCGGACGTCCCCGGCGGGCATCGCGTCGACGAGACGCTTCAGGGCGACCGAGTTGACCGACGCCAGGTGCATGTCCTCCCGGAAGGCCGCGACGGGGCGGTCGTCGCTCACCGCGTCGAGGTCCTCGCGGGTCGGGTAGCGCCGCTCGGCCCAGCCGCTCTCGTCGAACCCGAAGCCGAGAATCCAGTCGCCGGGGGCTTCGGCCATCGGCTCATCGGCATGCTTGCGGAGCCGCCCGACGCAGTCGTCCGGCCCGTCGGCCCCCCGGAGGTCCGCGTGGACCTGGTACCGCCCGAGCATCGCGAGGTGGGTGTGGGCGTCGACGAAGCCGGGGAGCACCACGCGGCCGCCGAGGTCGACGACGTCGGTCGCCACGCCGGCGAGGAAGTCGACCTCCTGGGCCGAGCCGACCCGGCAGACGGCGCCGTCCCGGACCGCCACGGCCTCGTGGGTTTCGTCGGGCCCGGCGAGCGGGTGGACCGCGGCGTTCGTCAGGACGAGGTCCGCGGCGGCCGTCATGGTCCCGGTGGCGTCGCTCGGGAGCAAAACGGTTTGGGACCGGCGGAGCCCGCCGGCCGTGGGCCGGGTCAGCCGACCCGCGACCGCCACCGGAACGCCAGGGTCGCCGCGAGCGTCACGGCGGCGAGGTAGCCGATCCCCCACGCCAGGGTGGCCGGGTCGACGCTCCCGGTGAACCCGGCCGCCATGGCGAGCTCGAGCGGGAAGTGGCCGGGGAGCCACGCCGCGATGGCGGGGGTCTCAGTCGCGAGGGGGTTCTGGAAGACGAAGAGATCCAGCATCGTTCCGAACAACACGAGGTAGACGCCGGCCAGCCGGTCGAGGAGGAGGCCGGCCAGCACGCCGACCATGGCGTAGACCAGCGCGGTCAGCCCCGTCGCCGCCAGGAACCACCCGAGCCGCTCGGGACGGAACGTCGTCAGCATCACCGCCACGGAGACGACCGTCGTGACACCGCTGACGCCGACGAGGAGGCCGAGCCGGGCCAGGACGACCTCGTGGGCCCGGAAGCCCGCCACGACCAGCCGGGCATCGGCCGCGGCGGCCGAGCCGATGAGGAAGAGCCCGGCGATGGCCGACAGCAGCGCGGCGTTCATCGGCGTCGTGAACGCCGGGAAGGCCTTCGGGAGGGTGGTCACGACGGTCTCGCCGCCCACGTGGAGGCGGGCCGGGCCGTCGGGGGCGACCAGGGTGAAGACGTAGATGACGTACGCCGGGGTGAAGACGAGCAGGGCCAGCAGCAGCGGGGTCCGCCGGAGCTCCCGGGCGCCGGCGGCCAACGCGCCGCCGATGCGGCTCACCGGACCCACCCCCGGCTCATCCGCCGACCCTCCCGGCGAGGCCGGCCCACCCCTCGCCCGTCGACCGGCCGTAGGCGAGGAACGCCACGACGACCAGCCCGGCGACCCAGGCCAGCGACGGCCCGACGTGGCCCGCTGCGATCGAGCCGTCGAGGACCGCGCTCGTGAACAGGGCGTGGGGGTGATAGAGCGGGAGCAGCTCCGGGGCGGTCACCTCGCCGAGGACGGGCAGGTCGACGCCGTACGTGACCGGGAAGAGCCCCGAGGACAGGGCGTTGTCCAGGTCGGCCAGGAACACCAGGACGATGGAGCCCTCGAGCTCCCGGGGAACGAGCGTCCCGACGGCGACCCCGAGCAGGCCGTACACGAGGCCGGCGAGCGCCAGGACGCCGACGGCCAGGGCGGCGTCGGCCACGTCGACGCGGTAGGCCAGGACGGCGGCCGCGATGGCCGTGGCGGCCAGCACGACGGCCACCATCGCGACCAGCCGGCTCGCGAGCATCGTCCGGCGAGGGAAGCCGGCGACCGCCGCGCGCTCGTCGCCCCGGCGGGCGCCGATGACCTGGAACAGCCCGACCAGGCCGGCGAGGAACGCCACCGCGAACAGCGTCCCCGTCAGGTAGCCCGCCGTCTTCGGGTCGGTCCCCAGCGACGGCAGCTGGGGGAACGACGCCATCGCCAGGCCGTACATCTCGATAACCGTCGGGGGCAGCACCAGCAGCATGGCGAGCGTGAACGGCTGGCGGGTGAGCTCGCGGAGGCGCAGTCGGGTGGCGGTGGCGAGCCGGGTCATGGCGACTGGTCGGCTTCGTGACGCGGCCCGTCGGCCGCCCCGAGGGCGTCCGATCGGGGTCGGCCGGTCGGGTCGTCCCGTTCGTGAAGCCTCCCGTCGCGGAGCTCGAGGATGCGGTCGAACCGCTCGCGCTCGCTGATGAGGTGGGAGATGATGGCGATGGAGGTCCCACCCGCGACGAGGTCGTCGGTGAGCTCCCAGAACGCGAGGTAGGTCTCCCAGTCGAAGCCCGTATAGGGCTCGTCGAGCAGCAGGACGTCCGGGTCGTGGAGCAGGGCCACCGCGAGGTTGACCTTCTGGCGGTTGCCGCCCGACAGGTGGTCGACGCGGTAGTCGAGGAACCGCTCGAAGTCGAGCTGGCCGGCCAGCTCGTCCCGCCGCTCGACGGTTCGTTCGTCGGACAGGCCGTAGGCCTCCCCGAACAGCTCGAACGTCTCGTCGACGGTGAGCCGGTCGTAGAGCAGCGTCTCCTGGGGGCACCAGCCGACACTGCCCCGGCGCTCGACCGTGCCGGCGTCGGGCCGTAGCGCCCCGACCAGGATGCGCATGAGCGTCGACTTGCCCGACCCGTTCGCCCCGACGATGCCGACGATCTCCCCGGGCGCCAGGGCGACGTCGGCGCCCGTCAGCACCTCGACGGACCGACCGACGAACGGCACCGGGGACCGGTAGGTCTTTTCGAGGCCGGTCCCGGCGAGCACGGGCGTCACGGACGGTCCGTCGTCGCCAGCCGCTGCGCTCGTCGATAAATTCGGCATTTACCGAACGTTCCGAACCAAACGTATTAGTCCTTTCGACCGGTACGCACGGTCGATGGACGACGAGGCTGACGACGGGCCGCCGCGGGGGACGGGACGGGCTCCGGACGGCCGGGTCCAGCGAGCCCGGGAGGAGGTCATCGAGGCCCTGGAGCGGAGCGCCGCCGTGTACGGGCTCAACCGGAGCTACGGCCGGCTCTGGGGGGTGCTGTTCTTCGCCGACGAGCCCCGGTCCCTCGACGAGCTGGTCGAGGCGAGCGGCTACGCGAAGTCGACGGTCAGTACCGCGATGCAGCGCATGGAACGGCTCCACCTCGTCCACCGCCGGTCGGTTCCGGGCGGGGGCAAGCGGGCGTACTACGAGGCCGAGACGGACTTCTGGGCCATCATCCGGGCGTTCCTCGAGCGGGAGGTCCGCCGGGAGATCGACATCATGACCCGGGCGCTGGCCACCGCCGAGGACGAACTCGAGGCGGCCGACGACCCGGCCGCGGAGGCTGACCTGAAGAAGGTTCGCGACCTCGAGCGGACCTACCGGCGTTCCGAGCAGCTCGTCGACCTCCTCACGTCGAGCTCCATCGACCGCCTCGCCGGCCTGCTCGACCGGCTTCGGGGCGGCTGAGGCCGGAGCCCCGCGCACGAAACCGTTAGGACGGGGCCGGGCGACGGGCCGGCCATGACCGACCCGCGCGAGCTCGCCGACCGGGTGGCCGACGGCGAGCTCCGGCTGCACGAGCTCGAGGACCACGCCGACGCGGAAACCGCGGCGGCGGCCCGTCGCGAACTCCTCGCCCGGGCGACCGGGACCGCCCTGGACCACGTCGGCGACTACGGCTTCGCCGCGTCCGACGTCGACGCCAACGTCGAGAACCTCGTGGGAGCCGCCCAGGTGCCGATGGGCGTCGCCGGGCCCGTGCCGGTCGACGGCAGCGCCGTCGAGGGGGAGCACTACCTGCCGCTGGCGACCACCGAGGGCGCGCTCGTCGCCAGCGTCAACCGCGGCCTGGGCGTCATCCGGGCGAGCGGCGGCGCGACCGCCCGCGTCGTCGAGTCGAAGATGACCCGCGCGCCCGTCTTCCGGACCGAGGGCGTGGCGGCGTCGGTCGCCGTCGCCGACTGGGCCCGCGACCACGTCGACGCGCTCGCCGAGGCGGCCGAGGCCACCACGAGCCACGGCGAGCTGCTGGCCGTCGAGCCCCACGTCGTCGGCGAGAACGTCTTCCTGCGGTTCGCCTACGACACGAAGGACGCGATGGGGATGAACATGGCCACCATCGCGA
>JBDGPL010000001.1:0-4761 GCA_042219705.1 Halobacteriales archaeon | reverse complement strand
CCTCGCGGTAGGCCTCGATCATCTGGTTGTGGTGCTCCTGGGCCTCGTCGGCGAGCTCGGTGACCTGCTGGTGGTGCTCCGAGGCCTCGTCCCGGACCGCCTGGGCCTTCTCACGGAGCTCGTCGAGCTCGTCGGACTCCTCGAGCTTGGCCTTGCGATCCTTGTACTCCGCCCGCTTCTCGTCGATCTTGTCGATGAGCGAGCGTTCCTCGTCGGGCGAGAGCACCTCCGTCTGCTGCTTGAACTCGAGGCGCTCGATCTCGGCCTTGAGCTCGTCGAGGCTCTTGCCCTCGTCGAGCTCGAGCTCGGCCTTCTTCTCGTCGAGCTGCTCGAACAGGCGGTTGGCCTCGGCGTTGAGCTCGTTTCGCTGCTCCTTGTGCTCCTGGACCTTGTCGTTGAGCTCGTCGCGCTTCTCGCGGTGGTGCTGGGCCTCGTCGACCTTCTCGCGGGTCTTGGCGTTCAGGTCGTCCCGCAAACTCGCCCGCCGGGAGGCCTTCTGGTTGAGCTCGTTCCGGCGGTCCCGGAGCTTGCCGGCGAGCTTGATGAGCCGGCCCTTGTTGTCGGACTCCAGGTCGTCCTCCGAGAGGCTGACGTTTCGGTCGTAATCGATCGGTTCGATGTCGTGCTCTGTTTTGAGTTCCGCGTCCGCTGCCATGGTTAGTCGTACCTCGATACCATCCCCGGTCCGGCGGCCGACGGCAGGGGCTCCCCGGTGGCTCGGCGAGCCGTGACAAGGACGCTCCCCTTCATCGGTTGGCTTGGCGATACTGCCGAAACGCCGGACGCAGTTTCGGTGGCCCCGACTACATCCCTCGATAAGTTAATCGTTTCGCTCCCATCGGCGCCGCGAACACGGCGATGTCGGGCGGTTTCGGCTGGGTCGAGTCAACAGGTCCCACGGCGTCGGGTCGCCGGCGGCGAACGCGAGCTTTTTCGCCGGCGGCCGCCGCCCGGCGGCTATGGAGGAGCGGGTCCGGGCGGTCGGCCACGACCACGTCGTCGCCACCCACGGGAGCACGTTCGAGGTGACCACCGACGACTACCTCACGCCGTCGGGGGACTGCATCCTCGCCGTCGAGGCGGACCGGGCGCCCGCCGACTTCGATGCGGCGTTCGTCGAGGCCTGCCGGGAGCCGACGGTCGTCATCGCCGCCGAGTTCCGCGTCGGCGACCGGACGGCGACCGTCACCGGACGGGGCCACCCCGACCTCACGTTCGCCAGCGAGCGCTCGCTGGTCGGCCGGACGAGCGACTACGTCGACGACCGGACCGTCATGGTCGGGGCGGACGCCGCGGCGTCGGACCTGCCACGGGCGCTCGTGGCGGCGCTCGCCGACGGCCGGCCGCTCGAGCTGCGGCTCGAGGTGACGACCTGACGCCGGCGGCGCCGTGAGTTCCCCCGCTACGGACAAGCTTAGGACCCCGGCGGGCCGTGGGACGGCCATGGTCGCCGAGGACGCGTTCCGCCGGACGATGGGGAACTTCGTCGCGGGCGTGACCGTCGTGACCCTGCCCGAGCCGGCCCACGGCATCACCGTCAATTCCTTTACGAGCCTCTCGCTGTCCCCGCCGCTCGTGCTCATCTGCATCGACCACGACACCGAGGCCTACGACCGGCTCGACGGGGGCGAACCGGGGTTTTGCGTGAACGTGCTCGCCGCCGACCAGCGGCCACTCGCCGAGTTCTTCGCCGACATGCGCGAGCTCGACCCGGGACCCTTCGAGACCGAGCGGACCCGGACCGCGATCACGGGCGCCCCGGTGTTCGAGGAGGCGATAGCGTACCTCGACTGCGCCGTGGACGCGGCCCACGACGGCGGCGACCACACCATCTACGTCGGCGCGGTCGAGGAGGTCGGCGTCCACCGGCCGGACGCCCCGGCGCTCACGTACTTCCGCGGGGAGTGGGGGGCCGTCGAGTGAACCACCTCGCCGCCCGGCCGAACCGCCGACCCACGTCGGCCGACGTCCGGCGCCCAATCCGATGACCGACGACCCCGAACCCGCCGAGAACATCTCCGGCGGGGCGGCCGGCGGCGGGGCCGCGACCGAGTTCGCGCCGGGGCAGGCCGCCACCCGGGCGGAGGCCGTCGTCGACCGGCTCGGCGAGCTGTACTGGCAGAAGACCTACGGCGGCCAGGACGCGTTCGAGTGCCTCGTCCGGACGGTGCTCTCGCAGAACACGAGCGACAAGGCGAGCCAGCCGGCCCACGACGCGCTGCTCGAACGCTACGGCCCCGGCGGCCCGGCGGCCGCGGACGACGGGGACCTCGCCGCGGCCCTCGCCGACGCGGCCGTCGACGCCCTGGCCGACACCATCCGCCACGCCGGGCTCTACAACCAGAAAGCACGGACCCTGGTCGGGCTGGCCGAGCGGGTCCTCGCCGACTACGGCGGGGCGGCCGGCTTCGACGCGTTCGTGAAGGACGCGGATCCCGTCGAGGTGCGCGAGACGCTGCTCGACCTGGACGGCGTCGGGCCGAAGACCGCCGACTGCGTCCTCCTGTTCGCCGGCGGCCGGGCGGGCGTCTTCCCGGTCGATACCCACGTCCACCGCATCTACCGCCGGCTCGGCGTCGCGCCGCCCGATGCCGACCACGAGGCGGTCCGCGAGGTACTCGAGCGAGACGTGCCGCCGGAGAAGTGTGGCTTCGGCCACACCGCAAGTATACAGTTTGGACGTGAGTATTGTACGGCCCGCGACCCGGCGTGCCTCGATGGCCCCGAAGCGTGCCCCCTTTCCGACCGGTGTGACCGGGTCGGCGTCGACGTGGACGGGGGCGAGGTCGTCGATCCCGCCGAGACGGCGTAGCGACTCGGACGACGCCGGACCGACAGACCCTTTGGAGGGCTCCGTGCCCAGCCGAGCGTGGAGTGGCGCTACCGGCACCGGGTGCTCGCGCTCGCCGCGGCGGCAAACTTCGGGCAGTTCGGCGCCCGCCTGGCGCTGAGCCCGGTCGTCCCGTTCATCATCCTCGAGTTCGGCCTGACGAAGGCCACGGCCGGGTTCGTGCTGACGGCGATGTGGGTCGCCTTCGCGCTCGCGCACTACCCAAGCGGGGTCCTCGCCGACCGGTACGGCGAGCGGCGGGTCGTCATCGCCGCCCTCTCGGTCACCACGGTCGCCAGCCTGCTGCTCGTCGTCGCGCCGACGGCCGCCGCCGTCGCGCTCGTGGTCGTCCTGCTCGGCGTCGGCGCGGGGCTCTACTTCCCGGTCGGGACCTCGCTGTTGACCCGGCTGTTCGAGCAGCGCGGGACCGCCCTCGGCGTGCACTCCAGCGGCGCACCAATCTCCGGCCTGGTCGTTCCGGTGGTGATGACGGCCGTCGCCGCCCGGTATGCCTGGCAGCTCGGCTTCCTGTTCACGGCGGGCGTCTCGGGGCTGACGGTGATCCTGTTCTACGTCCTGGTCCGGCCGACGCCGCCGTCCCGGCCCGACCTGCGCCTCCGCGAGGAACTCGAGGTCGCGCGGCTCCGGTCGCTGCTGGCGCGGCGTTCGGTCGCCACCAGCATCGCTATCGCCATCGCGGGCATGTTCGTCCTCCAGGCCTACTTCTCGTTCTTCCCGACCTTCCTGCAGGAGCACCACGGGTACGATCCCGGCACGGCCAGCCTCCTGTTCGGGCTCGTCTTCGTCGCCTCGGCCGTCAGCCTGCCGCTGCAGGGCCGGCTGTCCGACCGGTTCCACCGTGACCACGTCCTAGTCGCGGCCTTCGCCACGTCGGCGGTCGGGTTCGCGGCCGTGCTCGTGGCGACCCGCATCGCCGTTGTCGCCGTCAGCGTCGTCGTCATCGGGCTCGGGCTCGGCTGGGGTGGCGTCATCCAGTCGCGCATCATGGACGGCTTCGCGGACCGGGACCGGGGGACCGGCTTCGGCCTCGTGCGGACGGTCTTCGTCATCGTGGGCTCCGCCGGCAGTGCCGTGACGGGGGTGCTCGCCGAACAGTTCGGCTGGCTCGTGGCGTACGGCCTCGTCGTGGCCGTGCTCGTGGCCTCGGCCGTTATCGTGCTCGCGGGCACGTGGGTGGCCGCCGCCCGAGGGTAGCCTCTCGCGGCCGCCGACGGCGGTTCGCCCCGTGCCGGGTTGGCCGCCCCACCGCGTCGGGGGGACGACGGGACCGCTCCCAATGACTCCCGCGAACCGGTGGGCGGGCCGGCGGAAGGCCCCCATCGTCGGGAGCGGGCGGTGGTGCCGGAGCGGCACGGCCGATTCCAGGGGCCGACGTCACGAGTCCGGTGTCGATAGGGTATCCAGAACGGGGCCCGTTCGTGTCGCTAAAGGAACCGGAACGTCTCGAGGTTCTTCGGCGCGAAGGTGCGCATGTCGTACTTGTGGTACAGCGCCGAGGAGAGGTCCTGCACCGAGCGCTCGTCGCCGTGGACGCAGAGCACCTTCTCCGGCCGGGGGTTCATCGTCTTCACGAAGTTCTCGAGGCCCTGCCGGTCGGCGTGACCGGAGAAGCCGTCGACCGTCTCGACGTCGAGCTCCAGGTTCAACGTCTTGCTTCGGCCGCCGTCGTTGATGGGAATCTCGTCCCAGCCGCTCTGGATGCGCCGCCCGAGCGTCCCCTGGGCCTGGTAACCGACGAACGTGAGCGTGGTGTCGGGGTCGGGGCCGAGGTGCTCGAGCCAGGACATGATGGGCCCGCCGGTGACCATGCCCGAGGTCGAGAGGATGATGGACGGTCCGGCGTCGCGGACCTCCTCGCGCTCCTCCTCGCCGCCGTCGATGTGGTTGAACTGCTCGGCGAGGAACGGGTT